>NZ_DATMVN010000001.1:0-3908 GCF_035563135.1 Streptomyces sp.
GTACGCACCCGACGGCCGCACCCTCGCCAGCGGCGGCCACGACGGCACGGTCCGGCTGTGGGACACCACCGTGCGGCCCGGGACGGCGGAACGGCCCGGGGAGCTGGGCAAACCTGTGGGGAAGCCGCTGCGTTTCCGTACGGGCCCGGTCGGTGCGGTCGCCTTCTCGCCGCGGGACGGCGGCCTGCTGGCGGCCACCGGGGAAGGCGGCGGCGTCCAGCTGTGGGACGTGCACGACCGGGAGCGGCCCCGCTCCGTCGGCCGGCCGCTGGTGAGCCATGACCAGGAGACCGTCGTCTCCGTCGCGTTCGCCCCCGACGGCCGGGCACTGGCCACCGCCGGGGACGACGGAACCGTACGGCTGTGGGACCTGGGCGGGTCCGGCCGGCTCACACCGGTCGGCCGGCCCGCCGAGGCCGACACGTCCGGGAAGGACGGTGTCCGCGCCGTCGCGTTCGCCCCGGACGGGGGCACCCTGGCCACGGCGGGTTTCGACGGTGCCGTACGGATGTGGCGGTTCGGCCGGGGCGAGGGGATCGAGCCGCTCGGCGAGCCGCTGCGCGCACACACCGCTCCCGTCTGGACGGTGGCCTTCTCCCCGGACGGCCGGACGCTGGCCACGGCCGGCTTCGACGACACCGTACGGCTGTGGGACGCGTCCGACCCGGGCCGCCTCCGGCCGCTGGGCGATCCGCTCACCGCGCACACCGCGCCCGTCATGTCGGTGGCCTTCAGCCCCGACGGCCGCACCCTGGCGAGCGCGGGCGAGGACAACGCGCCGGTCCTGTGGAACGTGGCCAACCCCGCATATCCGCAACAGCTCGGGGAGCCGCTGGCCGGCCACACGGAGGCCGTCTGGGAGGTGGCCTTCAGCCCCGACGGCCGTACCCTCGCCAGCGCCGGTGTCGACCACAGCGTCCGCCTCTGGCACCGGCCGCCGACCGTCCTCACGGACTTCACCAACCCGCTGACCGCCGTCGCCCACAGCCCCGACGGCCACCTGCTCGCCGCCGCCAGCACCGACGACGCGCTGATCCGCCTGTGGGACGTCGACGAGCCGGGCCGCCCGCGCCGGCTCCCGCGCATGCTCACCGGCCACGAGGACGAGGTGCTGTCCGTCGCGTTCGCCCCGGACAGCCGCACCGTGGCCGGTGGCTCGCTGGACGGCAGCGTACGGCTGTGGGACGTCTCCGCGCCCGAACGTCCGGTCCTGCTCGGCGGACCGCTGGACGCGCACGAAGGCGGCGCCCTCACCGTCGCGTTCGCCCGGAACGGCCGCACGATGGCCACCGGCGGTGAGGACGGGACGGTGCGGCTGTGGGACGCGCGCCACCCGGACCGCGTGCGGCCGCTCGGCGCACCGCTGCGCGGCCACGGGGGCGCCGTCCGCTCCGTCGCCTTCGCCCCGGACGGAAGGACGCTGGCCAGCGGCGGCGAGGACGGCACGGTGCGGCTGTGGGACGTGGGCGACCCGACGCGTGCGCGGGCCGCCGGCGAAGCGCTCGCCGGGGACGACGAATCGGTCAACGCGGTCGCCTTCGCCCCGGACGGGAGGACGCTGGCCAGCGGCGGCGAGGACCGCGCGGTGCGGCTGTGGGACGTACGCCGGCCGGACCACGCCCGGCAGGCCGGGGAGGAGCTGGACGGGCACCGCGGGCCGGTCAGGTCGGTGGCCTACTCGCCCGACGGGAAGACACTGGCCACCGGCGGCAGCGACCGTACGGTCCGGCTGTGGGACGTGGCACGGCCGGACCGTGCCGAGCCCGCCGGCGGGGAACTCACCGGACACCTCGACACCGTCACCTCCGTCGCCTTCAGCCCGCAGGGCGACACCCTCGCCTCCGCCGGCTACGACCTGACGGCCCGGGTGTGGCTCCTGGACACGCACCGCGCCGCGGACTACGTCTGCGACCACACCGGCGGGATCCTCACGCGCGCCGAATGGGAGGAGCACCTGCCCCACCTCGGATACCGGACGGTGTGCGACATCCCTTAGCGATGCCCCTCGCCCGTGCGGGGCGGGCTCAAGGGGATGCCCGTACGGGGAGGGCTCAGGGGGATGCCCGTACGGGGAGGGCTCAGGGGGATGCCTGCGCGGGGAGGGCTCAGGGAATGCTGAACTTCAGCACGGCGCCGTCCTCGTCGTGCGCGACGACGACCGCCTTCAGCTCGTCACCGAACCCGGCCTCGCCGCCCGCGCCGCCCAACTGCATCACGGTGCCCTCCGTCCGGAAGGTGACGAATTCGTCGGCCACGGTGACATGCACGCTCACCCCGTTCGCCGTGATGTCCGCCGTGGAGGTCACCAGGACCTCGCACGCGCCGTCCGAGCAGGCGCCGGTGTTCTCGCCGTCCGCCGCCTCGGGCAGCGGACCGGTGTGATCGGGCGCGGGCGAGCCCGTCCCCCCGCCGGGTCCTCCGGGCTCCCAGCCCGCGGCGCACTGCTTCGCCCGCTCGTGCGCGGCTGCGAGCCGCGGGTCCTTCTTCGTCAGCGCCGGCAGGTCCGGCTCGGGCGGGGTCAGGGACTGCACGAGTGTGTCGACCTCCGCCGCACTGCCCCCGGCGTCGTCCATGGCCGCGGCCGGGGAGACGTCGACGAGTTCGGGCAGGACGGTCTCCAGTTTCTTCAGCCAGGCGGCGAGCAGCCGGTCGGCCGCGGGAACGCCCGACCGGCCGAGCTGCTTCAGGTCGCGGTCCACGGTTTCCACCGTGTCCGGTGTACCGGACAGATAGCCCATGGCGAGGAGTTCGGCCGACGGGCCGGTCTTCTGCGCCTTCCGGATCTCCTTCAGGTCCGCCGCGCTGTCCTTCCGGAGGTTCTTGAGCGTGGTCGTCGCCCCGCACAGGCCGCCGACCCACTGCACCAGTTCCTCGGACGGCGGCCGGGTCGGCGCCGGCCCGGCCGAACTCCTGTCCGACGTACCGGCCTTGCCGTCCACTCCGCCCCCGCAACCGCCGACGGCCAGCACCAGCCCGGCGGCCACCACGGCGACGCGTCCCCTCTTGAACATCCCGACGACCTCTCTCCGTGCTGCGACTCGGTCTTCGCGGGCCGGACCCCGGCACCACAGGACCAGTTCAGCGCGGCAGGGATTTGTTCAGCCACCCGGTCCGCGGCCATGAACAACGCCCTGCGGCCGCCCTGTACGTCGTCACTCGCCGGCCGCCAGGAAGTGACCGGGCCGGTCGCAGCCGGCGACGAGCGGCGATGACCAGCGCGTCGGCACGCGGCTCCCGGCCCGCCTCACGCTCCCCCGGTACCGCCACCCGTGCAGCGGCGTGCGAAGTCGACCGTGCGGGTGTAGCACTCCTCCACCTCCGCTTCGGTCAGGCCCACCCACAGGTGGTCGCCGCCGCTGAGCAGGCGCAGGTCGGGGTGGTGACCGGCGTCGCGCAGGGCGTCGGCCAGGCGGACGGACTGCCGGGCCGGGATCAGCGCGTCGTCGGTGCCGTGCAGGAGGAGGAAGGGCGGGGCGCCGGCGCCGACGTGGGTGACCGGGCTCGCGTCACGGGCCGCCTCCGGGAGGGCCGCCGGGGCACCGCCGAGCAGCAGCGCCTCGAAGGAGGCCGGGTCCTGGGCGTCGTAGGTGCCCTCGGGGCGGTCCTCGGCGAGGGCGGGCAGGTCGGTGGGGGCGTACCAGGTGACGCAGCCGGAGATCGTGCCGGCGGGCTGGGTGAGGGCGGTCAGGGCGGCGAGGTGGCCGCCGGCGGACTCGCCCCACAGCACCGTCCGGGTGGTGTCGATCGCGAGGTCGCCGGCGCGGGAGCCGAGCCAGGCGAGGAGAGCGGCCAGGTCGTCCCGCTGGGCGGGGTGGGGGGCTTCGCCGCTGAGGCGGTAGTCCGGGCAGGCGACCGCGAATCCCGCCTGCGCGAGGCGGGCGAACGGGCCGGGCTCCCAGGCCCGGAAG
>NZ_DATMVN010000002.1:0-19637 GCF_035563135.1 Streptomyces sp.
GCTCAGGCCCACCACCGTGAAGGCCAGGAATTGATCCATGATGTGGAAACTAGCTTCTCCCTATTGGAGAATCAACCATTCGTACACGATACTCGTATGCGAGAATCTAATTCTCCTTCTCAGTGGACGACGAGGAAGGCGTTCCCTTGAGCCCTACCGACGACCTGGTGGAGATCGAGCAGCTCCTGGCTCGCTACGCGGTGGCCATGACCCGCGGCGACGTGGACGGAGCGCTCGCCGTGTTCACCCCGGACGGCACCTACAGCGCGTTCGGCGACAGCTACCCGCTCGACGGGTTCCCCGCGTTGATCGCCGCCGCGCCCAAGGGCCTGTTCCTGGCGGGGACGCCGGTGATCGAGCTGAACGGTGACGCGGCCACCGGCACCCAGCCCCTGTGCTTCGTCGAGCACTCCGAGCACGCGATGCGCATCGGCTACTACGACGACACCTACGTACGGACGACCCGGGGGTGGCGGCTGCGCACCCGCGCCATGACCTTCATCCGGCGCAGCGGCGACCACGACTCCGGCCGCCCGCACGCCTTCGAACGCTCCCGTCCATGAGGACCGCGCACTTCAGGCGCGAGGTACGTGCCTGGCTCGACGCCCATGACCTGGCTCCGGGGGACGACCACGGCCTCGACGCCCAGGTGGCCCAGCTCGCCCGGGTGCGCCGGGCGCTGTGGGAAGCGGACTGGATGCGGTACGGCTGGCCCCGCGAGGTCGGGGGGATCGGCGGGCCCGCCGTCCTGCGGGCGGTGCTCGGCGAGGAGATCGCCTCGCGCGACCTGGCCGAGCCCGGCATCTGGTCGATGGTCGAGGTCCTGGTCCCCACCCTGATCGACTACGCGCCGCCCGCGCTGGCCGCCGGGATGGTACCCCGGCTGCTGAGCGGCCGCGAGCAGTGGTGCCAGGGCTTCTCCGAACCGGACTCGGGCAGCGACCTGGCCTCACTGTCCACGCGGGCGGTACGCGACGGTGACGACTGGCTGGTGAGTGGGCAGAAGGTGTGGACGAGCCTGGCCCAGTACGCCGCCCGCTGCGTCCTGCTGGCCCGCACCGGCGGACCGGGCCATGACGGCATCAGCGCCTTCTTCGTGGACATGGACTCCCCCGGCATCACCGTACGGCCGCTGCGCACCATGCATGGCGTCGACGAGTTCGCCGAGGTCTTCCTCGACGACGTGCGCGTCCCCGGTGAACGCCTGCTCGGCGCACCCGGAGATGGCTGGAAGCTGGCCATGGACCTGCTGCCCCACGAGCGCTCCGCCTGCTTCTGGCACCGGATCGCCCACTTGCACAGCCGCCTGGACCGCTTGCTGGCCGACAACTGCGAGCCGGACACCGGCGCACTCGGCGCGGTCTGGCTCGATCTGCATACCGCACGCTGCCGTTCGGCGCGCACCCAGCGGACCCTGGCCGAGAACGGCCGGCTGGGCCCGGAGACGTCCGTGGACAAGATCCTCCTCGCCACGGCCGAGCAGCGGCTCTTCGACACCGCGCGCGACCTGCTGCCCGGCACCGTGGAGCTGACGGACAAGGGCGCGTGGCGCACCGAGTACCTCTACTCGCGTGCGGCGACGATCTACGGCGGCACCGCGGAGATCCAGCGCAACATCGTCGCCCGCCGCCTGCTGGATCTCGGGAAGGAGTGACCGCGCGTGGACACCGAAGAGCGCGAGCTGTTGGAACAGACCCTGCGCAAGACGATGTCGAACGCCTCCGGCCCCGCCCTCGACGCCTCGCTCGCCGACCTCGGCTGGGCCGAGATGCTGGCCGAGGAGCCCTGCACGGCGATCCCGTTGGTGTTCCGCCTGCTCGGTGAGACGGGGGCGCACGCGTCCGTCCTCAACGACGTCGTCCTGCGCGAGGCGGGGAGCCCGCCGGGCTCGACGCCGGTGCTGCTGTACACGGGTGGGATCCGGGTGCAATGGGCCCGTGACGGGAGCACGGACGACCGCCCCCTGGATCCCTCGCTCCCGCTTCGGCGTGTCACTGCGGGCGGCGTCTTTCCCATGGCCGGGGGGCGCCGGGCACTGGGCTGGTGGCTGCTGGGAACCGGTCGCGCGATGCTCGCGCTGGCCCGCCGGCACGTCCTGGACCGGCACCAGTTCGGACGACCGCTCGCCTCCTTCCAGGCGCTGCGTCACCGCCTGGCCGAGACGCACGTGGCCCTGGAGGGTGCCGAAGCGGTGCTGTCCGCCGCCGGCGACGACGACACCTCGGCCCTGCTCGCCAAGGCGGTGGCGGGCCGGGCCGCCCTCACCGCCGCCCGGCACTGCCAACAGGCTCTCGGCGGTATCGGTTTCACCGCCGAGCACGATCTGCACCGGCACGTCGAACGAGCCCTGGTCCTGGACGGGCTGCTCGGCTCCACCCGCGACCTCACGCGTGAGGCCGGGGCGCTGCTGCTGCGCGAGGGCCGGACTCCACGCCTTGTCGAGCTGTGAGGAGAACCGAGTGACCGCCTGCCTCTGGTACGACCTGCTCGGCTGCCTCGATCTGGACACCGTGGACGAGCACTCCTACGAGGGCCGCTCGCAGCGGCTGGAATACCGCAGGCTGTTCGGCGGGCAGTTGCTGGCCCAGTTCGCACGCGCGGCGACCCGGTCCGCGGCCGGCAAGGAGCTCAAGTCCCTGCACACTCAGTTCCTGCGGGAGGGCCGTACCGGTGAGCCGGTGACCTACGAGACCGACGTGCCTCAGCAGGGCCGCACGTTCGCGACCGTACGGCTCGTCGCCCGGCAGCGGCACGGGGTGATCGCGGTGGCCAGCGCGAGCCTCAACGCGTGGGAGGACGGACCGGACCGCCAGACGACGGCCCCGCCCTCGCCCCTTCCCGGTCCGGAGCGCCGAGTGGATCTCGGCCTGCTGCCGTGGGAGTCGCGGTCGGCGACCGACCTCGACACCGAGAAGGCGGAGGCTCCTGTCCACGAGCTCTGGACCCGCGTTCCCGAGGCACCCCGGGACGTCGCGCCCGCCCTCCTGTCGTACGCCACCGACCTGACGCCGATCGGCACCGCGCTGCGGCCGGTGGCGGGGGTGACCCAGGCGGACTCCGGAAAGGTCTTCGGCTCGGCCGTCACCTCGCACACCGTGTGGTTCCACCGGCCGTTCGACACCGGACGGTGGCTGCTGCTGCGCCAGCACAGTCCGCTGGCCGCACACGGGCGCTGCTTCGGGCGCGGTGACGTACTGACCGAGGAGGGCGTGCTGCTCGCGTCCTTCGCGCAGGAGGCCTTGCTCCGGTTCCTCTGAGCGGACACCCGGGGTGCGTGGTCAGGGCGCGGGTACGTCCAGGACCAGCGCGGAACCCATACCACCGCCCGCGCACATGGCCGCGACGCCCACTCCCCCGCCCCTGCGACGCAGTTCGTGGACCAGGGTGACGACCATGCGGACGCCGGTCGCCGCGACCGGGTGACCGAGGGAGCAGCCGCTGCCGTTGACGTTCACGGTGTCCGGGTCGAGGTCCAGGTGGCGGACCGCGGCGACGGCCACCGACGCGAAGGCCTCGTTGATCTCGAAGAGGTCGACATCGGACACGCCGAGACCGGCCCTGCGCAGTGCCTTCGGGATGGCCTGGACGGGTGTGAGTCCGGTCTCGGCGGGGTCGAGGGCGACCGAGGCCCAGGCCCGTACGGTCGCCAGGGCCGGCAGGCCCAGGCGTTCGTCCGCCACCATCACGGCCGCCGCCGCGTCGTTGGCACCACAGGCGTTGCCGGCCGTGATGGAGAAGCCGGCGATCTCCGGGTGGAGCGGCTTGAGAGCGGCCAGACGTTCCGCGCTGGTGTCACGGCGCGGGTGCTCATCCGCCTCGAAGGGACCGTGGATGGTTTCGACGGGCACGGTCTCGTCCTTGAAGCGCCCCTCGTCGAGGGCGCGGACGGCGTTGCGGTGCGAGCGCAGCGCCCAGGCGTCCATCTCCTCACGGGAGATTCCGGCGCGCACCGCGGTGTTCCAGCCCACCGTGACCGACATGTCGAGGTTGGGGGCGTCGGCCCGGTCCGGGTGGGACGGTGGCACCCACAGGCCCTCGACGCCCCGGAAGGACAGCTTGGGCGCGGTGGACGCGGAGTTGACTCCCCCGGCCAGCACCAGCCGGTCCATGCCCGCCCGCACCGAGGCGGCGGCGGTCTGCACCGCCGCCAGTCCGGCCGCGCAGTGCCGGTTCAGGGCGAGGCCGGGTACCTGTGTCAGTCCGGCGGTCACCGCGGCGTGGCGGGCGACGACCCCGCCACCGTAGTGCGACTCGGCGAGCACCACGTCGTCCACCAGGCCGGGGTCGAAACCCTCCACGGCCGCCGACACGATCCGGTCGGCCAGTTCGTGGGCGGTGGTGTCGCGCAGAGCCCCTTTGAAGGCGGTCCCGATGGGGGTGCGCAGTGCGGCGACGAGTACGGCTTCAGGCATCGGTCGTCTCCTCCGGTTCGGCGAGTTCGGCCACGAGGGTCCGGCGCAACAGCTTGCCCGTGGCAGTGCGGGGCAGTTCGGGACGGAAGACGACGGCGTCCGGGGTCTTGGACGAGCGCAGGCGGCGCTTGACGAAGGAACGGATCTCCTCCTGATCGCCGTCGCCGACGAGCACCGCCACCAGCCGTTGGCCCCACTCCGGGTCCGGCAGGCCGAGTACCGCGGCCTCCTGGACGCCTGGGTGCTGGAGCAGGACGTCCTCGATCTCGGCGGGCGCGATGTTCTCACCGCCCCGGATGATCGTTTCGTCCGCACGGCCTTCGAGGAAGAGGTAGCCCTCTTCGTCCAGCCTGCCCCGGTCCCGGGTGGCGAACCACCCGCCCCCGTCCTCGGAGCCGTCCACGCCCTCGTACTCGCCCGAGATCTGGGCGCCACGCACGAAGACGAGTCCGGTCTCGTCGGCGCCCAGCCTCTTGCCGTCCTCGTTCCGGATCTCGACCTCGACACCGGGCAGCGGACGCCCCACCGAGCCCAGACGGGCGCGCACCGCGGGGTCCTCGGCCCCGGCCGCCTGCCAGTGGTCGTCAGGGCCCAGCACGCAGATGGAGGAAGCCGTCTCCGTCAGACCGTAGGCGTTGACGAACCCGGTGTCCGGGAACTGCCGCAGGGCGCGCTCCATCACGGGGCGAGGGCAGCGCGCTCCGCCGTAGGCGAGGTTGCGCAGCGTGGGGACGTCCGCCTCCGCGTCCGCCAGTTCGGCCGTCAGCCGCGCCAGCATGGTCGGTACGACCATGGCGTGGCTGACACCCTCGCGACGTACCGTCTCCAGCCAGTCGGCGGGCTGGAAGACGCTCTGGTAGACGACGCGGCGGCCCGCGTACAGGTTCGTGAGCAGGTTCATGAGCCCGGCGACGTGGTACGGCGGCAGCGCGACCAGGCTGGCGTCGCTCGGCTCGGCCGACCCGAAGTCCTGGGTGTTGAAGACGTAGGCCAGCAGGTGGCGGTGGCGGAGCAGGGCCGCCTTCGGGGCGGCGGTGGTACCGCTGGTGTAGAGGACGACCGCGACAGCTTCTTGGTCCTGCGGGGCGGGCAGCCACTCGGCCGTACCGGGAGCGGTGATCAGCGCGTCGAGGTCGGCCGGGTTCAGCACTTCCGCCCCGGGATGCCTCTCGATCAGTGCGCCCAGTTGCTCCTCGCCGAGGCGGTAGTTGAGGGGGACGAAGGGAATGTTGGCCAGCGCGGCGCCGAACAGGGCGACCGGGTAGGCCGGGTGGTTCGGCCCCAGGTACAGGACGGCGGTGCGCCCACGGAAGCGGGTGGCGGCGTGCTGGGCGAGGCGCTGCAGTTCGGCGACGGAGAGGGTGCGGCCGCCTTCGGTGACGGCCGGCCGGTCTTCCGCCGAGGCGGCCATTTCCAGGATCACGGCTATGTTCATGAGAATCACATTCTCCTACACTCAGATCCCTACTCGCAAGAGAGGGGAATGCGATGCACATCGAAGGTTGTGCGGCCCTGGTGGTGGGCGGAGCCGGCGGCCTGGGCGAGGCCACGGTGCGACGACTGCGCGCGGCGGGCGCCCGAGTGGTGGTCGCCGACCTCGCCGACGACAGGGGCAAGGCCCTGGAGGCGGAACTGGGGGTGCGTTACGTCCGTACCGACGCCACCGACGAGGACTCCGTCCGGGCCGCCGTCGACGAGGCCGAACGGGCGGGCGCGTTCCGGATCGCGGTGGACTGCCACGGCGGGCCCGCGAGCGGCGGCCGCCTGGTCGGCAAGGACGGCTCCCCCATAGGCCTGGAGGGTTTCCGTACGACGATCGACATCTATCTGACCGGCGTCTTCAACGTGCTGCGGCTCGCCGCCGCGGCCATGAGCCGCACCGCACCTCAGGACGAGGACGGGGGACGCGGGGTCATCGTCACCACGTCGTCCATCGCGGCGTACGAGGGGCAGACCGGCCAGCTCCCCTACGCGGCGGCGAAGGGTGGTGTCTCCGCGATGACACTGGTCGCCGCCCGGGACCTGTCCCCTCTCGGCATCCGTGTGGCGTCCGTCGCCCCCGGCACCGTCCTCACGCCCGCGTACGGCAAGGCCGGCGACCGGCTTCAGGCACACTGGGGGCCTCAAGTACCGCATCCGCGGCGAATGGGGCGGCCCGAGGAGTACGCCGCACTCGTGCAGCACCTCTGCGAGAACGAATACCTCAACGGTGAGGTGGTGCGCCTGGACGGCGGGCTGCGGTTCCCCCCCAAGTAGTTGCTCGGATTGCGCGGACCGTCACGGATCCGCCAGCCCATGCAGCCGTCGTCGGGCAGCCTGCCACCCGAGCCGCGGCGCCCGCACGCGTGACCAGCCCGGCCGTGGATTTCCCGGACAGGCCGGTCACGGTGGCCGCAGACGAGCGGATGTGTTCTCCGGCCGTGCAGGTCGGCTCGGCACGACAGCGAACCGTCATCGGTCGTGCTGCGCGCACAGGGTCAGACGAGATCCCCGTGCTCGCCCAGCCCTGGCGGCGCCCCGTACTCCGGCTCGTACCCAGCAATGCGGAACGGGCTGCCGACCAGCCGGTGGCCCCCCGCATCCACCACCGTGCCGGGCGCCTCGGCGAGGGCCTCGGGCAGGGTGCGTACGGCGGCGGCGGGCACGAGCAGTGGGCGCAGCCGGGCCTCCCAGCCCGCCGCCGTGTCCGCGGCGAGGGCCTTCGTCACCGCGGCGATCACCTCCTCGCGGCGGGCCGCCCGCTCGGCCATCGTGGTGAAGCCCTCCACGCCCGCCTCGGTGGCGAACAGGCTCCAGAAGCCGTCGTGGGTGATGAACAGCGCCAGGTGGCCGTCGGCAGTCGGAAAGAGCTGGGCGGGGACGTAATAGGCGTGGGCGCCGCCGAGACGACGTGGCGGCGCACCCTCGTTGAGCCAGGCGGACGCGTGATAATTGAGCTGGGAGAGCATCACGTCCCGCAGGGAGACGTCCACCTGCCCGCCTCGTCCGGAGACGACCTGCGCCAGCAGGCCCAGCGCGGCGGCGAGGCCGGCCGAGTTGTCCGCGGAGGAGTAACCCGGCAGTCGCGGCGGGCCGTCGGGCTCGCCGGTCAGTGCGGCGATTCCGGTGGCCGCCTGGACGACGTAGTCGAAGGCGGGTTCGTCGCCTGCCTCCATGCCCCAGCCGGTGAGCGCCACGCACACGAGCCGCTCGTTCCAGGGTTCCAGCATCTTGTAGGTGAGTCCGTAGCGGCGCACCGCTGACGGCTTGAGATTGACCAGCAACGCGTCGGCGTCCTGCACGAGTTCGTGCAGCCGCTGCTGCCCCTGCGGTGTGGACAGGTCCGCCCGGACCGAGCGCTTGCCCCGGTTGAGGCTGGCGAAGTACGCGTCCGAGACCTGCCGGGAAAGATCTCCGCCGGGTGGTTCGATCTTGGTTACCTGGGCGCCCAGGTCGGCCAGCAGCATCGTGGCGTACGGACCGGCCAGGATGTGCCCGACCTCCAGGACGCGCAGCCCGGACAGGGGGCCCTGCCCGCTCACCGGAAGTCCGCAGCGATCGCCGCCACCGCGTCCCGGGTGCGCAGCTTGGAGGCGACCAGTTCCTCCCGTCCGCTGCCGAGAGGCAGCAGACGCACGGACAGATCGGTCGTGCCCGCGTCGGCGTACCGTTTGAACCGGGCCCTGATGGCCGCCTCGTCGCCCGCCACGCACAGGTCACCCACGTCGCGCACATCACCGTGCTGCAGCAGACGCTGGTAGTTCGGGGACACCTCGGCCTCACCGAGGATGCGGTTGGCACGTTCCCTGGCCGAGTCGACCTCGTGCGGCGTGCAGAGGCAGACCGGGACACCGGCGACGACGCGGGGGGCCGGACGGCCCGCCTCCTGTGCCGCCTCGGTGATGATCGGGACGACGTGGTCGGCCACCGCGCGTTCGTCCGCCATCCACAGCACGGTCCCGTCCGTCAGCGCCCCGGCGATCCGCAGCATCACCGGTCCCAGGGCGGCGAGCAGGACCGGCAACGGGGAGACCGGGGCGAGAGTGAGGGGGTTGTGGACGCGGAACACGTCGTTCTCCACGTCCACCGACGGCGCCCCGCTCACGGCGGCGTTCAGCACCTCCAGGTACGCCCGGGTGTACGCGGCGGGCTTCTCGTAGGGGATACCGAGCATGTCGCGCACGATCCAGTGATGGGAGGCGCCGACGCCGAGCGCGAGCCGGCCGCCGGCCGCCGCGTGCGCGGACATCGCCTGACGCGCCAGGGCGACGGGGTGCTGGGTGTGCACGGGCACGACCGCCGTACCCAGCTCGACGCGTGACGTGGCCTGCCCCATGAGGGAGACGGCCGTCAGGGCGTCGAAGTCGGTGGGAACCTGCGGTACCCAAACCGTGTCGAACCCGGCCTCCTCGGCCCAGCGAGCGTCGTCGGCCATGCGCTCCGCCTTGTAGGCGGCGTCGCCCCGTTCGGGGCCACTCATCAATCCGATTCGCATCTCATTCCTCAGTGGTCGAAAGGGCCTCGGGTGCGGCGGTCAGGGCGCGGACACCCGCCACGATGGTGTCCAGTGCCGTGCCCGTGGGATACACGGCCGCGGCTCCGGCCTCGTACAGCCGGCCCACGTCCCCCGCGGGAATGGTGCCGCCGACCACGACGGGGATGTCGTCCGCGCCGACCGCGCGCAGCGCCTGGACCGTGCGCCGGGTCAGTGCGAGATGGGCGCCGGACAGGATGGACAGCCCGACCAGGGCGACGTCCTCCTGTACGGCGGTGGTGGCGATGTCGTCGACGCGGCGGCGGATACCGGTGAACACCACCTCGAACCCCGCGTCCCGCAGTCCCCGGGCGACGAGTTTCGCCCCGCGGTCGTGTCCGTCGAGTCCCGGCTTGGCGACGAGGATCCGCGCCGGCGGCGTCATCAGAACACCACCGGCTGACGGAACTCGCCCCACACCTCGCGCAGGGCGCCGGCCATCTCGCCGACCGTGCAGTAGGCGTTGGCGCAAGCGATCAGGGGTTCCATCAGATTGGTGTCTCCCTCGGCGGCGTGTCTCAGGTCGGTGAGGCGGGCCCGGACGTCGGCGTCGCTGCGTTCGGCCTTGACCCGGGAGAGGCGCTCGAGCTGCCGCTCGCGGCCCTCGGCGTCGAGTTCGTAGGTGGCGAGGTCGGGCGGGGGCTCCTCGGCGGTGAAACGGTTGACGCCGACCACCGGGCGCTCGCCCGAGTCGACCTCCTGGTGCGACCGCCACGCCTCGTCGGCGATGAGGCCCTGGAGGTAGCCGTCCTCGATGCAGCGGACCATGCCACCGTGTGACTCCAGGTCGCCCATGATCCGCTCGATGCTCTCCTCGGTGGCGTCGGTGAGGGCCTCGACGAAGTACGAACCGCCCAGCGGGTCGGCGACCTTGGCCACGCCCGTCTCGTGAGCGAGGATCTGCTGGGTGCGCAGGGCGAGGGTGGCCGACTCCTCGCTGGGCAGGGCGAAGGGCTCGTCCCAGGCGGCGGTGAACATCGACTGCACACCGCCGAGGACGGAGGCGAGCGCCTCGTAGGCGACCCGGACGGTGTTGTTGCGGGCCTGGGGCGCGTGGAGCGAGGCTCCGCCGGCCACGCAGCCGAAGCGGAACATGCACGCCTTGTCGGTCTTCGCCCCGAACCGCTCCCGCACGATGGCCGCCCAGCGCCGGCGGCCGGCGCGGTACTTGGCGATCTCCTCGAAGAAGTCACCGTGCGTGTAGAAGAAGAAGGAGATCTGCGGGGCGAACTCGTCGATGGTCATGCGGCCGCGCTCAAGGACGGTCTCGCAGTACGTCACCCCGTCGGCGAGCGTGAACGCCATCTCCTGCACGGCGTTGGCTCCCGCGTCGCGGAAGTGCGCGCCGGCGACCGAGATCGCGTTGAAGCGGGGCACCTGGGCGGCGCAGAACTCGATCGTGTCCGCGATGAGCCTGAGTGACGGTGCGGGCGGCCAGATCCAGGTGCCGCGGGAGGCGTACTCCTTGAGGATGTCGTTCTGGATGGTGCCGGTCAGACCGGCGCGCGGGAAGCCGCGCTTCTCGGCGGCGGCGACGTAGAAGGCGAGCAGGATCGCGGCCGTGCCGTTGATGGTGAAGCTCGTACTGATCCGGTCCAGGGGGATGGTGTCGAAGAGGACCTCGGCGTCCGCGAGCGTGTCCAGTGCCACGCCGACGCGGCCGACCTCGTCCGCGTACTCCGGGTCGTCGGAGTCGTAGCCGCACTGCGTGGGCAGGTCGAGCGCGACCGACAGGCCCGTACCGCCCTGGTCCAGCAGATAGCGGTAACGCCGGTTCGACTCCTCGGCGGTGCCGAAGCCCGAGTACTGGCGCAGGGTCCAGGTGCGGCCCCGGTAACCGGTGGGGTAGTTACCACGGGTGAAGGGGAAGCGGCCGGGAGGCGGCGGGTCCGAGGGACGGTCCGCCGGGCCGTAGACGGGTTTCAGCGGCAGGCCGGATGCGGTACGGGCGTCGTCGCTCATTTCGGGGAATCGTCCTTGTGGGAGAGGGTCTGGTACGGGGCTTGTCAGTAGGCGCGGTCGTCGAGCGCGTCGGGCCGAGTCCGGCCCGCCACCCGTGCGGGACCCGGTGCAGCGGGCCGGGACGGATGCGGGAGGTGGTGCCCGGTCGGTGCGCCCTGTGTCCGTCGGGGGCCGGAGCCCCGGGCCGGTGGTCGCCCGGGGCACGGGTGGTCAGCCCAGTTGGTCCTTGCGTACCTTGCCGGTCGCGGTGAGTGGCAGACCGGCACGGAACTCGACATGGCGGGGCACCTTGAACCCGGCCATCCGCTCCTTGGCCCACGTGATGAGCTCAGCCTCCGTCACCTCTGCGCGCCGCACCACGAATGCCTTGCCGACCTGTCCCATCCGTGCGTCGGGCACGCCGACGACGGCGGCCTGGGCCACGGCGGGGTGCTCCAGCAGGAAGCCCTCGATCTCGGCCGGATAGGCGTTGAAGCCGCCCACGATGAACATGTCCTTCTTACGGCCGACGATCCTCAGCCGGCCCTCCTCGTCCAGCTCCCCCAGGTCGCCGGTGTGCAGCCAACCGTCCCTGTCCATCGCCTCGGCGGTGGCCTCAGGGTCGTCGAGGTAGCCGCGCATCACGGAGTAGCCGCGGACCAGGACCTCCTTGTCGTCGGCTACGCGCACCTCGAAACCCTCGCAGGGCTTGCCGACGGTCGTCGCGACGGCCTCGTACGGATCGCCCGGTCGGGACGCGGTGACGGTGCCGGCCTCGGTCAGACCGTATCCGGTCATCAGGTGGCTGAAGGGCAGTTCCGTGGTGATCCGGCGCACGAGCTCCACGGGGATGTCCGCGGAGCCGGTCACCGCCACGCGCAGTGAGGACAGGTCCCGAGCGCCGTCCGCCTCCAGCAGGGAGTGGTAGAGGGTGGGCGGGCCCGGCAGGACGGTCACCCGTTCCTTCTCCACCAGCTCCAGCACCCGGTCGACGTCGAAGACCGCGAGCGGGAGCGCGGTGGCGCCCCGCATCAGGGAAGCGATCAGGCCCGCCTTGTAGCCGAAGATGTGGAAGAACGGGTTGACCATCAGATACCGGTCGCCCTGTCGGAGCTGTGCGAGGTCGCACCACTCCGCGTACGCCCGCAGAGTCTGCCCGTGGGTGGTCATCACGCCCTTGGGAGGGCCCGTCGTCCCGGAGGTGAAGACGATGTCTGCCAGGTCGTCCTCGCCGGCCTCCCGCTCCAGCGGCCGGCCGGAGGCGAGGAACCCGTCCTTCTTCAGGTCGATGACCGGCACACCCGGCGGGCCGGCGAACTCCCGGTCCAGGAAACCGTTCTCGACCAGCAGTGCCTTGGCACCGCTGCGTACGACGATGTCGTGCGCCTCTTGCCGGAGGAACCGGGTGTTCACCGGGACCAGGACGCCGCCCGCGGTCAGCAGTCCGAAGGCGGCGACGATCCACTCGGCGGAGTTGGGTGCCCACAGCGCGACCCGGTCGCCCGGGCGGACGCCCGCCGAGGCGAACGCCCCCGCGGTACGCCGGACCCGGTCGGCCAGCTCGGTGAAGGTCAGGCGCTGTCCGCCGTCGACCACGGCCTCCGCGTCGCCGAAGCGGTCGGCCGCGCTGCGCACGAGTCCGGGGATGCTGTGCCACTGTGCGGTGACCGGTGTCATGCGTCGATCAGCCGGGCCAGGTTGCCGCCCATCACCTTCGCCTTGTCCTCCTCGCTGAGCTTGGTGAGGTGGTCGACGTAGGTGACGGGGTCGGACAGGCCCTCCGGATGCGGGTAGTCGGATCCGAAGAGCACACGTTCGATGCCGATGAGGTCACCGAGCTGGGCCATGTCCTCCTCCCAGAACGGGCTGATGTGGATGTTGCGCCGGAAGACCTGGACCGGGTCCTCCTGGAACTCGTGCGGCATCTTCTTGTGCACGTCCGCCAGCCGGCTGAGCACCGGCTCCACCCACGAGGCCCCGTTCTCGATGACCGCGATCTTGAGCTCCGGGAAGCGGGAGAGCGCGCCGTGACAGATCAGGGACGTGACCGCGTCCTCGATGGGCCGCCACTCGTGGACCTGCCGGAAGGCGTTGGGCTTGAACGGCAGGAACTCGCGCCGCTGTCCCTCCCAGTCGTTGGCGTAGTTGGCGTAACCGGAGTCGGAGGAGTGCAGGGACACCAGGACGCCGGTCTCCACGACCCGCTTCCAGAACGGGTCGAACTCCGGCAGGGCGAAGGACCGGGTGCCGCTGAATCCCGGTACGGGGGCGGGACGGACCAGAATGGCCCGGGCGCCGCGCTCGACCACCCAGTTCAGCTCCTCGATCGCCTTGTCGACGATCGGGAGGGTGATGACGGGGACGGTGAAGATGCGGTCCTTGTAGGTGAATCCCCAGGTCTCGTGCAACCACTGGTTGAGGGAGTGGATGACCGCGTGGATCAGCTCCGGGTCGTCCTTCATGCGCTCCTCGATGAGGCTCGCCAGCGTCGGAAACATCAGGCTGCGCTGCACACCCAGCTGGTCCATGAGCTCCAGGCGCGGGCCCGGCTCACGGAAGGCGGGGATGGAGCGCATCGGGTCGCCGAAGATCTCCCGGCGGGTCTTGCCGTCGGGGTTGCCGACCTTGAAGTACTCCTCCATGGCGCCGGGGCGGGCCACCACGTCGAAGGTGGGGTTGGGGATGTAGTTGCTGATCTGGCCGCGTATCGCGATCTTGATGCGATCCCGGACGTTCACGTACTCGATGGCGCCGTCGTACTCCTTCGGAAGGTACTTGGTCAACGCCTCCTGGGTCTCGTAGAGATGGTTGTCCGCGTCGAAGAGCGGATACGTGAGCTTGCGGGACGGCATGAGATCCTCCTTCACAGGATGAGAGAATCGTATTCTCACTCAGAAGTAGTGGCAATGCGGTCGCGGAGGACGAACTTCTTCACTTTGCCGCTGGGGGTGCGTGGGAAGTCGTCGACGGCACGGATCAGTTCGGGCCATTTCTGCCGCGCCAGGCCGGCCCGCTCCATCTGCAGCCGCAGTTCCGCCAGGCCGGGGGCCTGCCATCCCCGGCGCATACGCAGCACGGCGGCCGCGCGCTCCCCGAACCGGGGATCGGGAACGGCGACCACGGCGGCCTCCGCCACTCCGGGCAGGCCGAGCAGGATCTCCTCGACCTCCAGTGCGCTGATGTTCTCCCCGCCGCGGATGATGACGTCCGCCTTGCGGTCGGTGACGGACAGGCAGCCGTCCGCGTCCAGGGAGCCGATGTCGCCGGTCCGATACCAACCATCGGCGTCGAACGCGGCCCTGGTCAGTTCGGGGTCGGTGTAGCCGAGACACAGGTCGGGGCCGCGGGTGAGGATCTCACCGTCCTCGGCCAGGCGCAGTTCGACACCGGGCAACGGGACTCCGTCGGTGTGCAGGCGCATCTCGGCCGGACCGTCGTACGGGGTGCAGGTGACGGAGGGGTGCTCGGTGGAGCCGTACGCGCGGAACACGGTGACACCCAGGGCTTCCAGCCGGGTCGTCACCGCCGAGGGCACGGCCGCGCCGCCCAGACCCGCGTACTTCAGGCGGGACACGTGTTCGGGGGTGCAGTCGGGGTGGTCGAGCAGGCTCGTCATGTAGTACGCCGCCCCGCCCCCGACGGTCAGCCCTTCGCCGCGCATCAACGCGAGCGCCTGGGCAGGGTCCCAGGTGTCGCCCAGGTTGACCGGCGTTCCGTCCAGCACGGGAATCAGGAAGGCGTTGACCATGCCGATGAAATGACCGACCGGTGCGACGGTGAACTGCCGCCCGCGGTCCGGTGGGTACGAGGCGGCCAGCTGTCGCGTCTCGTGGACGAGGGTCCGATGGCTGTGGATCACACCCTTCGGGTCGCGAGTGGTGCCGGAGGTGAAAGCGATCAGCGCCGGCGCGTCCGGATCGACCGGGAGGACACCGGACATCGGCTCCTCGGAGAGGACCTCGTCGAAGTCGCGGCCCACCACGCCGACGAGCGGCACCTGTTCGCACAGGTCCGGCCGGAACGCCTGCCGGCCGAAGCGGTCGGCCGCGAAGAACGCCCGGGGGCGGGTGGCTTCGAGTATGTACGCGACTTCCTTCGGCCCGTAGAAGTGCACGATGGGGACCACCACCGCCCCGAGGAAGGCCGAGGCCCAGAACACGGCCGCCGCCTCCATCCAGTTGGGCAACTGCATGGCCACCACGTCACCGGAGCCCACGCCACGCTCGCGCAGCCCCCCGGCCAGGCGCCGGGCGAGCAGTTCCACCTCGGCGAAGGTTCCGGTCCACGGCCGGAGATCCGAGTGCACGCGGAACTCCACGTCCCTCGACCCGGCCAGACCACCTGCCAGCAGGTCCCCCAGGGTCTCGCGGGTCCACCAGCCCGCCTCCTCGTAGTGGGCGACGAGGTCGGCCGGAACGGTCCGCAGTGCAGCGGAAGGAAACGTCGGCATACCTGAGGCACTCCTCTCACCAGCGATGCACGGCACGAGAATTGCACTCTCGCACGGCGAGAAGGTAAGTTCCATACATGGCACGCGACCACGGCTTCCACCCGGTGCGGATCTCCCGGATCGCTGACGAGGCGCCGGGCGTCCGCACCTTCACTCTCGACGCCCCCTTCCCTTACCGCGCCGGACAGTTCCTGACGTTCCGCGCGTGCGGGACCCTGCGCAGCTACTCGATGTCGAGCTCCCCCGACACCGACGACGAGGTGCGCGTGACCGTCAAACGCGTGCCCGGCGGGCTCGTCTCCCAGTGGATGCACCAGGAGTTGAAAGCCGGTGACACGTTGCACGTGTCCCGGCCGGCCGGGACCTTCTGCCTGCGCGAGGAGGGTGAAGGGCGCGCGCTCGTCGCCTTCGCGGGCGGCAGCGGGATCACACCGGTCTTCTCTCTCGTCAAGAGCGCGCTGACCACCACCTCCCGGCCCGTACGGCTGTTCACAGCGCACCGGAACCGCGAAGCCGCCATCTTCACCGCGTCCTTGGACGCACTCGCCGCCCGGCATGCCGGGCGCTTCGAGACGCGGCATCACTTCGACGACCGGGACGGACTCGCCACGGCGGACGACGTCCGCGCCCTAGTGGGCGAGCATCCGGCAGGCACCGACTACTACCTGTGCTGCCCGGCCCCCTTCATGGATCTGGTGGAGCGCACTCTGTCCGGGGCGGGAGTTCCCCCCGAGCACGTCATCGTCGAGCGCTTCACGCCGGTGGCGGCCGAGCCCGCCGCAGCGGCTCCGCAGGCGGCCGACAGCCCCGTCCTCGATCCAGGAACCGTCACGGTGGGTCTGCGCGGGCAGCGTCGCACCGTACCGCAGCGGCCGGGTGAGACGCTGCTGCAGACCGCCCGCCGGGCGGGCTTCGTCCCGCCCTTCTCCTGTGAGTCCGGTGACTGCGCCACATGCATGGCACAGCTGACGACAGGTGAGGTCAAGATGCGGGTGAACAATGCCCTGGACGCCGACGAGGTGGCCGAGGGCTGGGTGCTCACCTGCCAGGCCGAGCCGACCTCGCCCGAGGTGACCGTGGTGTACGAGGACTGAGCCGTCACCCCCGACGACCGGAAGGCCGCACATGGTTGAGCTGGAGCTTCAGGACGGCCTGGCCGTTGTCACCATAGACCGCCCGCACGCGCGCAACGCGCTCGACCTCCCCACCATGGGTGAGCTGGAGAAGGTGCTGGACTCCGCCGAGGGGGCGGTGGCGCTCGCGGTGACCGGGGCGGGAGACCGGGCGTTCGTGTCCGGTGGGGACCTCAAGGAGCTGGCCCGGCTGCGTACGGAGACAGAGGCGTCCGCGATGGCGTTGCGGATGCGGGCGCTGTGCGACCGGATCTCCGCCTTCCCCGGGCCCGTGCTGGCCGCGCTCAACGGCCACGCGCTGGGCGGCGGAGCGGAGGTCGCCGTCGCCGCGGACATCCGGGTGGCGGCGGAGGACATCCGCCTCGGCTTCAACCAGACCAGCCTGGCGATCGTGCCCGCGTGGGGTGGTGCCGAGCGTCTGGCCCGGCTGGTCGGCCCCGGACGGGCCTTGTTGCTGGCGGGCACCGGCCGGGTGCTGAACGCTTCGGAGGCGGAGCGCATGGGGCTCGTCGACCTGGTGCTGCCGCGCACGGGGTTCGACGAGGGGTGGCGGGAGATGGCGCGTTCCCTCGCCACCCGCCAGGCGCGCGAGATCAAGAACCTGACCACGCGCACCCGCTCGCCGCAGGAGGCCGCTGCGGCCTTCGCGCGGTTCTGGGTGGCGGAGGAACACTGGCGAGCGGCGGAGAAGGTGATGTCCCGTGGCAGGTGAAGTCCGTGTGGACGAGGGGTTCTTCGGGCCGGAAACGCGGTCCGAAGGCGTTGTCTCCGAGCAGACCGTGCTGTACGTGCACGGTGATCCCCGGCTCGCGGGCACCCCCCAGGACGCGCTCCCGACCGCCCGGGAGCTGACGCGGCTCACCGGCCAGGCGGTCGTGTGCGCCCGCTACCGGCCGCACTTCCCCCAGGCGCTGGACGACGTGTACGCCGCCTGGGAGTACTGCCACGACCGGGGGCCGGTGGCAGTGGTCGGCAAGCGGCTCGGTGGCGCTCTGGCGGCCGGGCTGCTGCTGCGTCTGCGGGATGCGGGCGCGCCACTGCCCACCTGCGCGGTGCTGACGTCACCGGTGCTGGACTTCACCCTCGACGCGCCGAGCCTGCTGCTCAACGCGGTCGCCGACCGCACGGTCGACGCCGAGGCGCTCCCGGTGCGTGCGGCGGCCTACGCGGGGTCCACCCTGCGCGACGATCCCCTGCTCAGCCCGCTCCACGGCAACCTGCACGGTCTGCCACCGGTACAGCTCCACGCGGCGGGCACGGAGGTGCTGCTCGACGACAGCCTGTCGTTCGCCATCCGGGCCGCACATTCCGGGGTGGCCGTGGACCTGCGTGTCTACGAGGACCTGTCGGCGCAGGGACTGCGACAGCTGGGCGCCACCGCTTCGTTCCTCAAGGCGTGGCACAGGTCGGTTTCGTTCACTTCCACCGACGGCTGAGACCGGGGCTCCGGCAGCCTGCCGGAGCCCACGCCCCCGCCGGTCCTCACCTGTCCGCGAGCAAGGATTCCGCAGCCCGCCAGGCCATCGCCATCACCGGTCCGTTGAGGTTGCCGGCGACCATCACCGGCAGGACCGACGCGTCGATCACCCGAAGGTTGTCCACACCGCGCACGCGCAGCTGCGGATCGGTGACGTCCTCCGGTGCGGCACCCATGGCGCAGGTGCCGATGGCGTGGAAGCCGCAGTACCCCCCGTCCAGGGCCGAGCGCACGACGTCCTCGTCGGAGTCGGACGCGACATCCGGACCGGGGAAGGTCTCACGCCGGACACGGGAGGCGATGGGGTCGGTGCCGAAGTAGTCGCGCAGCCGCCGGAACAGGTCGCCGGCGACGTGCCGGTCATGCTCGGAGGAGAAGTACCCGGGGTCGATGTCCAGGCCGGCGTCGGGGTCGGTCGAGGTGATGGCCAGCGCGCCCTCCGAGGTGGGACGCAGCACCATCGCGCACGCGGACACCCCGGGCTCCCGCTCCACCTCGGCGGGGCTGCCCGGCTTCAGCGCTCCCAGGGACCAGGGTGCCAGGAGCACCTCGGTGTCGGGGCGCTCGGCATCGGGGCGGGACTTGAGGAAGGCCATCACGTCGTAGGCGGGCCGGGCCAGCGGGCCCCGGCGGGTGAGCAGATAGGCCGCGCCGGTGCGTGCCTGGGCGAAGGGGCCGGCCAGTTGCCGGTTGGCACCGAGCGGGGCGTTGAGGCGGAACCGCATGGCCAGGCAGCGGTGTTCGCGCAGCCGTGCACCCACCATGGCACGGTCGAGGCGTACGTCCACCCCCGCGGCGCGCAGTGCTTCGGCCGGTCCGATGCCCGAGAGCTGGAGCAGCTTGGGCGTGGCCAGACTGCCGAGGCTGAGGATCACCTCGCGTCGGACACGGATCTCCTCGGTCGTTCCGTCGGCCTTGCGCACGCTGACACCGGTCGCCTTGTCCCCGTCGAACAGCACCCGCGTGACGGTCGTGTGCGCGGCCACGGCCAGGTTGGGGCGGGAGCGCGCGGGGCGGAGGAAGGCGCGGGCGGCGCTGAAGCGCTGCCCCGACTTGATGGTGGCCATGGCGTAGCCGATGCGTTCACCGTCGTACTCGTTGACATCGGGCACCGATCGCAGTCCGATCGACTCACCCGTGGCGATCAGCTCGTCGCACAACGGGTCGGGATCGCGGACGGTGGAGATGTGCAGGGGGCCACCGGTGCCCCGGGTGGCGGAGGCGCCCAGGGCATTGTTCTCGATGGCGCGGAAGGCCGACAGGACCGAGTCCCAGCCCCATCCGGGGTTGCCGAGCGCCTCCATACCGTCCCAGTCGGCGCGGGTGCCCCGGTTGTAGACCATGCCGTTGACGGAACTCGAACCGCCGAGCACCTTGCCGCGCACCCACATGTCCGGGTGCCCCCCGGGCCGCATGGGCCTGGTGCGGTAGTGCCAGGAGTAGGACGGGTCGCCGAACAGTTTGCCGACCCCCTTGGGGATCCGGAGATAGGGGTGCCGGTCGGCGCCGCCGGCTTCCACGAGCAGCACACGGACACCTGGGTCGCGCGAGAGCCGGTCGGCCAGCACGCAGCCCGCCGATCCGGCACCCGCGATCACGTAGTCGTACATCTTGGAGACTCCTTGTTCGCTGCTCGGGAGTGTCGGTGGAAGGGCCCGGGCCGATGCCCCGGGACCGTGTGCCGGGCAGCCGTGACGCGAGCGGGCCGGCC
>NZ_DATMVN010000003.1:0-27993 GCF_035563135.1 Streptomyces sp.
CGGTGTCCCGCGCGGCGCGGCGCGCGTCCAGGGACCAGACCCGCGCGCAGCGGGTCAGCACCAGATAGAGCGCCATCAGGTGGATGACGTTGTCGCCGCCGTCCCCCATGAAGATGCTGCGGTTCTGCAGGGAGAGCACCCCGGTCATGAACACGACGGAAGTGGCACGGGTCCGCCATCCGGCCATCAGAAGCGCCGCCGACACCAGCGTGAGCGCGTACACGCTCTCGAACCAGATCGCGCTGTCCGACCACATCAGGACGGTGAAGGCGTCGTTGTTGGCGATGAGCCGGCGCGCCATGTCCCAGCTCCACGGACCGTCCGGCCCGTACAGCTCGTGGCGGTGAGGCAGCTCGCGCAGCAGGAACAGCAGATAGGTGGCGGAGACACCGATCCGGACGACGGCGCTCTGGTAGGCGCCGAGAGGGGAGGCCGTGACACGCTGGACGGCGCCGGCGAGCGAACGGCCTGTGAAGCCGACGCTCTTACGGGCCGGAGCGGGGGTACTCATTTCTCCGCCTTCCCGGCCTGTGAGGTCTGATCCGCCGCGGTCTTTTCGGGGAGGTCCGCCGGGGTGACGGTCCACCACGGGAGTTCCCTGTACTCCGGCCGGGTGCTGAGCTTCTCGTCGCTCCACGCCGGAACCTCGACGGAACGCACATCGGACCGCACCTGGATGCGCTCGACCGTGCCGCCGTAACCATGCTCGGCGAGGCGCAGCATGACGATGCGGCGGATATAGCGCTCGGACAGCTCACCGCGCAGGCCGTTGGGGCGGTTCTCGCTGTCGTGGGACCCGGTGTAGAAGTCCCAGGCACGGCGAAGTTCGTTCTGGTCGACGTGGCTGGGGAGCAGGTTGCCGCGTATCCGCTCACCGTCGTCACGCGAGAGATTGATCCAGCGGGTGACACGGCTGCCGTCGGCACCGTTGTCGGCCACCTCGGCCCGTACGTGCACGGAAATGTTCTGCTGGAGCGGATTGGGGGCGAACAGCTTCCAGTTCTGCTCGAACTCCGGAAAGACCCAGTCGTCCACCACTTCGCCGTGCTGTTTCGTCAGCGTGTTGGAGGGCGCGACGTGCAGAAAGATCATGGCTATGTGTGCGCAGGCCAGCAGCCCCAGGACGGACAGCGCCAGCGCCGCGGCGACCTGGTACGGAAGCGAAAGCGCGGCCATACCACCGTCCGGACGGCGCCCGGCGGGGCCCGGTACGCAGCCGGAGGCGGCGTCGCCCGGCACTGCGGCGACCGGGCCCGGGCCCGGGCTGGGGCTGGGATTGGGGCTGGGGCTGGGGCTGGGATTGGGGCTCGGGCTCGGGCCCGGGGGGGAATCCGCATCGCCGTCCGGCATCCCCTCGGATGAGGCCTCGGCCTCCTGATCCGCGTACGGGCGGGCCGTCACACCGGGCCAGGCGAGCTTCTTCCCGTTTCCGGTACGCCCACCGTGGTTCGCATCCATCCCGCCCCGATCCCCGTCGATCACCACTCAGTTATCCACAGGCTTGACACCCTACGGGCCTCCGACTCACCATTGAAGCCACGTACCCGAACGATCGGTCGGTAGGGAGCCCGTGATGGCGGCAGTGACTGCGGACCAGACGACGCAGGGGACACCGGGCGCGGCGGACGCGGCGGAAGCGGAGCACCTCAAGGTGTTCGACGCGGCAGTGGCGGCCGACGAGCGGATCGAGCCACGGGACTGGATGCCGGACGCTTACCGGGCCTCCCTGATCCGCCAGATGGCCCAGCACGCCCATTCAGAGATCATCGGCATGCAGCCCGAAGCCAACTGGATCTCACGAGCACCCTCGCTGCGCCGCAAGGCCATCCTGATGGCGAAGGTGCAGGACGAGGCCGGGCACGGCCTCTATCTGTACAGCGCGGCGGAAACCCTGGGAACCAGCCGCGGGGAGCTCCTCGACAAACTGCACACCGGCCGGCAGCGCTATTCATCAATCTTCAACTACCCCACGCTGACCTGGGCGGACGTGGGTGCGATCGGCTGGCTGGTGGACGGCGCCGCGATCACCAACCAGGTACCGCTCTGCCGCTGCTCCTACGGCCCGTACGCGCGGGCGATGGTCCGGATCTGCAAGGAGGAGTCCTTCCACCAGCGCCAGGGCTACGAGCTGCTGCTCGCCCTGAGCCGGGGCACCCCCGCCCAGCACGAGATGGCGCAGGACGCGGTGAACCGCTGGTGGTGGCCCTCCTTGATGATGTTCGGTCCGCCTGACGACGCCTCGGCGCACTCGGCCCAGTCGATGGCCTGGAAGATCAAACGGCACTCCAACGACGAGCTGCGCCAGCGCTTCGTCGACATCTGTGTCCCGCAGACAGAAGCGCTCGGGCTCACCCTCCCCGACCCCGGCATCCGGTGGAACGAGGAGCTCGGGCAGCACGACTTCGGGGCGATCGACTGGACGGAGTTCCAGGAGGTCCTCAAGGGCAACGGCCCCTGCAACGAGCAACGGCTCGCTCAGCGGCGCACGGCTCACGAAGAGGGCGCCTGGGTCCGCGACGCGGCGGTGGCGTACGCAGACAAGCACGCGGCACGGCCCGGTTCGTCCGGAGCAGCCGCCCGGCCCGTGGAGGCGTCCTCATGAGCAGCTCGACCGACTGGCCGTTGTGGGAAGTGTTCGTACGCTCCCGGCGCGGGCTCTCCCACACCCATGCGGGCAGCCTGCACGCGCCGGACGCAGAGATGGCCCTGCGCAACGCCCGTGATCTGTACACACGCCGCTCGGAAGGCGTCTCCCTCTGGGTGGTCCCCTCGACGGAGATCACCGCGTCCTCGCCGGACGAGAAGGACTCCTTCTTCGAACCCGCCGGGGACAAGCCCTACCGCCACCCCACGTTCTACGAGATCCCGGAAGGGGTGAAGCACCTGTGAGCGCGGCTCTCGCCCTCGGCGACGACGCACTGGTGCTCTCGCACCGGCTGGGAGAGTGGGCGGGCCACGCCCCGGTGCTGGAGGAGGAGGTGGCCCTGGCCAACATCGCCCTGGATCTTCTGGGGCAGGCCAGAATGCTGCTCTCGTCCGTAGGGGATGAGGACCAGCTGGCCTACCTCCGTGAGGAGCGGGCCTTCCGCAACGTCCAGCTGGTCGAGCAGCCGAACGGCGACTTCGCCCACACCATCGCCCGCCAGCTCTATTTCTCCGTCTACCAGCACCTGCTGTACGAGGAGCTGGCCGCCGGCGAGAGCGAGTTCACGGATCTCGCGGCCAAGGCCGTCAAGGAAGTCACCTACCACCGGGACCACGCGGAGCAGTGGGTCCTGCGCCTGGGCGACGGCACCTCGGAAAGCCATGAGCGCATGCAGCTCGCACTCGATGCCCTGTGGAGGTTCACCGGCGAGCTGTTCGAGCCCGTCGCAGGAGTCGACGTCGACCCGCACGCCCTGCGCGACCGGTGGCTGGCCGCCGTCACCTCCGTGGTGCACCGGGCCACCCTGAGCCTCCCGTCAGGGCCGCAGTCCGGGGCCTGGGCGGCCGGGGCCGGACGACAGGGCCTGCACACGGAGCCCTTCGGGCGGATGCTCGCCGAGATGCAGCATCTTCACCGCAGCCACCCGGGGGCATCGTGGTGACCA
This sequence comes from Streptomyces sp., assembly GCF_035563135.1. GTDB lineage: Bacteria > Actinomycetota > Actinomycetes > Streptomycetales > Streptomycetaceae > Streptomyces. The sequence goes on from NZ_DATMVN010000003.1 coordinate 3,591, forward strand.
CCGGAACACCGCTTGAAGCGCGGCTCCACCAACTGGCAGGTTCCGTGCCCGACCCCGAACTGCCGGTCCTCACTCTGGACGAGCTCGGCGTGCTTCGCGGTGTGCGGGTGGACGGGCCGGGCAAGGTCACCGTGCGGCTCACGCCGACGTACACCGGCTGCCCGGCCATCGAGACCATGTCCGCTGACATCGAGCGTGTGCTGCATGACCACGGAGTCACGGAGGTATCCGTGGTCACGGTCCTCGCCCCTGCCTGGTCGACGGACGACATCAGTGACGAAGGACGCCGAAAGCTCGCGGAGTTCGGCATAGCGCCGCCACGTCCGCGGAGCGGGCCGGGCGGGCCGGTGCCGCTGACGCTCTCGGTGCGCTGTCCCCACTGCGGTTCCACCGATACGGAGTTGCTGAGCCGGTTCTCCTCCACGGCGTGCAAGGCGCTGCGCCGTTGTGCGGCATGCCGCGAACCGTTCGACCATTTCAAGGAGTTGTAGATGTTCCATCCGCTGCGGGTCAGCGGGATCGAACGGATCACGGACGACGCGGTGGCTGTCACCTTCGCCGTGCCGGCCGCGCTGCGCGAGACCTTCCGCCACACTCCCGGCCAGCACCTGAACGTGCGCCACCGCGTCGGCGACGAGGAGATCCGACGGTCCTACTCGATCTGCGCACCTGCCACCGAGCGGCCGGGCGTCCCTGTGCTCCGGGTGGGCATCCGCATGGTCGACAAAGGCGCCTTCTCCACGTACGCCCTCAAGGAGCTGGCGGTCGGGGACCAAGTGGAGGCCATGGCTCCGACGGGCCGTTTCGTCCTCGAACCGCGCCCGGGCAATTTCGCCGCGGTCGTCGGCGGCAGCGGCATCACACCGGTGCTGTCGATGGCGACGACACTGCTGGCACGGGAGCCTTTGGCACGCTTCTGTCTGATCCGCAGCGACCGGACAGCTGCGTCGACGATGTTCCTCGACGAGGTGGCGGACCTCAAGGACCGCTATCCGGACCGCTTTCAGCTGGTGACCTCGCTGTCCCGGGAGGAACAGGCTGCCGGGCTCCATTCAGGCCGGCTGAACCGCGAGCGGCTCATCGGACTGCTGCCCGCGCTGTTGTCGGTTCCCGGCGTGGACGGCTGGTTCCTCTGCGGGCCCCTCGGCCTGGTCAAGGGGGCGGAGGGCGCGCTGCGCGCCCTCGGAGCCGACCGGTCACGCATCCACCAGGAGATCTTCCACGTCGCCGACGAGGCGCCGGTTTCGCCGGCTGCCGCCCGGGTGGCCGCACCGCCGGGGAGCAGACTTACGGCGACCCTCGACGGGCGGTCCGGCAGCTGGCCGGTACAGGACGGCGAATCGCTGTTGGACACGGTGCTGCGCAGCCGCTCGGACGCTCCGTACGCCTGCAAGGGAGGAGTGTGCGGAACCTGCCGGGCCTTCCTGGTGTCGGGCGAGGTGCGGATGGACCGCAATTTCGCGCTGGAACCGGAGGAAACCGGAGCCGGCTTCGTCCTGGCCTGCCAGTCGCGCCCCGTCACCCCGGAGGTCGAACTCGACTTCGACCGCTGACACCTCTGTCTCGACTTCGACTGCTGACACCCCCGTGCAACCCCCTGACCGGACCACAACCTCATGTCCAGCGCTCCGGTACCACCGCCCGGCGCCCCGGCCGGCGTACATCCGCCGATCCCACGCGCCTGTGCGCCGGGGCGGGAGGCCCCGCCCATACAGCCGCACCGGCCGGAAAGACGCGCTGTGCAGCAGTCCCACCGCGTCAAGGCACCGGTGGGGCGGAACGCCGTGCTGTCAGAGGACGAAAGCCGAGCTTCCGTTGTCCGTGACCATCGGGCGCCCGGCACCGTCCCATGCCTGCATGCCGCCATCGATGTTCACGGCGTCGATGCCCTGCTGCACCAGGTATTGAGTGACCTGGGCCGACCGGCCTCCGACGCGGCACATCACATGCACGCGCCGGCCGTCGCCGGCCGCCTCGGTCAGCTCGCCGAAGCGGCCGACGAAGTCACTCATGGGGATGTGCAGTGCGCCCTCCACATGCCCGGCCGCCCATTCGTCGTCCTCACGGACGTCCAGCACGAAGCCGTCCGGCGGAACGGCCGCGGCGTCCACCGAGGGCAGCGGAGCGAAATTCATGGGAATGCCTTCTCTCGTACGTACGCGCCAGGGTCATCCGGAACGCTACTGCACCAGGCCTGCCAGCTCGTCCTCACGCTGGGACACCTCCGCCAGAAGCTTTTCACCGATATCGTCCAGCAGCCGGTCGGGGTCGTCAGGCGCCATCCGCAGCATCGAACCGATCGCGCTTTCCTCCAGCTCCTGGGCCAGAGCCGTCAGCAGCTCCTTACGCCGGCTGAGCCACTCCAGCCGCGCGTACAGCTCCTCGCTCTCGCTCAGCCTCAGCTCCGGGGCCACAGGACCCGCCGCCCATTCGGCGGCCAGCTCCTTCAGCAACGCCACGTCGCCACGTCCGTAGGCCGCATTGACGCGAGCGATGAATTCGTCACGCCGCGCCCGCTCCTTCTCGTCCGGAGCCAGATCCGGGTGGGCCTGACGGGCCAGCTCCCGGTACAGCTTGCGCGCCTCCTCACCCGGCCTCACCCGCTTCGGCGGCCGGACCGGCTGCTCGGTGAGCATGGCCGAGGCCTCGGGTGAGAGCCCGTCCGAGTCCATCCAGTCATGGAAGAGCTCATCGACGCCAGGCATCGGCATGACGATCGCCCGTGCCTCCTGCGCCTTGCGCAGATCCTCCGGATCACCGGTCTTCGCGGCCCGCGCCTCCGCGATCTGCGCATCGAGCTCATCGAGGCGCGCGTACATCGGGCCGAGCTTCTGGTGATGCAGCCGCGAGAAGTTCTCCACCTCGACCCGGAAGGTCTCCACCGCGATCTCGAACTCGATCAGTGCCTGCTCGGCCACCCGGACCGCCCTGGCGAGCCGCTCCGCAGGCCGAGGCGCACCGCTCGCATCCGTCGCCGCGCCGTCCCCCGCTCCACCGCCCCCGACGCCACCGCCGCCGACCGGATCACCAGCCGTGTGACCGGCGGCGGAGCCGGCCTGCGGCGCATCGTCCGGGTCCGCTCGCGGCGCCTCACCCTGCCACGCATCCCGCACGTGCTGCGGCTCGTCCTGCCGGCCCGGCTTCTGCCGGTCTTCGTCGTTCCGGGTGGTCGGCACCCCGGCGGCTTCGTGGGTCACCCGTCCAGCGTATGGCCACCGCTCACCCCATGAAGACACACGGTGTCCGCAAGCTGCTCAGACGCCGAGCTCAGCGGCTGTCCGCCCGGCCCGGACCGCCCGGACGAGCTCGGCGTGGTCCGCCTCGGTCCGGTCCGCGTACGTCACCGCGAAATCGGCCACTGCCGTGTCCAGCTCGGTGTTCTTCCCGCAGTAGCCGGCGAGCAGCCTGGGGTCGGCGCTGTGCGCATGGGCCCTGGCCAGCAGCGCCCCGGTCATCCGCCCGTAGTCGTCCACCTGGTCCGCCGCGAGCGCGGAAGGATCCACACTGCCCTTGCGGTTCCTGAACTGGCGCACCTGATAGGGCCTGCCGTCGACCTCGGCCCAGCCGAGCAGCATGTCGCTGACGACCTGCATCCGCTTCTGTCCGAGCACCACCCGGCGCCCCTCGTGCGCCACGTCCGGGACCTCGAAGCCGACCTGAGGGAGGTAGGGGGAGAGCGCAGAAGGACGGGCCTCCTTCACCTGCAGGACCAGCGGCTCGCCACGGTGGTCGAGCAGGAGCACCACGTACGACCGGGTTCCCACACTTCCCGTGCCGACCACCCGGAACGCCACGTCATGGATCGCATGGCGGGCCAGCAGCGGAACCCTGTCCTCCGGGATCGTCCCGAGGTAGCCTTCGAGCCCCGCCGCCACGGCCGACGCCTCCGCGTCGGGCACCCGGCGCAGCACGGGCGGCGCGTCGACGAAGCGGCGGCCACCGTCCTCGCACTCCTCGGTGGACCTGGCGGCGAAGCGGGCACTCGTGTTGTTCCGCGCCTTGGCGGAAACCCGCTCCAGGGTCCCGAGCAGGTCCCTCGCGTCGGTGTACGAGACGAGCTCCTCGTCCGCGATGGCGTTCCACGCGTCGAGCGCGGGCAGCCCGGCCAGCAGGCGCATCGTGCGCCGGTACGCGCCCACCGTGTGGTACGCGCCCTGCCGGCAGGTGTCCTCGTCCGCCCCCGCCTCCCGGCCGGCGAGCACCAGCGAGGTGGCGAGCCGCTTGAGGTCCCACTCCCACGGGCCGAACACGGTCTCGTCGAAGTCGTTGAGGTCCATGACCAGGTTGCCGCGCGCATCGCCGTACAAACCGAAGTTGGCCGCATGCGCGTCACCGCACAACTGGGCACCCACCCCTGTGACCGGCGTGCCCGTCAGGTCATGGGCCATCAAGCCGGCCGAGCCGCGCAGGAACGCGAACGGCGTTGCCGCCATCCGGCCCACCCGTATGGGTGTCAGGCCGGGCACCCGGCCCCGGTTCGACTCCTCGACCGCCTCCACGGCGCCGGGCCTCCCCGCAGGCAGGACCAGGGCGCTGTGGGAGGCCCTGGGCGTCTTGAGCCTCAGCGCCTTGCCGGCTGCCTTCGGCGACACCGTCCCGGATCCGGGCGGACGGACCCCTGCGGCCACACGTCGCGCGAAACCGGGAACAACCGGAATGCGCCCGTCCACTGCCGCCCGCTGTGCCGCCACCGTCGACTCGCCTTCGCCCATGGAGCGTCGCCTCCCCCGCCTCGTTCAGCCGTCCTGCCCGTCCGACATCAACCGCGGACGACGGTACGCCTGCCCCGCGACAACAGTCTGCCCCTGTGGACAACCTGTGTGACGGGCGGAACCTGCACGCACGCTCAGGGCGGAAGTCGATCTCGTCGTGCAAGAGCCGAGAGCCGACTCTGCCGCTCGGGACCAAGCAGCTCCGAAGAAAAGTGACACGCCCGCCACCCGGGAAGACCCTCCGGAGAAGACCCTCCCGACGAAGATCCGCCCGAGAAGATCCATCCGAGAAGAGACACACGACGAAGACCCGCACAACGAAGAGCCCCCGCACCGGATCTCTCCGGTGCGGGGGCTCTGTCGAACCAACCCGGCGGTCGCAAGCGACTGCCCGTTGTGCGCGAGGGGGGATTTGAACCCCCACGTCCCTAAGGACACTGGCACCTGAAGCCAGCGCGTCTGCCGTTCCGCCACTCGCGCATGAGTGGTGTTTTCAGACTCTCTCACCGTGTGGTGCGAGCGCCTGGCGACATCCGGAAGATTAGCACGCTGGACAGGGTGGATTCACATCCGTTGTTTCGCCGGACCCACGAGGGGAACCGGGAACGCGGAAAGCCCGGCCCCACTCCTCCTGAGTGCGCCCGGAGTGCGGGACACTGTCAGGAGGCCACCTCTACGATCCGTGTGAGAGGTGACACTCATCCACTGTGCAGACAAGGGGAACCAGCCGATTTCCCGACGCGTGGATACGATCAGTGAGCAGTGCAGGGACGACGACACCGGAGGAGGTGCCCCATGGGAGTCATGAAGCGTTTCGAGCAGCGTCTCGAAGGTCTGGTCAACGGCACCTTCGCCAAGGTCTTCAAGTCCGAGGTGCAGCCGGTCGAGATCGCGGGAGCCCTCCAGCGCGAGTGCGACAACAACGCGACGATCTGGAACCGCGAGCGGACCGTGGTGCCCAACGACTTCATCGTCGAGCTCAGCACCCCTGACTACGAGCGGCTCAGCCCGTACTCCGGCCAGCTCGGCGACGAGCTGTCCGGCCTCGTACGTGACTACGCCAAGCAGCAGCGGTACACCTTCATGGGCCCGATCAAGGTCCACCTGGAGAAGGCGGACGACCTCGACACGGGTCTCTACCGCGTACGCAGCCGGACCCTGGCATCGAGTTCGTCACAACAGCAGGGCCAGCAGAGCGGTCCTGCTCCCCATGCCCAGCCGAACCGTCCCGCCGCCCCGCAGGGGACGGGCGGTTACGGTTACCCGCCGGCTTCCGCCCCGCCCATGCCTCCGGCCCCGCCGCCGGGTGGCGGGCGCTCCGCGGGCCCCTCCAGCGACTGGCGTCCGCCGGCCGCGTCCGGCCCCGTGCCGGGCGCCCAGGTGCGGCGCTGGATCGAGATCAACGGCACCCGCCATCAGATCTCCCGCCCGACGTTGGTGATGGGACGAAGCACCGACGCCGACGTGCGGATCGACGACCCCGGCGTATCGCGCCGGCACTGTGAGATCCGGACCGGAACGCCCTCGACGATCCAGGATCTCGGGTCCACCAACGGCATCGTGGTGGACGGGCAGCACACCACCCGCGCTACGCTCCGCGACGGCTCGCGGATCGTCGTGGGCAGCACCACCATCGTTTACCGGCAAGCCGAAGGGTGAAGCGGGGGCAATGTCAGAGCTGACCCTGACGGTCATGCGGCTAGGTTTCCTGGCTGTTCTGTGGCTATTCGTAATCGTGGCCGTCCAGGTCATTCGCAGCGACCTGTTCGGTACGCGTGTCACGCAGCGCGGTTCACGCCGCACTGCCGGTGACACGCGTCCGCAACAGGGACGCCAACAGCAAGCAGCGCCGCCTCAGCAGCGCCAGCAGTCCGGGCGCCAGCGCCGCGGGGCACCCACCAAGCTGGTCGTCTCCGAAGGCACGCTCACCGGCACGACCGTCGCGCTCCAGGGGCAGACCATCACCCTGGGCCGTGCGCACGATTCAACGATCGTGCTGGATGACGACTACGCGTCCAGTCGGCATGCCAGGATCTATCCGGACCGTGACGGCCAGTGGATCGTCGAGGACCTCGGGTCCACCAACGGCACCTATCTCGACCGGACCCGGCTCACCACCCCGACACCTGTTCCGCTGGGCGCGCCGATCCGCATCGGCAAGACCGTCATCGAGCTGCGGAAGTAGTACGACAATGAGCGAGCGGAGCGAGCGAGCCGCGGCGGTCCTGAAGACGGACCCGGCGCGGCTCCCGACCGGAGGGTGGGCAGTGTGGCTCGAGACCGGCTGTACCCCGAGCCGACGGGCGAGGTGCGCATGAGCTTGTCCCTGCGCTTCGCCGCCGGATCGCACAAGGGCATGATCCGGGAGGGCAACGAGGATTCCGGCTACGCCGGTCCCCGCCTTCTCGCCATCGCCGACGGCATGGGCGGCCAGGCAGCCGGAGAGGTCGCCAGCTCCGAGGTGATCTCCACCCTCGTCCAGCTCGACGACGACGTCCCGGGCTCCGACATCCTCACCTCGCTCGGGACGGCGGTCCAGCGGGCCAACGACCAGCTGCGCGTCATGGTCGAGGAGGACCCCCAGCTGGAGGGGATGGGCACGACGCTCACCGCCCTGCTGTGGACCGGTCAGCGCCTCGGCCTCGTCCACGTCGGCGACTCCCGCGCCTACCTCCTGCGCGACGGCGTGCTGACGCAGATCACCCAGGACCACACCTGGGTCCAGCGTCTCGTCGACGAGGGCAGGATCACCGAGGAGGAGGCCACCACCCACCCGCAGCGCTCCCTGCTCATGCGGGCCCTGGGCAGTGGCGACCATGTGGAGCCCGATCTCTCCATCCGGGAGGTCCGCGCCGGTGACCGTTATCTGATCTGCTCGGACGGCCTCTCGGGCGTCGTCTCCCACCAGACGATGGAAGAGACCCTGGCCAGCTACCAGGGCCCCCAGGAGACCATCCAGGACCTCATCCAGCTCGCTCTGCGCGGCGGCGGCCCCGACAACATCACCTGCATCGTCGCCGATGTCCTGGACGTCGACAGCAACGACACCCTGGCCGGGCAGCTCAACGACACCCCGGTCATCGTCGGCGCGGTCGCCGAGAACCAGGCCGCCCAGGCGAACGACGGCCGCGCCATGGAGACACCGGCCGGACGCGCGGCCGGTCTCGGCCGCCCCGTGCCGCCGCCGGCCGGGGGCTTCGGCCCTCCCGGCAGCGGCGACGACATGGGCTACGGCTCCGGTCCGGACGGCGCCTTCCACTCGTACACCGACGACGACTTCGTCAAGCCCCGCGGCCGCCGCAGGTGGCTGAAACGGTCGTTCTACATCGTGCTCGCGCTGGCCGTCATCGGCGGCGGCGTCTACGGCGGGTACCGCTGGACCCAGACCCAGTTCTACGTGGGCGCGAAGGACGACAACGTCGCGCTGTTCCGCGGAATCAGCCAGGACCTCGCCTGGGTGTCCCTCTCGAAGGTCGAAGAGGACACCGAGATCGAACTGAAGTACCTCCCGCCCTACTGGCGCAAGAAGGTCGAAGCGACCATCTCCCAGGGCAACCTCGCCGATGCCCGCAAGAAGATCAGCGAGCTCGAAGCGCAGGCCTCCGCCTGCGAGAAGGACGCGCAGCGCCGCGCGGCCGAGGCGGATGCCAATGCCGCCAAGGACCAGGGCGAAACCGGTAACGCCTCCGACAGCACGTCCGCCACGTCTCCCGCCAAGGGGACCAAGACCGCGACTCCCACTCCCGGCCCCAGCCTCTCGGAGGAAGAGAAGAAGCTGGCCCTGCAGTGCGGTAAGCAGTAAGCCGTAGGGGGCCTTCAGCACATGAGCGTTGTCACCAACACGACCACCATCGGCGCGATCGACGCGCCGAGCCGCCGCAACACCGAGCTGGCGCTGGTCGCCTTCGCCGTCCTGATCTCGGTGTTCGCGTACGCCAACGTGGGCCTCGCCCTCAACGGCGAACTGCCCGCCGGCATGCTCGGCTACGGCCTGGGCCTCGCGCTGCTCGGCGGCGTGGCCCATCTCGCCGTGCGGAGGTTCGCCCCGTACGCCGACCCGCTGCTGCTGCCGCTGGCGACCCTGCTGAACGGGCTGGGACTGGCTCTCATCTGGCGGCTGGACCAGTCGGAGCGCTTCCAGTCGATCAAGACGTTCGCCCCCGCCGCCTCCAAGCAGCTGATGTTCTCAGCGGTCGGCGTCGCCCTGCTGGTCGTCGTCCTGATCGCCCTCAAGGACCACCGCATCCTGCAGCGCTACACCTACATCTCCATGCTGGTGGCGCTGTTCCTGCTGATCCTTCCGATGTTCTTCCCGGCCGTGAACGGCGCCAAGATCTGGATCAAGATCCCTGGCGTCGGCACGCTCCAGCCCGGGGAGTTCGCGAAGATCATCATTGCGGTGTTCTTCGCCGGCTACCTCATGGTCAAGCGTGACGCCCTGGCCCTGGCCAGCCGCCGCTTCATGGGGCTCTACCTCCCCCGGGGCCGCGACCTCGGGCCGATCCTCATGGTCTGGGCGTTCTCGATCCTCATCCTGGTCTTCGAGACCGACCTGGGCTCCTCACTGCTGTTCTTCGGCATGTTCGTCGTCATGCTGTACGTCGCCACCGAGCGCACCAGCTGGATCGTCTTCGGTCTGCTGATGTCCGGCGCCGGCGCTGTCGGCGTCGCGACGTTCGAGCCGCACGTCCAGGACCGCGTCACCGCCTGGCTCGACCCCTTCGCGGGCTGGGGCAAGGAGGCGGCGAGCGAGCAGATGGCCAAGTCGCTGATGGCCTTCGGTTCCGGCGGCACCCTCGGTACGGGCCTGGGCCAGGGCAACTCGGACCTGATCGGCTTCGCCGCCAACTCCGACTTCATCCTCGCCACGGTCGGGGAGGAGCTCGGCCTCGCCGGGATGATGGGGGTCCTGCTCGTCTACGGCCTCATCGTCGAGCGCGGTGTCCGCACGGCACTCGCCGCCCGCGACCCGTTCGGCAAGCTCCTGGCGATCGGTCTCTCCGGCTCCTTCGCCATCCAGGTCTTCGTCGTCGCCGGCGGTGTCATGGGGCTCATCCCGCTGACCGGTATGACCATGCCGTTCCTCGCGGCCGGTGGTTCGTCCGTCATCGCCAACTGGGCGCTCATCGGGATCCTGATCAGAATCAGCGACACCGCCCGGCGCCCCGCCCCGGCCCCCGCGCCGTCCCCGGACGCCGAGATGACCCAGGTGGTCCGACCGTGAACAAGCCGCTCCGCAGGATCGCGATGTTCTGCGGCATCCTCGTCCTCGCCCTGCTGGTCCGCACGAACTACCTCCAGTACGTCCGCGCCGACGAGCTCAACGCGAACGAACACAACCGCCGCGTCCAGATCGAGCGCTACGCCCACGAACGCGGCAACATCATCGTCGACGGCGAACCCGTCACAGGCTCCGTCGAGACCACGGACAGCGACTTCAAGTACAAGCGCGTCTGGAAGAACGGCCCCATGTGGGCACCCGTCACCGGGTACTCGTCGCAGGCCTTCGACTCCTCCCAGCTGGAGAGCATCGAGGACGGCATCCTCACCGGCAACAGCGACCAGTTGTTCTTCGACCGCACCCTGTCGATGTTCACCGGCGAGCAGAAGTCCGGCGGGAACATCGTCACCACTCTCGACGGTGAGGCCCAGAAGGCCGCCTTCACCGGGCTGGGCGACAAGAAGGGCGCCGTCGCGGCGATCGACCCGCAGACCGGCGCGATCCTGGCGCTGGCCAGCACCCCCTCGTACGACCCCTCGGTCTTCGCGGGCAACTCCATGAAGGACTCCGACGCCCGGCAGAAGCTCCTGGACGACAAGGACAAGCCGATGCTGAACCGGGCCCTGCGGGAGACCTACCCGCCCGGCTCGACGTTCAAGGTCGTCACGGCCGCCGCGGCGCTGGAGAACGGCCTCTACACCGACATCGACGCGAAGACGGACTCCCCGCTGCCCTGGCGGCTCCCTCTCTCGACCAACCTGCTGCAGAACGAGGGGAACATCCCCTGCGAGAACGCCTCGCTCCGGGACGCCCTGCGCTACTCCTGCAACACGGTCTTCGGCAAGATGAGCGACGATCTCGGCAACGAGAAGATGATCGAGCAGGCCGAGAAGTTCGGCTTCGACGAGGAGGTCTTCACTCCGGTCCGGGCCGACGCCAGCGTCTACCCGAAGGACAACCGGCCGCAGAACGCCATGGCGGGCATCGGCCAGGCGTCCAACCGCGCCACCCCCCTCCAGATGGCCATGGTGGCCTCCGCGATCGCCAACGACGGCAAGCTCATGCAGCCGTACATGGTCTCCCAGCGCCAGGCACCCAACCTGGACGTCATCTACACGCACGAGAAGGAGCAGCTCAGCCGGCCGCTCTCGGCGGAGAACGCCCAGAAGGTGCAGCAGATGATGGAGACCGTGGTCGAGGACGGCACGGGAACCAACGCGCAGATCGACGGCGTCACTGTCGGTGGCAAGACCGGTACCGCCCAGCACGGCCTCAACAACAGCGAGAAGCCGTACGCGTGGTTCATCTCGTACGCCAAGACCGACAGCGGCTCCCCGGTCGCCGTCGCCGTGGTGGTCGAGGACGGCAACGCCAACCGGGACGACATCTCCGGCGGCGGCCTGGCCGCGCCGATCGCCAAGAACGTGATGAAGGCCGTACTCGACGGAAAGTAGTGACACCCGTCACAACTTCTGTCCACACCAGCACATTGGGATACCGGTCGGATATCAGCTGACGGGTGCGGGCCGATCATGCCGGGAGCGCCCGGTAGCGTAAGTGCGAACAGCGCACCGCCGGACCACACACGGGTGCGGTCGGGACTGACGGAGAGGGCTGGATCAGTTATGGAAGAGCCGCGTCGCCTCGGCGGCCGGTACGAGCTGGGCTCGGTGCTCGGCCGTGGTGGCATGGCCGAGGTCTACCTCGCGCACGACACCCGGCTCGGCCGCACCGTCGCTGTGAAGACGCTGCGGGCCGACCTCGCCCGCGACCCGTCCTTCCAGGCACGGTTCCGCCGTGAGGCCCAGTCGGCCGCCTCGCTCAACCACCCCGCGATCGTCGCCGTCTACGACACCGGCGAGGACTACGTCGACGGGGTCTCCATCCCGTACATCGTGATGGAGTACGTCGACGGGTCGACGCTCAGAGAGCTCCTGCACTCCGGCCGCAGACTGCTGCCGGAGCGGACCCTCGAGATGACTGTCGGGATCCTCCAGGCCCTGGAGTACTCGCACCGCGCCCAGATCGTCCACCGCGACATCAAGCCGGCGAACGTCATGCTGACGCGCACCGGTCAGGTCAAGGTCATGGACTTCGGTATCGCCCGTGCCATGGGCGACTCCGGGATGACGATGACCCAGACCGCCGCGGTCATCGGCACGGCCCAGTACCTCTCCCCCGAGCAGGCCAAGGGCGAGCAGGTCGACGCCCGCTCCGACCTGTACTCCACCGGCTGCCTGCTCTACGAACTGCTCGCGGTCCGGCCCCCGTTCGTCGGTGACTCACCCGTCGCGGTCGCGTACCAGCACGTGCGCGAGGAACCGCAGCCTCCGAGCAACTTCGATCCCGAGATCACGCCCGAGATGGACGCCATCGTCCTGAAGGCGCTGACCAAGGACCCCGACTACCGCTACCAGTCGGCCGACGAGATGCGCGCCGACATCGAGGCCTGCCTCGACGGCCAGCCGGTCGCGGCCACGGCGGCCATGGGCGCGGTGGGCTACGGCGGGTACGACGCCTACGGCAACGACCAGCCCACCACCGCCCTGCGGGCGACGGACCCGGGCGGGGCCCAGACGTCCATGCTGCCCCCGGTCAACCCGGACGACGGCGGTTACGGTTACGACGACCGCCCGGGGCGCCGGCGCCAGAAGAAGAGCAACACCTCGACGATCCTCCTTGTCGTCGCCGGGATCCTGGTGCTCATCGGCGCGATCCTGATCGGCCGGTACATCTTCAGCTCGAACGAGAGCGGCGACGGTAAGTTCGACGTGCCGAACATGATCGGTTCCACCGTCGCAGAGGCGCAAAGACTCGCGGACAACTCCGAGGTCAAGCTGAAGGTCGGTTCCAAGGAACCCTGCGAGACCCAGGAGAAGGACCAGATCTGCAGTCAGAGTCCTTCCGCGGACGGCCAGATGGCGAAGGGCGAGACCGTGACGGTCGTCGTCTCCACCGGCGCCCCCAAGGTCGAGGTCCCCGACGTCCTGGAGAAGTCCGAGGACAGCGCCCGCAAGAAGCTGGAGGACGCGGGCTTCACGGTGAAGGTCACCGCGGTGGAGTCCGACGCGACCCCGGGCACGGTCACCGAGCAGGACCCCGAGGGCGGTACGAAGGCCGACAGGGAGACCGAGGTCACGATCACGGTGGCCAAGGAGGCCCTGCTCGATCTGCCGGTTCTCAACCGGACCTACGCCGAGGCGGAAGCCCAGCTCCGGGGGATCGGCTTCACCAACATCTCCCGGCAGGACGTCGACTCGGACCAGCCGAAGGACATGGTCGTCGGCCAGTCCCCGGAAGGCCCGAGCAAGCAGGCCAAGGATGCCCAGATCGTCCTCAAGGTCTCCAAGGGCCCGGCACAGCCCGAGCAGGTCACCGTCCCGGGTGACATCGTCGGCAAGCGTTATCAGGACGCGAAGGGCACGCTCGAAGGCCTGGGCCTCGTGGTCGCACTGGCCCCCAACTCGTCCGACAAGCCGAACGCCCTGGTGGTACAGGCCGCTCCGGGGGCCAACACCCAGGTCGCCAAGGGCAGCACGGTCACCCTCACCACCCTCGGCGGCACGGACGGGGACGGGGACGGCGGCTTCCTCGGCGGCCGGTCCGGATCGTCGGACTGACCCCGCCCGGCGCCGTACGAACAGGCACAGGGCCCCGGTCACCTCAGCGGTGACCGGGGCCCTGTGCCGTCGTCCTCGTCCGTGCCTACCGCAGCTCCACCGGCTTCGTGCGGTCCCCGTCCACCTTCTCGGTCCGCACCAGTTCGCCCCACACGATGTAGCGGTACTTCGACGTGTAGACGGGGGTGCACGTCGTCAGCGTGATGTAGCGGCCGGGCTTCTTCACGCCGGATTCCTCGGGCACCGGGGCGATCGCGTCGACGTTGAACTTCGACGTCTCCGGCAGCTCCGCGTAGACCTTGTAGACGTACCAGGTGTCCTTGGTCTCGAAGACGACCGCGTCGCCCTTCTTCACCTTGTCGATGTTGTGGAACTTGGCGCCGTGTCCGTCCCGGTGCGCGGCGAGCGCGAAGTTTCCCTGTGCGTCCGAGGGGAGGGCCGACTTCACCGGGTCCGTGTAGTAGCCGGCGATGCCGTTGTTGAGCGTCTCGGGGTCGGTACCCTTCTTGACCAGCACTTCGCCGTTCTCCATGGCGGGGACATGGAGGAAGCCGATGCCGTCCTTGGTGTCCAGGGCCCCCGGCCCGCCCGCCCAGCGGTCACGGACGGTGTCGCCCTGCTCGGCGGCCTCACGGTCGGCGAGCACGTTGGTCCACCACAGCGAGTAGACGACGAACAGACCCAGCACCAGGCCGGCGGTGATCAGCAGCTCACCGAAGAGGCTCACCGCCGTCGCGACGGGATGGCGGCGCCTGCTGCGCACCGGGGCCACCGGCTCGTCGATGCGCTCTTCGTGCTCGGTCCTCGCTGCCACCGCACCGCCCCTGTCGTGATGATGTTCAGCCGACGAGCGCGTCGGGTTTCCCCTTGCTGCGCGGCCGTTCGTCGACCATTTTGCCCCACACGATCATTCGGTACGTACTCGTGAATTCCGGCGTGCACGTCGTCAGCGTGATGTATCTGCCGGGGCCGGTGAACCCGGACCCCGGGGGCACTTCGTCGATCACGGCCACATTGGACGGCGACGTCTGCGGAAGGATGCTGGACATCTCGTACGTGTAATAGGCGTCCTGCGTCTCGACCACGATCGGATCGCCCGGTTTCAGCCTGTTGATGTAGCGGAAGGGCTCACCGTGGGTGTTGCGGTGCCCCGCCACCGCGAAGTTTCCCTGCTTCGCCGACGGCATCGCGGTCTTCAGCGTGCCCTCGGCGTAGTGGCCGATCATGCCCCGGTCGAGGACCTTCTCCTTGTCGATGCCCTCGGCGATCGGCGCGACCACGTCGAGCTCGGGGATGTGAATGATGGCGAACCCCTGCCCGGGTTCGAAGGCACCCGGGCTGCGCTCGCCGTTCGCCCAGTCGTCCTGGATCCTGTTCGTCTCCTGGCCGGCGATCTGGTCGGCGCGGATGTTGGTCCACCAGAGCTGGTACGTGACGAACAGGAGCATCAGCACGCCGAAGGTGATGAACACTTCCCCGACGACCCGGCTGGCGACGACGGCGGGGCTGTCCTTGGCGGCACGGGCCGCGCGCCGGGCCTCCAGCCGTGACATCGGGGCAGCGGGCTCCGGCGGCTCGGACTCCACTGCACGCCGGGGCCCGGCCCGCCTTCTTCCGCGTCCTGCGGCCGCCCGCCGGCGCTCGGCCCGGCCACCGGCCGCCGACGACGGCCCGGGGAGGGGCCCCGCGGCGTCGGAGCCCGGCTGCTGCGGCGTCCTGTGCGTATCGGCGGTCCGCAGGGCGACGGTCTCGTCGCTCAGTACGGAACGGCCGCCGGTGACGTGCTGTGCGGGAACCGGGCCGGGTGCCCCCGGCACCGGAGCGTGCGTCCCCGGCCCGGCCGGCACCGCAGCCTCCCGGGCACCGCCCGCCGCAGGAGCCGCTTCCGGCTCCCGCCGCCCGTACCAGTCCCTCTGATACCCCTCCGGGTCGTACCACTCGCCCGGGGGCTCCACGGGCTCCTGAGCCGCCGCCCGAGGCGTCTGCCGGGCCCCGCCGTCCGGCTGGACGGTCTCCGCCCGGAACCAGGGCGAGGTGTGCTGCCCCGGCAGCGGATCGTTCAACGGGTCCGCGAGCTGCTCCACCGCCGCCTCGAACGTGCCGTCGGGTTCGTACGCTCCCTGCGCGTACGGGCCTTCGTGCCCGGCGTGAGGGCGGAGTGAGGTCACGCGGCGGCCTTGCCCACCACCGGGGCGAGCCCCGTCGATCTCCCGACGGCGCCGTGATCGCCGCACCGCTCCAGCCAGTTGGCCAGCATCAGGTGGCCGTGCTCCGTGAGCACCGACTCGGGGTGGAACTGCACCCCCTCCACCGCCTGTTCCCGGTGGCGGAGCCCCATGATGATGCCGTCGGCCGTGCGTGCGGTGACTTCCAGCTCCGCCGGTACCGTCGTCGGCTCGGCGGCGAGCGAGTGGTAACGCGTCGCGGTGAACGGGGACGGCAGACCGGCGAACACGCCCTTGCCCTCGTGGAGCACGGGCGAGGTCTTGCCGTGCAGCAGTTCCGGCGCCCGGTCCACCACGCCGCCGTACGCGACGGCCATCGACTGCATGCCCAGGCAGACGCCGAAGACCGGGACCCCGCTCCGCGCGCAGTGGTGCACCATCTCGATGCAGACCCCCGCCTGCTCGGGCGTACCGGGTCCCGGCGACAGCAGGACCCCGTCGAAGCCGTCCTCGGCGTGTGCCGTGGTGACCTCGTCGTTGCGCACCACCTCGCACTCCGCACCGAGCTGGTAGAGGTACTGGACGAGGTTGAAGACGAAGCTGTCGTAGTTGTCGACGACGAGAATGCGTGCGTTCACCGGCCGGCCCCCGTCGCTCCGGCGCCTTCGCCGTCCACCGTCACATCGCCGAACGGGAGCAGGGGCTCCGCCCACGGGAAGACGTACTGGAAGAGCGTGTAGACAACGGCCAGGACGAGCACGAGCGAGATGAAGCCCCGTACCCATGCGCTGCCCGGCAGATGCCGCCAGATCCAGCCGTACATGCTGTTGCCTCCATTCGGTACGGCACCAGACTAAACGGCCGGGGCACAGACGTGGGTCAGCTGTGGAAAGCCGTCTGCCGGGCGTCCGTCGCCGTTCCGTCCGCGCCTCACGCGGGCCCGCCGCCCAGGGCCTCCCGCGAGCTACTCCACAGGCTGCGCGTAGTGGAGGTCGACGGTGCCCGAATAACCGGGAAGCGTCAGCTCGTCGTCGTCTTCGACCTTCCATCCGAGCCCGTACGCCTTGACGTACAGCTGGTAGTTCTGGATCGCCGCGGAGTCCGTGAGCGCCTGCCTGAGCTTGTCCCGGTCACCGACCGCGGTGACCTTGTACGGAGGTGAGTAGACCCGCCCCTGCAGGATCAGCGTGTTGCCGACGCAGCGCACCGCGCTGGTGGAGATCAGCCGTTGGTCCATCACCTGGATCCCCCGGGCCCCGCCTTCCCAGAGGGCGTTCACGACGGCCTGCAGGTCCTGCTGGTGGATGACCAGGTCGTTCGGCTGCGGCTCGGGGTACCCGGGGTTGGCGGTGGCGTCCGGCGGGGCGTCGTTCAGCGTGACGGCGAGCGCCTCGCCGGTGACCTCCGTGGTGCCCGCGGCCTTCTCCAGCGCGGCGAGCTCGGCGTCCTCGGCGCGGGTGCTCCCGTCGTCGCGCCGGGCGAGGGTGTCGATGTCCGCGCGCACGGAAGCGGTCGATTCGTCCAGCTCGGCGTTCTTCTCACTGCGCTGCTGAATCAGATCGGAAAGCTTCAGCAGCGAGGAATCGGTACGGATATCGGTCCCCTTGGCCGTATTGGCACTGGTCACGAAGATCAGCCCGGCCAGGGCGAAAACGGCAGCGGTGAGGCCTTGGACCGGCCGGCGGGACATGCGCCGGGCCGGGCCTCGGGGAGAGTCGGCAGAATTGCTCAACGTACCCTTATCTCCTTAGGCGCCACGGAAGCAC
This sequence comes from Streptomyces sp., assembly GCF_035563135.1. Classification (GTDB taxonomy): domain Bacteria; phylum Actinomycetota; class Actinomycetes; order Streptomycetales; family Streptomycetaceae; genus Streptomyces. Next base: position 21,075 of record NZ_DATMVN010000003.1, read on the forward strand.
TACGCTAACGGACGCCCCGGGGAGGCAGCATTCCCCCTCGCGCCCCGGCGCCAGCCACAGATCCCTGCGCGGTCACGCAGCGCATCGACAGGAGAGTTCCTCGTGCCGAAGTCACGTATCCGCAAGAAGGCAGATTTCACGCCTCCGCCGGCGAAGCAGTCGACGAGCATAAAGCTGACCAACCGCAGCTGGGTGGCGCCGGTGATGCTGGCGCTCTTCCTGATCGGCCTGGCCTGGATCGTGGTCTTCTACGTCACCGAGGGCGAGCTTCCGATCGACGCTCTCGGCAACTGGAACATCGTGGTGGGCTTCGGTTTCATCGCCGGTGGCTTCGGGGTCTCCACACAGTGGAAGTAGCTCTGCCCTGAGTTACCCACAGAGTTATCCACAGACGGGGGAAAAGGCCGGGCGGCCTGTGGATAACCTTCCTCGAATGTGACGCCGGTGCGACTGCGCACTTACGCACCGCGAGAGGGTACGCCCCTTGTCCTGCCTGTTGAAACCCGGTTCAGCGACAAGGGGCACACCTGTTCCCCACGTCATGCACAAGATCCGACACCCTCTGTGGACAACCGCATCCGAGGTGACAAACGCCGCTCAGATGAGCGCGGCCGTCCTGACGAGAACGGCCACCACGACCACCATGAGGACCAGCGCACACGTGCCGTACTGCACAGGATTCCGGTGCGCGCGTGGTGCGTGAACCATGGCGATCGCGATCACCGCGCCGGCCACCAGCCCGCCCACATGCGCCTGCCAGGCGATCGCACCCCATGGGTTGAAGGTGAAGATCAGGTTCACCACGAGCAGTGCGATCACCGGCCGCATGTCGTCATTCATCCGGCGCATCAGCACGGCCGTGGCACCCAGCAGGCCGAAGACGGCACCCGAAGCACCGAGCGAGCCCTGCGCGGGATCGGCGATCCCGTAGGTGAGCGCGCTTCCCGCGAGCCCCGAGAGCAGATAGAGCGTGAGGTAGCGGGCACGGCCCAGTGCTGCTTCCAGGGGCCCTCCGAGCCACCACAGCCCCAGCATGTTGAACGCGATGTGCCACACCTCCTGGTGCAGGAACACCGACGTCAGCAGCCGGTACCACTGGCCCTCCGCCACGCCTTCGAGACCTGCGGACGGATCACCCGAGTAGGCCCGGCCGAACAACAGCAGATCGTCGACCAGTGGATAGCCCGATCGCTCGGCGATCAGAACCGCGGCGAAAACGGCGAGATTGATGCCGAGCAGGACCTTGGTGACCAGCCTGGGGTCGTCGGCGACGCTTCCGCCCGCCAGGGTCCGGGGCCGGTTCGCCGCGCGGTGGTGACCCGTACCGGAACCTTCCCGGACACACTCGGGACAGTGGAAGCCCACCGAGGCTTCGATCATGCAGTCCGTACAGACCGGCCGCTCGCACCGCGTGCAGCGGATTCCCGTCTCCCTGCCCGGATGCCGGTAACACGTGGGCCGGCCGCCTTCGGCTGCGGGCCCGTCCTGGTCCTGCGGCGGCTGCTGGTCCATCGGTCACGGCCCTCCCGGTCCTCGTCCGCGGTGGCGGCACATATGCGTCCGCCCCACTCGCCCGTTGTGCAGCATTACGGACGAGCAGGGCGGTTCGTTCCCACACGGGCGGCGGCCGTCCGGTCAGCGGCCGGCAGACCACTGCCCGCCCCTCGGTTCAACGGGTCTCGACGGCCACCGACTCGATCACCACGTCCTGGAGCGGGCGATCGGTGCGCGGGTTCGTCGGAGCCGCTGCGATCGCGTCCACGACCTTCCTGCCGGCCTCGTCCGCGACCTCGCCGAAGATCGTGTGCTTGCCGGTCAGCCAGGCGGTGGGCGAGACCGTGACGAAGAACTGTGAACCGTTGGTGCCGGGCCCGGCGTTGGCCATCGCCAGCAGATAGGGCCTGGTGAACGCGAGGTCGGGGTGGAACTCGTCGCCGAACTCGTACCCGGGTCCGCCCGTGCCGTTACCCAGGGGGTCACCGCCCTGGATCATGAAGCCGCTGATGACACGGTGGAAGACAGTGCCGTCGTACAGCCTGTCGGTGGTCTTCCTCCCCGTCTCCGGGTTGGTCCACTCCCGCTCACCCTTGGCGAGTTCGACGAAGTTCCTGACCGTCTTCGGCGCGTGGTTCGGCAGAAGCCTGATCTCGATGTCGCCCTGGCTGGTCCTCAAAGTGGCGTAAAGCTGCTCGGCCACGGTCTGCCTTCCGTAAGTCTTCGCTGATGACCACCGATCCTTGCACGGGGCTTCCCCCGCACAGCGTGGTCGCGGGGCCGGGCGGAGCGGTACTCACCTTGTTGCCCGCTTTCCTGCACCTTTCCCACACTTCCCGCCGGACGGTTCGGCCAGCTGCCCGACGGCACGGAGCGCGCCGACACGAACTGCGGCATCGTCGGTGACACACCCCCCTTGCACCGCATTGCCCGAGAATGACCTCGTGACCCGAATGTCCGTCCCGCATGGCGCTCGAGGCCCCAGCGGGCATGATTTCGAATTGGGTGGATAGGCGGAGTACCTACCCGCCACCAAGGAGGAGGATCCCGTGACCCGCATCGACAGCGTGCGTGCCGCAACCTACTCGGCGAAGGACAGCGCGCAGCACGCCGCGGAAGTGGTGGCGCCTTACGCCGATACGGCCAAGGAACAGGCCGCGCACTACGCGCAGGAGGCCCGCGCACGGCTCGCGCCCAAGGTGTCGAAGGCAGCCGCGCAAGCCCGCGTCCAGTACGGCGTACACCTCGCGCCACGCATCGAACAGGCGCTGACCCATGTGCCTCCCAAGGTCGACGAAGCCGCGCACAAGGCCGCCGTCCGGACACGCAGTGCCGCCAGGAGCGCAGCCGACTACACCGTGCCACGCGTCGAGCACGCGGTGGCGGCGAGTCGGCCCGTGGCCGAGGAAGCCACTGCCCGCAGCGCGGCGGCGCTGGCCGCACTGCGCGGTCAGGTAACGGCCAAGGAGATCCAGAAGCTCGTCCGGAAGCACGAACGGCGGGCCAGGACAGGGCGTAGGGCCAAGAGGTTCCTCGTGCTGGGCCTCCTGGCCGGCGGGGCTTTCGCCGCCTGGAAGTGGTGGGACAAGCAGGCCAACCCCGACTGGCTGGTCGAGCCGCCCGCCCCCACCGAAGTGTCCGACGACCGCGCACCTCTGACCTCGGTCGACGGCAGCGGCGGCGCCGTGCTCGACCCGGAGGTCCGTGCCAAGCAGGACGAAGCCGAATCCACATCCGGCCCGGCGAACGGCACCGATCGCGACGACCAGCGCTGACCCGGCCTTCATCGGAACGGCACCTGATCGAAAGGACGCCGGAGAGGGGCGTCGGCAGACCTCATGGTCTGCCGACGCCCCTCTCCGTTTCACGTGAAACCGATGGAATCACCAGGCCCCCGCACAGCCGTCCCCATGCCTGTCGGCGCATGCTGTTCAGCCCGGCGGAAGTGAAGGCCTCGTGCGATGCGCAGGGTCTCACGGTGGTGTTCCGCAGTCTCACGGGGCGACCGAGTACGGGCATCGCGCGTCCCACCGCATTGCGGCACTCCTCCTGGGCCCAGAGGTCACCGAGCTCCTCCACCACCTTGATGCCGACCAGGCACAGGAAACGGGCTGCCTCGCCCGTGCCGGTCGGAGCGGCTGCGGCCGCACAGGCCGGATCCGGCCCGGGAAGGAGGCCGAGCAAGCGCAGGGCACGTCGGCCCCGGTCGTCGAGCCGCTGACAGGAGAGGTGCCGCAGAGCCGCTGTTACGGAGGGGAAGTGGCTGCCGGCCATCCACCCGCCTGTGTGATCAGGCAACGAAGCATGGGGAGAGAGTTTCGGAGTGAGCCGTGGAGCACGGGCGCACGGTGGTTGGCCGGATGCGTGGTCGACGGCGGTTGGCCGAATGCGTGGTCGACAGCGGTGGCATGATCACCCGACCACCGTCCGGGTGCCGCTCTGCGCCTTTCCCCGATCGCTCGGCCCGCCTCACACAGCGATGGGCCGAACCCGATCAGCGCAAGGTCTGGTCATGTCGTCGATGCCGGACGTCAGCATGACCATCGGCCCCTGCTGCCTCAGAGCGGCCTCAATCACGGCTGCGTCGATGGCGTACCCGGGCCCCTGCAAGCCTGCGCCCGTCAACACAGCGGAGGCTGTCTTCGCCTCCCCGTCCCCGACCGGGATCACGCGCAGTCCGAACAGCGGCCGGCTCAGCCGAGTCCTGTTCGTGCGGGCGTGTACGGCCTCGATGATGGTGAGCGCGCAGATGACCACCTCCATGCCACGCGAGCGCGTCTCCGCGACAAGGGGCCACCACCGTCTCGTCATCGGCTCGGAAACCGGCCCCTCGCGGCTCTGGTGGCCGGCCAGGTACTCGTCCAGCACCTGCCCCTCAACTCCCGTTCGGCAGCTGCGGCGATGCACGCGGAGAACTCCCGTTCACCCACCCTGACACGGATGGCTTCCGCAGTCCCCCCGGGCAGGGAGAGACTGACCCGCGGCGCCGGACCCTCGCCGATGCTGTACGTCGTCTCGGACATGGCCCCACTGCGTCAAACGAGCAGGAAACCGGAAAGTCCATCGCTCCCCAGGAGATCAGGCGGGGCGCGATGGCCGCCCCAAGGCCTGCAATCACAGACCACCGCAGGCGTGCGCCCGTATCGACGCGCTGACACATCAGCACGTCGAAGGGGGACAAAAAACACCCCCCTGACCGCATGTATGCAGGTCAGAGGGGTACAGGAGCGTGGAGCCTAGGAGATTCGAACTCCTGACATCTGCCTTGCAAAGGCAGCGCTCTACCAACTGAGCTAAGGCCCCGAAAAGCGGACACCACAGGACACATCCATGCCGCGACGTCCGTCGCAGAACAGAGTACCGGGTGACCCCCCGAATCCTGCAAAAGGATTGGGACTCCCGGCCCGCAACACCTCTCCGTAAGATGCACGACGAGGTTCGCAGCAGCGAAGCCGCAGCGAAGGGGAGACGCAATGGACGCAGCGCAGCAAGAGGCGACGGCTAGAGCCCGGGAGCTCCAACGCAGCTGGTACGGAGAGCCGTTGGGGGCGCTCTTCCGCAGGCTGATCGATGACCTCGGACTCAACCAGGCACGCCTCGCGGCGGTGCTCGGGCTGTCCGCCCCCATGCTGTCCCAGCTGATGAGCGGGCAGCGGGCCAAGATCGGCAACCCCGCGGTCGTCCAGCGGGTCCAGGCGCTTCAGGAACTCGCCGGACAGGTGGCGGACGGCAGCGTCAGTGCGGGAGAGGCCACCGACCGGATGGAGGAGATCAAGAAGTCGCAGGGGGGTTCGGTCCTGACCAGCACCGGCCAGACCTCCACCACCGGCGGAGCCCCCACCGTGCGGCGTGTGGTGCGTGAGATCCAGTCGCTGCTGCGGTCGGTCGCGGCGGCCGGCGACATCATAGATGCCGCGGACTCCCTCGCCCCGGCCCACCCCGAGCTGGCAGAGTTCCTCAGGGTGTACGGAGCGGGACGCACCGCGGACGCGGTCGCGCACTACGAAGGCCACCAGAGCTAGTGCCACGGCAGGCAGCGTCCGCCCGTCAAGGAGCGGCGTCCGTCGCGTGCTCCCGGCGCGCCGGCCGGAAGCCCTCGTACGGGACACGTTCCCGGGCTTCCGTCCGGTGCGGCGAGAGGGCGCGCCGGGTGCCGCGACGGGGCGAACGCTGTCTGCTCCGGTACCAGCAAGGGCCCGCCGGCGCCCAGGAGCCGGGGGCGGTGGAGCCGTGACAACAGCTCGACAGCCGGGGCACCAACCGAAACGGGAGCGGGCGCAGGGCAATGGGTGAGGTCTTCGCCGGTCGGTACGAGCTGATCGATCCGATCGGACGCGGTGGGGTGGGCGCCGTCTGGCGTGCGTGGGACCATCGACGACGCCGGTACGTGGCGGCCAAGGTTCTGCAGCAGAGCGATGCTCACACGCTGCTGCGCTTCGTCCGTGAGCAGGCGCTGCGGATCGATCATCCCCACGTCCTCGCCCCGGCCAGCTGGGCCGCCGACGACGACAAGGTCCTGTTCACGATGGATCTGGTCAGCGGCGGTTCGCTGGCCCACGTCATCGGTGACTACGGCCCGCTTCCCCCGCGTTTTGTCTGCCTCCTGCTGGATCAGCTGCTGTCCGGGCTGTCCACGGTGCACGCCGAGGGGGTCGTGCACCGTGACATCAAACCGGCCAACATCCTGATGGAGGCCACCGGCACGGGCCGGCCGCACCTGCGGCTCTCCGACTTCGGCATCTCGATGCGCAAGGGCGAGCCGCGGCTGACGGAGACCAACTACGTGGTGGGTACGCCCGGTTACTTCGCCCCCGAACAGATGACGGGAGCGGAGCCCGACTTCCCGGCGGACCTTTTCGCCGTCGGTCTCGTCGCGCTCTATCTGCTCCAGGGGCAGAAGCCCGACTCCAGGGCACTGATCGAGTACTTCGCCGCACACGGCACCCCTGGCGCACCCCAGGGGGTGCCGGAACCCTTGTGGCAGGTCCTTGCCGGCCTGCTGCAGCCGGATCCGCACGCCCGTTTCCGTACGGCCACAGGCGCGCGCAAGGCGCTGACGGCAGCGGTCGAGATGCTGCCGGAGAGCGGTCCGGACGAGGAGCCGGTGGAGGTGTTCGACCAGATCGGTCCTCTGCCCGCAGGATTCGGCCCCGACGGGCCCTCCGGCCCCCACAGCCCCGGCCCCCACGGCCCCGCCGCCTCCGGCTTCCCTCTCGTCCCCGGCCGCCCCCTCACTCCCGGGTCACCCGGTGACAGGCCGCAGACGCCCGCACAAGCCGTCGGCAGTACACCACCCGCGCCTCCGCCCTCGCCACAGCCGTACCCGCCGCAGGACCTGGGGCAGCCGTCGTACGCGCCGCCGCAGGGCCCGCCGGAAGGGCAGCCGTACGCGCCGCACCCGTCGATGTCGGAGACGGGCAGTTTC
>NZ_DATMVN010000004.1:0-5756 GCF_035563135.1 Streptomyces sp.
GACCGGTGTCGTAGCCGTACGCGCCGTACCCGCCGCCGTCGTCGTACCCGTATCCCTGCTGCGTCGGCTGCGCCTGCTGCTGGGTGTACTGGGCGGCGTACGGGTCGTGACTCTGCTGCGCACCGGTGTACGGGTCGTGACTCTGCTGCGCACCGGCGTACGGGTCGTAGCCGTAGCCCTGCTGCGGCTGTCCGTCCTGCTGAGGCTGCTGGGCGTAGGGGTCGTACTGCTGTTGCCCCTGCTGCTGATAGACCGGCTGCCCGTACTCGTCGTAGCCGATGATCTGCGGCTGCTGCTGGTACGGGTCGTACGGGTTCTGTCGGTCGTTCACAGGTGCCCCTCTCCGTGGCTCATTCGCCGCGGTACAGCTGGCGCTTGTCGATGTAACGGACGACACCGTCCGGCACCAGATACCAGACCGGCTCCCCCTGCTCGACCCTGGCGCGGCAGTCCGTGGACGAGATCGCCAGCGCGGGCACCTCCACCAGCGAGACACCACCCTTGGGCAGCCCGTCGTCCGTCAGCAGATGACCGGGCCGGGTCACGCCGATGAAATGGGAGAGCGAGAACAGCTCCTCGGCGTCCCGCCAGGTCAGGATCTGGGAGAGGGCGTCGGCGCCGGTGATGAAGAAGAGGTCCGCGTCGCCGTGGACCATGCGCAGATCCCGCAGCGTGTCGATCGTGTATGTCGGCCCGCCGCGGTCGATGTCGCTGCGGCTGACCGAGAACTGCGGGTTGGACGCCGTCGCGATGACCGTCATCAGATAGCGGTCCTCGGCCGGGGAGACCTGCTTGTGGCTCTTCTGCCACGGCTGCCCGGTCGGGACGAAGATGACTTCGTCGAGGTGGAAATGGGCGGCCACTTCGCTGGCCGCCACCAGGTGTCCGTGATGGATCGGGTCAAAGGTCCCGCCCATCACTCCGAGTCGACGCTTGCCGCGGCCGGTGGGCACTTCCTGCTCTCCCATGCGTGCAGACCCTACTGGCACAGCCGTTCGCCTCTGCCTCAGCGGTCTCGGTTGAAACGGGTGGTGATCCACAGCAGGAGCATCAGCGCGACGAACGCGCCGACACCGGTGAAGTACGGGCTGAGGCTTTCGTGGTTACCACCCTGCTCGCCTTCGGAGGCGAGGGTGACCAGCTGGTGCGCGGTGCTCGAGAGGCTCATCTTCTGCAGGACCTATCCATCGGGAATCAGGAGGGAGACGTCGCGCACATCGTATGCGGGCGCAGCGGGCACGCTCACGCCGACTCAGTCGTTGTTGTCGTCGTTGCGGTATCCACGCAGCAGGAACCAGGCGAGCAGGGCGGCTCCGACGAGGGCGGCGAGCAGCACCACGCGGAGCGTGTTGCCCGGCCCCTGTTCCTCGGAAACGGCAGCAAGTATGACGGCGGTGTGCGGCATTCCGGGCGCTCCTCAAAGTTATCCACAGCCCCCCGCACACCGTAGCGCCAGCGCATACGCTGGCTTTTGTCAGGGGGACGAGCGACGTCTCGTACGAACAGGGGGCATCCATGACCGACACCAGTCACGAGAGCGTGCCGAGCAGGCACCGCAAGCGATTCCCGGGCATCTCCTCGCGCGCCTACGAACATCCGGCGGACCGCTCGGCTCTGGTGGCCCTGCGCAAGCTGAGCGGTTTCGACACGGTGTTCAAGGCACTGAGCGGCCTGCTGCCCGAGCGCAGCCTGCGGCTGCTCTTCCTGTCGGACTCCGTCCGGGTGAGCGACGCCCAGTTCGCGCATCTCAACGACATGTTGCGGGACGCCTGTTACATCCTGGACCTCAAGAAGGTCCCGCCGATGTACGTGAACCAGGACCCGCAGCCCAATGCCATGTGCATCGGTCTCGACGAGCCGATCATCGTGGTGACGACCGGGCTGGTGGAGCTGCTCGACGAGGAGGAGATGCGGGCCGTCGTCGGCCACGAGGTGGGCCATGCCCTCTCCGGGCACTCGGTGTACCGCACGATATTGCTCTTCCTCACCGGCCTGGCGCTCAAGGTGGCGTGGATTCCGCTCGGCAACGTGGCGATCATGGCGATCGTGACCGCGCTGCGCGAGTGGTTCCGCAAGTCGGAGCTGTCCGCCGACCGGGCCGGGCTGCTGGTGGGGCAGGACCTGCGTGCCTCGATGCGCGGGCTGATGAAGATCGCCGGTGGCAACCATCTCCATGAGATGAATGTGGATGCCTTCCTCGCCCAGGCCGACGAGTACGAGAAGGGCGGCGACCTCCGCGATTCCGTGCTCAAGATCCTCAATGTGCTGCCCCGGACGCATCCGTTCACCACGGTCCGGGCGGCCGAGCTGAAGAAGTGGTCGGAGACCCGGGACTTCCAGCGCATCATGGACGGCCATTACCCCAAGCGTGACGAGGACCAGGACACGTCGGTGACGGACTCCTTCCGTGAGTCCGCAGCGCATTACGCCGACACGGTGCGCACCAGCAAGGACCCGCTGATGAAGCTCGTCGGTGACATCGCGGGCGGCGCGGGCGACCTGGGAGGCAGGCTCCGGGACAGATTCACCGGCGCGGGTGGCGGGAGCGCGGGCGGAGGTGGAGGCGCGGGCAGGAGCGGCGCACCGTCCTCGGACGCTACGGACGGCTCCGAGGGGACGTGGCGGCGTCCGGGCCCCGAGGAGGAGGGTCCTGAGTCTGCGAACTGACGGACAGCGTGCCGCAGAGAGCCGCTGTGGGCACGCCCGTGGCATAGGGATCGGTGCCTGTGGGGCCCCGGCCGTCCGCCCGTTCGCCTGCGAGCAGCGGGTGCAGAGCTCCCGTCGTCCCGGCTGAGCACGACTGCGGGCCGGCCTGGACGTAGGCACTGCGGACCTCCAGCCGGTGCAGCCGGATGTCTTCCCGGTCGAGCAGGAAGTGCAGGACGCGACGCACGGTGAAGAGGGAGGCGCCGTCGGCCCGGTGGGGGCCGGACGCTGCGGGCCGCAGCGCGTACGTGAAGGTGTGGTCGGACACCACCTCCAGGGTGTCCGCCCCTGCCTCCGTGTACGACAGGGTGCCGTGGACCCGGATGTCGGGGTGGGCCAGTTCCGCCTCGGCCGGGTCGAAGCGCACCAGCCAGCCGGTCGCACTGTGCTCGCCGTCATCAGCCGGTGTGTCCATGCTCTTGTCGAACTGCGCCGTCTGGTCCGGATCGAGAAGCCGTCCGACCGGCCGGACGACACCCCCGGTGAGTACGTCGGGGTCGAGGGAGGAGCTCACCAGGTAGTCCCTGACAGTGGTCAGGGCGATGGTCACCTGACTGTCCGAGAAGTTCTTCGTCCGCCGGACCGACGGAAAGTTGATGCCTGAAACGCCGGAACGGTGTCCCGCGGCCGGGCCGTCGTCGAGCAGGGACTCGGCTGCTCCTGCCGGTACGGGGCCTCGGGGGGCGAGCGGGATCACCGTGGTCCGGAGCGGTTCGGCACGTCGGGTGACAGGCGTCGGGTAGGGGTTGCGGAAGCCGATGTAGATGGCGGTCGCGAACGCGAGCGCGATCAGTACGACAAGAGCGATACCGGCTCTGGAGCGGCGCCGGCGGGTCCCGCGGCCGGGGAGGGAGCGTACGGCGCGCGCGTGCTCCCCCATACGCTCCTGGGCAGAGAATTCCTGCAGCCGGGCAGCACGGACGAACGATTCGTCGAAGACGAGTGAGCGGTACTCGTCCTCTCCTCCCGAGGAGTTCTCGGGAGGTCCTTCCGGCGGTTCTCCGCGGCCTGTCATGACTTCTCCCGATCTCCGCGCCACCAGCGGGGCCGGCGCTGGGTCCGCCTCAGCTCATCGGCATCGGGTGGACCTGTCCGTCACGGGTCCGGCACATGGACGAGTAGCTGGCCCTCTCCCGGGGACGGGGACGGGAGGAGGGAGCAAAGGGTCATACCTTCAGATTGGGTCGATCGTCATCAAGGTAAACGCCCCGCAGGTGGGAGCGCAGGTGGAGCGCGGCCGGGAGGGCAGCCGGGGAGCGCGGCCGGGAGGCAACCTGGAGGCGGCCGGGAGGCGCGCGATCATGCCACCGGGCTCAGCAGCATTCGGCCCGCCGACGCCCGCATGCTCAGGCCTCCGCCTGTCCGAGCGTCATGAGGGCGGGCCGCCACGGCTCCGGAGGGCCCGGCGGGCGTCGGATTCCGCCCACGCCGCGGGGCGTGCGGATCAAGGTGTACGGGGAACGGCGGAGACCCCGGGGCGGGAGAGGCCGGCCGGGGCGGAAGGGACGGCCTCCGGCTTGTCGACGCCGCTGGTCGCCGGCGGCGGCACCTGCCCCTGCCGCTCACTCGCCGCGCCGCGGTACACGGCGCTGAAGGCCAGTGCCACCATTCCGATCCCCATCAGCAGGGCGAGCAGCCAGGCGACCGGACGGTGCCAGCGAGCCGCGCCCCGGTAAGGGCGCAGGGAGCCGCCATGACGCCCGTAGGGGCCGTTGCCGTCCTCGTAGGCGCCGACGGGTCCGTACGAGTCACCGAAGGCCCTCTCGCGGCCGTATGCGCCGTCCGGGCCGTAAGCGTCGCCGTAGTGGTCGTCACCGTCGTCGTAGCAGTCGTCGTCCAGGGCACCGCTGCCCGAGCGCGCCCGGGACGCCTCTGCTTCGGCGCGGGCCTGCGCGGCGGCCAGCAGACGCTCGACCGCTGTGGGTTCGTGGATCTCGGCGGATCGGACGAAGTCCTCGTCGAACACCACGGAGGCGAAGTCCTCGTCCGCGCCCCCGCGGTCGTCGTCGGGCTCCCAGCCGTCCGGGAACGGCTTGCCCCCCACGTCGTCCGGCACAGCTTCAGCGTAGCCGCGGCGGGGCATTTTGGGCAGGGAGCCCGCGAACTCACCCGCGCCGCCGCCAGCCCCCGGCTAACGGGTGTGACCGTCGCCGGTGACGATGTACTTGGTCGACGTCAGTTCCGGCAGCCCCATCGGCCCCCGGGCGTGCAGCTTCTGCGTGGAGATGCCGATCTCGGCGCCGAAACCGAACTGGCCGCCGTCCGTGAAGCGCGTCGACGCGTTCACAGCGACCGTCGTGGAATCCACCAGTCGGGTGAACCGGCGGGCCGCCGCCTGCGACGTGGTGACGATCGCCTCGGTGTGGCCGGAGGACCAGAGCCGGATGTGCGCCACGGCGGATTCCAGCGACTCCACGACCGCGGCCGCGATGTCGTACGACAGGTATTCGGTCTCCCAGTCCTCCGGCGTGGCCGGCACGACGGTGGCTTTGGACCCCTCCGCGTACGCGAGCACCCGCTCGTCGCCGTGCACCGTCACCCCGGCCTCGGCCAGCGCCTCCAGGGCCAGAGGGAGGAATTCCGCAGCGATGTCCTTGTGGACCAGGAGCGTCTCGGCCGCATTGCACACGCTCGGACGCTGGGCCTTGGAGTTGACCAGGATCTCGACGGCCATGCCGAGATCCGTCTGCGCGTCGACGTACACATGGCAGTTGCCGGTACCGGTCTCGATCACGGGGACCGTCGACTCCTCCACGACCGTGCGGATCAGCGAGGCGCCGCCGCGCGGGATCAGTACGTCGACGAGGCCACGCGCCCGCATCAGTTCGCGTACCGAATCGCGGCTCTCACCCGGGACGAGCTGCACCGCGTCCGCCGGGAGGCCGGACCCGCCCACCGCGTCGCGGAGCACCCGCACGAGCGCGGTGTTCGAGGCGTAGGCCGACGAGGATCCGCGCAGGAGCACCGCGTTGCCCGACTTCAGGCAGAGCGCCGCTGCGTCGACCGTCACGTTGGGCCGGGCCTCGTAGATGATGCCGACCACCCCGAGC
>NZ_DATMVN010000005.1:0-16204 GCF_035563135.1 Streptomyces sp.
GGTGAGGGTACGGACCATGGACAGCGCCGCTTCGTACGGGGTGGCGCCGGCGCCGTCGAGCAGCTTCACCGGGACCCGGCGCAGCTGGTTCGCCCGGTGGACCTGGTGGACGATCTGCTCGACCCGGCCGTCGATCTCCGGCCCGGCGGAAGCGTCCTGCGCCTGCGCCACCACCAGAGGCATCACCGGCCGGTTGACCCGGTACCGGTCGATCAGCTGCTGCATGAGGTGGAAGACGGCGGAGGCCGCCTCGTTCTCCGCACTGTCCCGCCACACTTCGCGCGCCATCCGCCCCGTGCCTCCCCCTGTGCCCGGACGTGCCCTCACCCCTCAATAACGGATGATGCGTGTGCGGCGCAGGTGTTCACGGGGATCGGTACCGGATCCTTCCCGGCCGGTCCCGGGCGTCAGGCAGGGAGGGTGACGAAGTCGATCAATTCCTCGACACGGCCCAGCAGTTGAGGTTCCAGGTCCTTGTAGGAGTTGACCTTGGAAAGAATGTGCTGCCAGGCCGCTCCGGTGTTCTCCGGCCAGCCCAGCGCCCGGCACACGCCCGTCTTCCAGTCCTGCCCGCGCGGCACCGCCGGCCACCCGGGGATGCCCACGGACGACGGTTTCACGGCCTCCCAGACATCGATGTACGGGTGCCCCACCACCAGCACGTGCGGGTCGGTCACCTGAGCGGCGATACGGGACTCCTTGGAACCGGGCACCAGATGGTCGACCAGGACACCGAGCCGGGCGTCCGGCCCGGGGGCGAACTCCCGCACGATCGACGGGAGGTCGTCGACGCCCTCCAGGTACTCCACCACCACGCCCTCGATGCGGAGGTCGTCGCCCCAGACCCGCTCGACGAGCTCGGCGTCGTGCCGGCCCTCGACGTAGATCCGGCCCGCCCGCGCCACCCGCGCCCGCGCCCCGGGAACCGCCACCGAGCCGGAGGCCGTACGGGAAGGACGGGCGGGGCCGCCGGCCGGCGGGCGCACGAGGGTGACCACCTTGCCCTCCAGCAGGAAGCCGCGCGGCTCCATCGGGAAGACCCGGTGCTTGCCGAAACGGTCCTCCAGCGTGACCGCCGGCCCCTGGGCCGTCTTCTCGCACCGGACCACCGCCCCGCAGAATCCGGTGACGGCCTCCTCGACGACCAGATCGGGCTCGGCGGGGACCTCGGGGGCGGGGGCGGACTTCTTCCACGGCGGGGTCAGATCCGGCTGATAGCTGCGCATGGCACGACGATAATCGGGGGCCCGTTCACGACACGCCGAAGCGCCGGGCCAGTCGGTCGCGCTGCGCCCGCACGAACGCCGCGTCCACCACCGCCCCGTGCCCCGGTACGTACAGCGCGTCCTCGCCGCCCAGCTCCAGCAGCCGGTCCAGCGCGGCCGGCCAGTGCGAGGGGACCGCGTCCCCGCCCGCCTGCGGTTCACCGGACTCCTCGACCAGATCGCCGCAGAGCACCACGACGGGGGAGCCCGGCACCAGCACCGCGAGGTCGTGCCCGCTGTGACCGGGGCCCACATTGGCCAGCAGCACCTGGAATCCGCCGCCGAGGTCGAGCGTCCACTCGCCGCTCACCTGATGCCGCGGAACCACCAGGGCGTCCGTGGCCGCTGTGGCGTCCGCCTCACCCATCCCGTGCCGCAGCGCGTCCGCGCGCAGCTCCTCGGCGCCCCGCTCCAGGAGGTCCGCCGTGCCGACCGCCCCGTAGACCTCCGCCCCGGAGAACGCGGCGGTCCCCAGCACATGGTCGAAGTGCGGATGGCTCAGTGCGATATGCGTCACTCTCCGGCCCAGCAGGGCCTCCGCCTGGGTCCGCAGCTCGACGCCCTCCCGCAGCGTCGAACCGGTGTCGTGGAGCAGCACGGCGTCCGTCCCCGCCACCAGCGCGGCGGTCGCGTCCCAGACGGGAAGGCGCCGCCGCCCCGCACTGTCACCCAACCGCTCCCACCCGAACTCTTCCCAAGAGACGTCCATACGACGACGCTATCGGCAACGGCCTGCGCGGTCCTGTGACGGCGTGGCCGGTCGCCCTTGCCCCCGCCCCACCCCGCCCCCGTACACTGACCGGGGGGAACGCTGGCACTCGAACGCACAGAGTGCCAGGCAGACGCCGGAGAACCACAGCTGGAGGTGTGCGCGGTGCTCAGTGAACGCAGACTCGAAGTGCTGCGCGCCATCGTCCAGGACTACGTCGGCACCGAGGAGCCCGTCGGCTCCAAGGCGCTCACGGAGCGGCACAGCCTCGGGGTCTCCCCGGCGACTGTCCGCAACGACATGGCGGTGCTGGAGGACGAGGGCTTCATCGCGCAGCCGCACACGAGTGCGGGGCGCATCCCGACGGACAAGGGCTACCGTCTCTTCGTCGACAAGCTCGCGGGCGTCAAGCCCCTGTCGTCGCCGGAGCGCCGGGCCATCCAGAATTTCCTCGACGGCGCGGTCGACCTCGACGACGTGGTGGGCCGCACGGTCCGGCTGCTCGCGCAGCTGACCAGGCAGGTCGCCGTCGTGCAGTACCCCTCGCTGACCCGGTCGACGGTCCGGCACGTGGAGCTGCTGTCGCTGGCTCCGGCCCGGCTGATGCTCGTCCTGATCACGGACACGGGCCGGGTCGAACAGCGTATGATCGACTGTCCTGCGCCGTTCGGTGACACGTCACTGGCCGATCTGCGGGCCCGGCTCAACAGCCGGGTCGTCGGACGACGCTTCGCGGACGTCCCCCGGCTGGTGCAGGACCTGCCGGAGTCCTTCGAGACCGAGGACCGGGGAACCGTATCCACGGTGCTCTCCGTCCTCCTGGAGACTCTGGTCGAAGAGACGGAGGAGCGGCTGATCATCGGCGGCACCTCCAACCTCACCCGCTTCGGGCACGACTTCCCTGTGATGATCCGGCCGGTGCTGGAGGCATTGGAGGAGCAGGTCGTGCTGCTGAAGCTGCTCGGTGAGGCAACGGATTCGGGCATGACCGTACGGATCGGGCACGAGAACGCCCACGAGGGCCTCAACGCCACGTCCGTCGTCGCGGTCGGCTACGGTTCGGGCGACGAGGCAGTCGCCAAACTCGGCGTGGTCGGACCGACCCGCATGGACTACCCCGGAACGATGGGAGCGGTACGCGCAGTGGCACGTTACGTCGGACAGATCCTGGCGGATTCGTAAGTGGCCACCGACTACTACGCCGTACTAGGCGTGCGCCGCGACGCATCTCAGGACGAGATCAAGAAGGCATTCCGTCGGCTCGCCCGCGAGCTGCACCCGGATGTCAACCCGGATCCGAAGACCCAGGAGCGGTTCAAGGAGATCAACGCCGCTTACGAGGTGCTGTCGGACCCGCAGAAGAAGCAGGTCTACGACCTCGGCGGCGACCCGCTGTCCGCCTCGGGCGGCGGTGGCGCGGGAGGGTTCGGAGCCGGCGGCTTCGGCAACTTCAGCGACATCATGGACGCGTTCTTCGGCAACGCCGCGCAGCGCGGGCCCCGTTCGCGGACCCGCCGCGGCCAGGACGCGATGATCCGGCTGGAGATCGACCTCAACGAGGCGGCCTTCGGCACGACCAAGGACATCCAGGTCGACACGGCGGTCGTCTGTACGACCTGCAGCGGCGAGGGCGCCGCACCCGGCACCTCCGCGCAGACCTGTGACATGTGCCGCGGCCGCGGTGAGGTCTCCCAGGTCACCCGGTCCTTCCTCGGCCAGGTCATGACCTCGCGGCCCTGCCCGCAGTGCCAGGGCTTCGGCACGGTCGTCCCCACGCCGTGCCCCGAGTGCGCCGGTGACGGCCGCATCCGCTCGCGGCGCACCCTGACCGTGAAGATCCCCGCCGGTGTCGACAACGGCACCCGGATCCAGCTCGCGGGCGAGGGCGAGGTCGGCCCCGGCGGCGGTCCCGCCGGCGACCTGTACGTCGAGATCCACGAGCTCTCCCACGCCGTGTTCCAGCGGCGGGGTGACGACCTGCACTGCACGGTCACCATCCCGATGACGGCCGCGGCGCTCGGCACCCAGGTGCCGCTGGAGACGCTCGACGGCCTGGAGGAGATCGACATCAGGCCGGGCACCCAGTCCGGCCAGTCGGTCCCGCTGCACGGGCGCGGCATCACGCATCTGCGCGGCGGCGGACGCGGTGACCTCATCGTGCACGTCGAGGTCATGACCCCGACGAAGATGGACCCCGAGCAGGAGCGCCTCCTGCGGGAGCTGGCGAAGCTGCGCGGCGAGGAGCGGCCCACGGGTCAGTTCCAGCCGGGACAGCAGGGCCTCTTCTCCCGGCTGAAGGACGCCTTCAACGGCCGCTGACCCCTCTCGTCCCACCGCCCGCCGGTCCCGTACCGGCGGGCGGCGCGGTGTGCGCGGCGGCCGTCCGCCGGGTGAAAGGGCTGATTCGGCACGATCCGCCGGACGTGGCACGATGCGGTCATGTCCTTGGCCCTGACCGACCTCTGCCGGCACCCGATCGTGCAGGCCCCCATGGCGGGCGGTGTGTCACGCCCGGAGCTGGCCGCCGCCGTCACCGAGGCCGGAGGGCTCGGTTTCCTCGCCGCCGGCTACAAGACGGCGGACGGGATGTACAACGAGGTCAAGCAGCTCCGGAGGATGACCGGCCGGCCCTTCGGCGTCAACCTCTTCATGCCGCAGCCCCTGGTCGCCGACGCCGGCGCCGTCGAGGTCTACAGCCACCAGCTCGCCGGTGAGGCCTCCTGGTACGAGACCCCTCTGGGCGACCCGGACGCCTGCGGTGACGACGGCTACGAGGCCAAGGTCGCGATCCTCCTGGAGGACCCCGTCCCCGTGGTCTCCTTCACCTTCGGGTGCCCCGCCCGGGAAGTCCTCGAAGCGTTCGCCGCCGCCGGGACGTCCACCGTCGTCACGGTCACCTCGGCCCAGGAGGCGCGCAACGCGCAGTGGGCGGGCGCCGACGCCGTCTGCGTCCAGGGAACCGAGGCCGGCGGTCACCAGTCCACGCACCGCGACGACCCGCAGGGCGGCCTCACCGGCACCGGACTGCTCTGCCTGATCACCGAGGTCCGCGAGTCCGTGCGGCTGCCGGTCGTCGCGGCGGGCGGGCTGATGCGCGGCTCCCAGATCGCCGCGGTCCTGGCGGCCGGCGCCGACGCGGCGCAGCTCGGTACGGCGTTCCTGCCCTGCCCCGAGTCGGGGGCGCACCCGCTGCACAAACAGGCCCTGACGAACCCGCTGTTCGTGACGACGGCCCTGACCCGGGCCTTCTCGGGCCGCCCCGCGCGCGGGCTCGTCAACCGGTTCGTCCGGGAGCACGGCCCGTACGCCCCCGCCGCCTACCCGCAGGTGCACCAGCTGACCAGCGGGCTGCGCAAGGCCGCCGCCCGGAGCGAGGACGCCCAGGGCATGGCTCTGTGGGCGGGCCAGGGCCACCGGCTGGCACGCGAGCTGCCCGCCGGGGAACTCGTGGATCTGCTCGTCGCCGAGACGGAAGCCGCGTGTGCGGCCGTGAGTGTGAGGAGTGCCCGGTGACGGCACCGGTCTTCGTCGTCGAACAGCTGGTCAGCGGGCCTGAGTTCGTCCTGGACGGTCCCGAGGGGCGGCACGCCGTGTCCGT
The DNA here is from genome assembly GCF_035563135.1 of Streptomyces sp. Lineage (GTDB taxonomy): Bacteria > Actinomycetota > Actinomycetes > Streptomycetales > Streptomycetaceae > Streptomyces. The sequence goes on from NZ_DATMVN010000005.1 coordinate 5,573, forward strand.
GAAGCGGCTGAACCCGGGGGAGGACGTCGTCCTGACCGACGGGCGGGGCCGCTGGGCGGAAGGCGTCGTACGGGCGGCCGAGGGCAAGGACCGGCTCGTCGTCGGCGGCCTGGAGCAGGTGCACGAGGAGCCCGCCCCCACCCCGTCGATCACCGTCGTCCAGGCGCTGCCCAAGGGCGACCGCGGTGAGCTCGCCGTGGAGACGATGACCGAGACGGGCGTCGACGCGATCGTGCCCTGGCAGGCCGCGCGCTGCATCACGCAGTGGAAGGGCGAGCGCGGGCTGAAGTCCCTCGCCAAGTGGCGCAGCACCGCACGCGAGGCGGGCAAGCAGTCGCGCCGGGTGCGCTTCCCCGAGGTGGCCGGGGCCATGACGACCAAGCAGGTCGCCGCCCTGCTGGCCGGGGCGGACTTCGCGGGCGTCCTGCACGAGGACCGCGACAGCGGCAGCGAGCCGCTCGCCACCGCTTCCCTCCCCGCCCACGGCACGATCGTGCTGGTCGTGGGCCCGGAGGGCGGGGTCTCGCCCCAGGAGCTGACCGCCTTCGCCGAGGCGGGGGCGCCCCCGTACCGGCTCGGCCCCAGCGTGCTGCGCACCTCGACCGCGGGGACGGCCGCGGCGGCCCTGCTGATGGGACGCACCGGGCGCTGGAGCTGAGAGCCGCCCCGTCCCGTCCGGCCGGATAGCATGCCGGTGTACTGATCACGAGGACCGAACGACCGAGGAGGCCGGGCCATGGCGGGAGAGCCGCAGACCGACTGCCTGTTCTGCAGGATCGTTGCGGGGGAGATCCCGGCGACCGTCGTCCGCGAGAGCGCGACGACCCTCGCCTTCCGCGACATAAACCCCCAGGCCCCGACGCACGTCCTGGTCATCCCCAAGGCGCACCACCCGGACGCCGCCTCGCTCGCCGCCGCCGAGCCCGAGGTCGCCGCCGACGTGCTGCGCGAGGCCGGGCTCGTCGCCGCCGACGAGGAGATCGCCGGGACCGGCTACCGCATCGTCCTCAACACCGGCGCGGGCGCCGGGCAGACCGTCTTCCACGCGCACGCCCACGTCCTGGGCGGCCGCGGGATGCAGTGGCCCCCCGGATAGCCAGCCGCTCCCCGTGTCCGTACGAGAACTCGTGGTCCTCGGCACCGCCAGCCAGGTGCCGACCCGCCACCGCAACCACAACGGCTATCTGCTGCGCTGGGACGGCGAGGGCATCCTCTTCGACCCCGGCGAGGGCACCCAGCGGCAGATGCTGCGGGCGGGCGTCGCCGCGCACGACATCAACCGGATCTGCGTCACGCACTTCCACGGCGATCACGCGCTGGGCCTGGCGGGGGTGATCCAGCGGATCAACCTGGACCAGGTCCCGCACCCCGTCACGGCGCACTTCCCGGCGAGCGGACAGCGCTTCTTCGACCGGCTGCGGTACTCGACCGCGTACCGCGAATCGGTCGAGCTCACCGAGGCCCCGGTCGCCGCCGACGGCGTCCTCGCCACCACCGGCGCGTACACCCTCGACAGCCACCGGCTCTCGCACCCCGTCGAGGCCTACGGCTACCGCCTCACCGAGCCCGACCGGCTGCGCATGCTGCCCGCGAAGCTCGCCGCGCACGGCATCGGCGGGCCCGACGTCGGACGGATCCAGCGGGAGGGGTCCCTGCGCGGCATCCCGCTGGAAGAGGTCTCCGTGACCCGGCGCGGACAGCGCTTCGCGTTCGTCATGGACACCCGGCTCTGCGACGGCGCGTTCGCCCTCGCCGAGGGATGCGACATGCTGGTCATCGAGTCGACGTTCCTCGACGAGGACAGCCGGCTCGCCGCCGACCACGGCCACCTCACCGCCGGGCAGGCGGCCCGGGTGGCGAAGGAGTCGGGCGTACGGCACCTCGTGCTGACGCACTTCTCCCAGCGCTACACCGACCCCGATGCCTTCGAGCGCCAGGCCAGGGCAGCCGGCTTCGAAGGCGAACTGACCATCGCCCAGGACCTGATCCGGGTCCCGGTACCCACCCGTCACACGTAACGAGAACCCCGTGCACCTCCCCAAAGCCGAACTCCACCTCCACATCGAAGGCACCCTCGAACCCGAGCTCGCCTTCGCGCTCGCCGCACGCAACGGCGTCGAGCTGCCCTACGCGGACACCGAAGAGCTGCGCACCGCCTACCTCTTCGACGACCTGCAGAGCTTCCTCGATCTCTACTACGCCCTCATGACGGTGCTGCGCACCGAGGAGGACTTCGCCGAACTGGCCGACGCCTACCTCGCCCGCGCCGCGGCCCAGGGCGTCCGGCACGCGGAGATCTTCTTCGACCCGCAGGCCCACACCGGCCGCGGCGTCCCGATCGGCACCGTGGTCGAAGGACTCGGCAGGGCACTGGACCGCAGCGAGGAGACGCACGGCATCTCCACCCAGTTGATCATGTGCTTCCTGCGTGACGAGTCCGCCGAGTCGGCCCTGGAGACCCTGGAGGCCGCGAAGCCGTACCTGCACCGCATCAGCGCCGTGGGCCTCGACTCCGCCGAGGTCGGCCACCCGCCCGCGAAGTTCCGCGAGGTGTACGCGGCGGCCACGGCCCTCGGCCTGCGCAAGGTCGCCCACGCCGGGGAGGAGGGTCCGCCGGAGTACATCCGGGAGGCCCTGGACATCCTCGGCGTCGAGCGGATCGACCACGGCCTGCGCTGCATGGAGGACCCGGAGCTGGTGGACCGGCTGGTCTCCGAGCGGATCCCGCTGACGCTCTGCCCGCTCTCCAACGTCAGGCTGCGCGCCGTCGACGTACTCGAACAGCACCCGCTGCGGACCATGATGGACGCCGGCCTGCTCTGTACGGTGAACTCCGACGACCCCGCCTACTTCGGCGGATACGTCGGAGATACCTTCCAGGCCGTGCACGAGGCGCTCGGCCTGGACCGCGAGCAGCTGCGCACCCTGGCCCGCAACTCCTTCGAGGCGGCCTTCCTCGACCACGACGAGGAGCGCAGGGCGCGTTACCTCTCCGAGGTCGAGGCGTACGCGTTCGACTGACCGGCGCCGCCGGCCGGACCCGCCGTCCGGAACGCGCTCCGCACCAGCCGCCTGCGCCGCAGTGCGGGCACGCTGATCTCCGCGACCGCCTGCTCCGGTGCGCCCAGCTTGGGCACGGCGCCGGACAGGCTGTTGGTCGTGGCGGCGAGGAGGGCGGCCGGGGCACCGCCCCTGCGCCGGACGGAACCGGGCACCAGCGGGCGTCCGCCGGTGTGCAGGGCCACCGCGGTGACGGGGGCCGCGACCAGGAGGGTCGCGGCCCCCAGGACCAGGCCCATCACCGCGTAGCCCGCCTGCTCGGACAGCACACTGCCGAGCAGGGGGCCGCAGGCCGTGCCGACGGACGAGGCCGAGCCCGCCAGAACCGCCCAGCGGCCGCGCACGTCCAGCGAGGCCGCCAGCCCGATCAGATACGACAGGACCACCGGGTAGAAGGTGTTCCATACGATCTCCCCGGTCGCGAACGACCCCAGGTCCTCGGCCGAGGAGCTGAGCACGATGCTCCCCGCGATGATCATCGTGCCGACGCCGATCGGCACCGCCCGCCCGAGCCGGGCCCCCAGCACGCCGGCACCCATGACGCCCAGCAGTCCCGCGCCCAGCGCGGCGGCGAACACGGCACCCACGGTCACCTCGGAGAGCCCCACCTGGTCGGCGCCGATGCGGCTGCTCACACCCCACAGGGCGTTCTGCGCCATGGACCAGACGAGCATCCCGCCCGCCAGCACCAGACCCGACCGCCGGTGCGGCAGCCGTCCCTGCACGGGCGAGGTCCCGCCGACGGCCGTGGAACCGCCCAGCCGGGAGGTGGCGGGCCAGACGAGCAGGGCGACCAGCGCGATGGAGGCGAACGGCAGCCGATGGCCACCGTCCAGGTGGGGGACCGTCAGATAGAGGGCGCCCGCCGTCGCCGAGACGCTGAGCAGCCCGAGCGAAGAGGTCCGGTGCGGATCGCGCTGCGCGGCGATGCCGGACGCCGCGACGGCGGTCGCCGTACCGGAGCCGAAGCCACCGACCACGACCCCCGCGATCACCAGCGGCACCGAGGTGGTCAGCGCCGCGCAGCCGTAGCCGAGCGCGGCGAGCAGCAGCCCCGCACGCGCGGATCTCCGCGACCCGTATCTCTCGACGCGCCCCGCCAGCGCGAAGCCGGCCGAGGCCGAGCTGAGCAGCAGGGCGCTGCCGACCAGACCGGCCTGGGCCGGGCTCAGCCCCAGATAGGTGCTGAGGCGGCCGACGATGGTGGGGAGCAGATAGGCGGCGAGGTAACCGGCGGTGAAGACGGCAACCAGGGGCCACGCGGCGCGAGGGCGCGAGGACATGGGCGTTCCTGAGGACATGCCGGAGGAGGCAGAAGGAGGGGGAGGGCGGAGCGGGGCAAGGCAGAGGTAAGGCAGGGGAGGGTGGAGCGAGGCAAGGCAGGGGAGGGTGGAGCGAGAAAAAGCAGGAGAAGCGGCACTCGTCGTCAACTGTCCCGAACGGTGCTCGCGGGGCAATTTGTATCAAGCGCGCCCCGATGACGGAAAGCCGACTCGATGTGATCCGGGTCACGTAGAGGTTTATGCATCATCAGGCCGGGTAGCAACGCATGTTTATGCAGGTCGGAGGGAGTGTGCACGGTACGGCGCGGGTCATCGGACCGGGAGAACGGATCCGGCACACTGGGGCCCTCACGCACTGTTCAGATCTGCCACGGCCGGGAGCGCACGGTGAGTACAGCTGATCCAGGCATCGACCCGCTGCTCGGGCTGCGTGCCCCGCAGGACCCCGCCTGTGACGTCTTCCTGACCGGCACGGTCTTCCTGGACATCATCTTCACCGGCCTGGACAGCGCCCCGGTGCGCGGCACCGAGTCCTGGGCCCGGGGGATGGGCTCCAGCCCCGGAGGCGTCGCCAACATGGCCACCGCGCTCGCCCGCCTCGGCCTGCACACCTCGCTGGCCGCCGCCTTCGGCGACGACCACTACGGCGAGTACTGCTGGGACGCCCTCGAACAGGGCGAGGGCATCGATCTGAGCATGTCGCACACCGTCCCCGGCTGGCACTCGCCCGTCACCGTCTCCATGGCGTACGAGGGCGAGCGCACGATGGTCTCGCACGGTCACGAGGCACCGGCCCCCGCCACGTCCGCGGTGCCCGGCCGTACGTTCCCGCACTGCCCCCCGCGCGCCCGCGCCGCCGTCGCCTCACTGACCCCCGGCCGCAGCGAGCCCTGGGTGGCGGCGGCCGCCCGGAACGGCGCGATGGTCTTCGCCGACGTCGGCTGGGACGAGACCGGCCGCTGGGACCTGGACGCCCTGCCCGACCTCGGCCACTGCCTGGCCTTCCTGCCCAACGCCGAGGAGGCCATGCGCTACACCCGCACCGACTGCCCGCGCGCCGCCGCCCACGCCCTGGCCGAACGCGTGCCCCTCGCCGTGGTCACCCTGGGGGCGGAGGGCGCCTACGCGGTGGACCGGGCGGCCGGCACGGCCGCCGAGGTGCCCGCCATCGAGGTCGAGGCCCTGGACCCCACCGGAGCGGGCGACGTCTTCGTGGCCGGGTTCGTCACGGGGACGCTGGCCGGCTGGCCGCTCGCCGACCGCCTCGCCTTCGCCGGGCTGACGGCGGCCCTGTCGGTGCAGGAGTTCGGCGGATCACTGTCCGCGCCCGGATGGGCGGAGATCGGCGGCTGGTGGCAGCAGGTGCGCACCTGGGCCGACCAGGACCCCGCAGCCCTGGAGCGCTACGCCTTCCTGGAGGAGCTCCTGCCCACCACGAACAGGACATGGCCCCTGCGCCGTGCCGTCCCGACCATCGGCTTCCGCCAGTGAAGGGCTGATGATCACCGGGTAAAACCTCTCGGTGTTGTCGGTGGGGAGTCGTACGCTGGTAGTCCAGAGGCGGTCGAGCAGCGACGGCCCTGCAACGGGAGGTATGCGCAGGCCCGAGGGCCGGCCCATGACTCAGTCACCTACACAGCCGCAGGCGCGCGCCCAGATCAGCATTCCGGCCGCACACCCCATGGTGATGCTCCTGGGGTCGGGCGACTCGCTGCTGCGCGTGATCGAAACGGCGTTCCCGGCCGTCGACATCCATGTCCGGGGCAACGAGATAAGCGCGACTGGAAGCGCGGCGGACGTCGCCCTGATCCAGCGCCTGTTCGACGAGATGGTGCTGGTGCTCCGCACCGGACTGCCGATGACGGAGGACGCTGTGGAACGCTCGATCGCCATGCTCAGGGCGAGCGGGGACGGCAACGGGGAAGTCGCCGAGACCCCCGCCGAGGTGCTCACCCAGAACATCCTCTCCAGCCGCGGCCGCACGATCCGCCCCAAGACGCTCAACCAGAAGCGGTACGTCGACGCGATCGACAAGCACACCATCGTCTTCGGCATCGGCCCCGCGGGCACCGGCAAGACCTATCTCGCCATGGCCAAGGCGGTCCAGGCCCTGCAGTCCAAGCAGGTCAGCCGGATCATCCTCACCAGGCCCGCCGTCGAGGCGGGGGAGCGGCTCGGCTTCCTGCCCGGCACGCTCTTCGACAAGATCGACCCGTATCTGCGCCCGCTCTACGACGCCCTGCACGACATGCTCGACCCCGACACGATCCCCCGGCTCATGGCGGCGGGCACGATCGAGGTCGCACCGCTGGCGTACATGCGGGGCCGGACCCTGAACGACGCGTTCATCATCCTGGACGAGGCGCAGAACACCAGCGCCGAGCAGATGAAGATGTTCCTCACCCGCCTCGGCTTCGACTCCAAGATCGTCGTCACCGGTGACGTCACCCAGGTCGACCTCCCGAACGGCACCAGGAGCGGTCTCCGCCAGGTCCAGGAGATCCTGGAGGACGTCCCGGACGTGCACTTCTCCAGGCTCACCTCCCAGGATGTCGTCCGGCACAAGCTCGTCGGCCGTATCGTCGACGCGTACGAGAAGTACGACAACGCAGAGGGCCCCAAGGGCCGCAACGGGAAGTAGCCGCAGCACACCATGTCGATCGACGTCAACAACGAGTCCGGAACCGAGGTCGACGAGCAGGCGATCCTCGACATCGCCCGCTACGCGCTCGCCCGGATGCGGATCCATCCGCTGTCCGAGCTTTCGGTGATCGTGGTGGACACCGCCGCCATGGAACAGCTCCACATCCAGTGGATGGACCTTCCGGGCCCGACGGATGTCATGTCCTTCCCGATGGACGAACTCCGCCCCCCGGCCAAGGACGACGAGGAGCCCCCGCAGGGGCTCCTCGGTGACATCGTGCTCTGCCCGGAGGTCGCGAAGAAGCAGGGCGAGGAGGCCGGGACGCAGCACTCCATGGACGAGGAGCTCCAGCTCCTCACGGTCCACGGCGTGCTGCACCTCCTCGGTTACGACCACGAGGAGCCGGACGAGAAGGCCGAGATGTTCGGCCTCCAGGCGGCCATCGTCGACGGCTGGCGCGGTGAGCGCGGTCTGACCGGTCCGTCCCCCGCCCCCACCGTCTCGTGAGCGTCCCCCTCATCTCCGGCGCCGTCCTGCTGCTCGTCGTCGGCTGGCTCGCGGCCTGCGCCGAGGCCGGGATCGCGCGTACGTCGAGCTTCCGCGCGGCCGAGGCCGTGCGGGCGGGGCGCCGCGGCAGTGCCAAGCTGGAGCAGGTCGCCGCCGACCCCACCCGCTATCTCAACGTGGCGCTGCTCGTGAGGGTGGCCTGCGAGATGTCGGCCGGCGTGCTCGTCACGTACGCCTGCCTCAAGGAAGTCCAGGAGACCTGGCAGGCCCTGGCCCTCGCCATGGGGGTCATGGTCCTCGTCAGCTACGTCGCCATCGGGGTCTCGCCGCGCACCATCGGCCGTCAGCACCCGCTGAACACCGCCACGGCCGCCGCGTACGTCCTGCTGCCGCTGGCCAGGATCATGGGGCCGGTCCCGCAGCTGCTGATCCTCCTGGGCAACGCGCTGACCCCGGGCAAGGGCTTCCGCAAGGGCCCCTTCGCGAGCGAGGCCGAACTGCGCGCCATGGTCGACCTCGCCGAGCAGGAGTCGCTCATCGAGGACGAGGAGCGCCGCATGGTGCACTCGGTCTTCGAGCTCGGCGACACCCTCGTACGCGAGGTCATGGTGCCCCGCACCGACCTGGTCTGCATAGAGCGGTACAAGACGGTCCGTCAGGCACTGACCCTCGCGCTGCGCTCCGGCTTCTCCCGCATCCCGGTCACCGGGGAGAACGAGGACGACATCGTCGGGATCGTCTACCTCAAGGACCTGGTCCGCAAGACGCACATCAACCGGGACGCGGAGGCCGACCTGGTCTCCACGGCGATGCGTCCCGCCGCGTTCGTCCCCGACACGAAGAACGCCGGTGACCTGCTGCGCGAGATGCAGCAGGACCGCAGCCACGTCGCCGTCGTCATCGACGAGTACGGCGGCACGGCCGGCATCGTCACCATCGAGGACATCCTGGAGGAGATCGTCGGTGAGATCACCGACGAGTACGACCGCGAACTCCCGCCGGTCCAGGAGCTGGAGAACGGCTGCTTCCGGGTGACGGCCCGGCTCGACATCGGTGATCTCGGGGAGCTGTTCGGCCTCGACGCCTATGACGACGAGGACGTGGAAACGGTCGGCGGTCTGCTGGCCAAGGCGCTGGGCCGGGTCCCGATCTCCGGGGCCTCCTCCCTCGTCGACCTCCCCGACGGGCGCAAGCTCCGCCTCACGGCGGAGTCCCCGGCGGGCCGCAGGAACAAGATCGTCACGGTGCTGGTGGAACCGGAGGGAGTGGAAGCGGCATGACTCCTCAGGAGTTGCGCGCGTTCTGCCTGGAGTTCGACGCGAGCACCGAGGAATTCCCCTTCGGGCCCGAGGCCTCGGTCTTCAAGGTCCTGGGAAAGATGTTCGCCCTCAGCGCGCTCGACGCGCGGCCGCTGACGGTCAGCCTGAAGTGCGACCCGGACGAGGCACTGCGGCTCCGTAAGGAGCACGCCGCGATCGTCCCCGGTTGGCACCTGAACAAGCGGCACTGGAACACCGTGACGGTCTCCGGGCTCCCGGACCGGATGGTCCGGGAGCTCGTGGAGGACAGCTACGACCTGGTGGTGGCCGGGCTCCCCAAGGCGGAACGCCTGCGCCTGGACCGGCCGTAGGGCCCGCTGCGGGTGCGCCGTCCGCAGGCGCCCGCCCCGGGGTGAAGGGGCCCCGTCGTCGGGCGGGCCCGTACCCCCTTCGTATGCTCAGTACATGACCGACAGCACCGGCCTCGGCGCCGAGGACCGCAAGATCGTCACCCTGGCTCGCAGCGTCCGGGCCCGCAACGCGGTGCCCGAGGGCGCGGCGGTCCGGGACGAGACGGGACGTACGTACGCCGCCGGCACCGTGGCCCTGGAGTCGCTGAAGCTCAGCGCGCTGCAGACCGCCGTCGCGATGGCGGTGGCCAGCGGTGCCACGTCCCTGGAGGCGGCGGCCGTCGTCTCCGGGGCGGAGACCGTATCGGACGCCGACCTGGCCGCCGTGCGTGACCTGGGCGGGCCCGGCACGCCCGTGCTGCTCGCGGGGCCCGACGGGGCGCTCCGGTCCACGGTGGCGGCGGGCTGATCCGGGACGGCGGCGCCCTGCTGTGCAACGGCGCCGCCCGGATCGGGGAGAATGGGCGCCATGAGCGCCCGACCGAACACAGAAGCTGCTGCGCAGCAGGCTGAGAACACCGCCCCCCACCGGGCCGGCTTCGCCTGCTTCGTGGGCCGCCCCAACGCGGGCAAGTCCACCCTCACGAACGCTCTGGTCGGTCAGAAGGTGGCGATCACGTCCAACCGCCCCCAGACCACCCGGCACACGGTGCGGGGCATCGTGCACCGCGACGACGCCCAGCTGATCCTGGTGGACACGCCCGGCCTCCACAAGCCGCGCACGCTGCTCGGGGAGCGGCTGAACGACGTCGTACGGACCACCTGGGCCGAGGTCGACGTCATCGGCTTCTGCCTGCCCGCCGACCAGAAGCTCGGCCCCGGTGACAAGTTCATCATCAAGGAACTCGCCGGGATCAAGAAGACCCCGAAGATCGCGATCATCACCAAGACCGACCTGGTCGACTCCAAGGCGCTCGCCGAGCAGCTGCTGGCCGTGTCCCGCCTCGGCGAGGAGCTCGGCTTCGAGTGGGCGGAGATCATCCCGGTCTCGGCCGTGAAGGACCAGCAGGTCGGCCTGCTCGCCGACCTGATCGCGCCGCTCCTGCCCGAGAGCCCCCCGCTCTACCCGGAGGGGGACCTCACCGACGAGCCCGAGATGGTCATGGTCGCGGAGCTCATCCGGGAGGCCGCCCTGGAGGGCGTGCGGGACGAGCTGCCGCACTCCATCGCGGTCGTCGTCGAGGAGATGCTGCCGCGCGAGGACCGGCCGGCGGACAAACCGCTGCTGGACATCCACGCGAACGTCTACATCGAGCGGCCCAGCCAGAAGGGCATCATCATCGGCCCGAAGGGGAAGCGGCTCAAGGACGTGGGCACGAAGTCGCGCAAGCACATCGAGGCACTGCTGGGCACGCCGGTCTACCTGGATCTGCATGTGAAGGTCGCCAAGGACTGGCAGCGCGATCCGAAGCAGCTGCGCAAGCTGGGATTCTGAGCGCGGCCCCGGGACGGCGGCCGGAGGACGGCGC
>NZ_DATMVN010000006.1:0-4909 GCF_035563135.1 Streptomyces sp.
GGCGCCGGCGAGTGCCTCCACCGCCGTGGAGTGGAAGCGGAACACGATCCGCCGGCCGGACGACGGCGGGCGCGACCAGTCCACCACCTCGCGGGTGACGCCCCGCAGGAGCGCGGCCCGGCCGTCCGGGGCCGCGGCATCGATCGCGGCACCGGTGCGCGGGTCGTGATCGTCGACGACCAGCTCCACACCGTCCAGGTGCTTGAGCGCGAGCAGCTCGGACCTGGTGTACGCCGCGTCCTCGGGCCCCCGCCGCCCCAGCAGCACGACCTCGCGCACCGAGCCGGCCCGCAGGGCCTCCAGCGCGTGACCGGCGGTGTCGCCCGCGGCCAGCGCACCGGGGTCCGAGACCAGGATCCGCGCCGTGTCGAGGGCGACGTTCCCGTTGCCGACCACGACGACCCGCTCCGCGGACACGTCCACGGCGTCCGGGGCGACCTCGGGGTGCGCGTTGTACCAGGAGACGAACGTCGTCGCGCAGATGCTGCCGGGCAGGTCCTCGCCCGGGATCCCGAGCCTGCGGCCGGCCGGCGCGCCGACGGCGTAGACCACCGCGTCGTGATGCGCGGCGAGCTCCTCCGCGGTGATGTCCCGGCCCACCTCCAGGCCGAGGTGCATGCGCACCCTCGGATGCGTGTGGAACCTGGCGAAGGTGTCACCGGCCTTCTTCGTCGACAGGTGGTCGGGCGCCACACCGTAGCGGATGAGCCCGCCCGCGACGGGCAGCCGGTCGATCAGCGTCACCTCGGCGCCCGTGTGCAGCAACAGGTCCTCGGCGGCGTACATCCCCGCAGGGCCGGTGCCCACGACCGCGACCCGGATCGGTGCGAAGTCCGACGGCAGGCTGCGCCTGAAGACCGGCTCCCCCCACACGTGGAAGTTCGGTCCATCGGGGACCTGTTCAGGCTCCCGGTCCGCGAAGTACGCGGCGTTGAGCGGGCCGTACTCCTGCTGTGCGGCCGGGAGGCTGTCCACCGGGAACACCGCGTCCACCGGGCAGGCGTCCGCGCAGGCACCGCAGTCGATGCAGGACTTCGGGTCGATGTACAGCATCTCCGTCCGGCCGAAGTCCGGTTCCTCCGGGGTCGGATGGATGCAGTTGACGGGGCACACCGAGACACAGGTGGCGTCGCTGCAGCACGTCTGGGTGATCGCGTAGGTCATGGTGTCCGCTCAGATCAGATGGGCGCGCTTGTAGAACATCAGGGCGGGCCTGGTGAGCAGGCGGGCCGAGGCCAGGAAGTCCATCAGGCCCGAACAGCTCGATCGCATCATCGACTTGTGGTGCTCGTTGGCCTTCGCCTCGCCGAGGGCACGCTTCCTGTCGAGTCCGGCGTTGGCGTAGACGTCCTTGTTCACCATGCTGGTGACGATGACGTACGACGCGATCGCGATGACGAGTGCATTGATCTGCCGGCGCACCGGGCCCGCTCCACCGAGGTGCTCGCGCGTCTTTGCGCGGGCGAACTTCATGTGCCGGGACTCCTCGACGACATGGATGTTGTTGATGGTGCGGACGAAGGGCACGACCCGCTCGTCCCGCATCCAGTCGCGCTGCATGACGTCGAGGACCTCCTCCGCCACGAGGATCGCCGCATAAGCGGCCTCGCCGAACGCGAGTGTCTTGAAGGCCCGCCCGAGCTCCACCGCGAGCCGGTGCGGCCGGTAGGGAGGGGCACCCAGCTTCTGCGCTCCCCGGGCGAACATGATCGAGTGCCGGCACTCCTCGGCTATCTCGGTCAGCGCCCACTGGACGTCCGTGCTCGTGGGGTCCTTCGCGTACACGTCACGCAGGACCATCTGCTGCAGGATCATCTCGAACCAGATACCGGTGCTGGCCACCGAAGCGGCTTCCTGGCGCGTCAGTTCCTTGCGCTGCTCCTCGGTCAGCTCACCCCAGTACGCGGTGCCGTACAGGGTGCTCCACTCCGGGCTGGCGCCGTGGAACTCCTTGTCCAGCGGTGTGTCCCAGTCGACCTCCGTGGCGGGGTCGTACGCCAGTGTGGCGGCCGATTCGAGCAGGCGACGGGTGAGGTGGTCCTCGGGAGGCCGGTCCTCGGCGTCCGGCCGAACGATGCTGCTTGCCATGGTGCGGCTCCTCGGTTCGTCAGTGATGTCCCTGGTGCTGTCACACGTGCGTTGTAGGTGATGGCCCGTCATGTTCCGTACTGCCGAGCGGAGATGACGGCAGCACCGGGCAGGGGCCGGCGCCGGGCACTGCCGGGCGGCCCTCCGTCCCGCTTGTTAGACGGAAGGTATAGCAAGGATGCCGGGCGAGCCTACCCCCCAGTAAGAAATGTGCGCTCATCCTCGCGATATCTCCTCGCGTATGCCCGCGCGCGGGCGTTCCTGTCATGGGGAAGGGGTGTGGTGAGGGGTTATCTGTTCGTCATCTCGAACATTGTTCGCAATTTCAGCGCGAGTCATTGACGCCATCACCTCCCGGGCCTACGGTCCCGTCCGAAGTGGCGGGCGCGCGTCGAAATACCGAACACGCTGCCTTCCCTTCACGCGTCCCCGCACCTCAGAGACGAGTCGAGACGAGCCGCCATGCAACCACCCCTCCTCAGCCGGCGCCGAGCCCTCGCGGGCGGAGCCGGCGCCCTGGCCGCCGCCGGAGCCCTGGGCTCCCTGTCCGGCTGCGCCGCGCCCGCGACCGCAGCCGACCCCGGACAGACCCTGCTGCGGTACTGGCATCTGTTCGGCGGTGGTGACGGCGTGAACATGCAGGGAATGCTGGACGACTTCAGGGCCGGTCACCCGGACATCGCCCTCGAAGCCTCGACCCTGCAATGGGGCGCCCCGTACTACACCAAGCTCGGCATGGCCGGTGCGGGCGGCCGGGCCCCCGAGCTCGCCGCCCTGCACCTCGCCAGGCTCGCGGGTTTCGCCCCCGGCAGGCTCCTCGACCCGTTCGACCTCGATCTGCTGGCCGGACACGGCGTGCGGGAGAAGGACTTCCCGCCGGACATCTGGCGCCGGGGCCAGGTGGGCGGCAAGCAGTACGCGGTCCCGCTCGACACCCACCCCTTCGTCCTCTACTACCAGACCGAGGTCTGCGAGAAGGCCGGACTCATGTCGGGCGGCCGGCTCAGGCCGATCAGCGGTGCGGACGATTTCGCCGAGGCGTTGCGCGCCGCGAAGAAGGCGACCGGGCAGCCGGGCCTGGTGACCGAGACACTCGGACCCGACTGCATCACCCCTTGGCGCCTCTTCTCCAGCTTCTACGCCCAGACCGGCGGCACGGTGCTCTCCGCGGACGGGAAGCGCCTGGCACTCGACGACGCCAAGGCGCTGCGCGTACTGGAATACCTGGCCCGGCTCGTCGAGGAAGGGCTGATGGTGCGCCGCGTCGACTACGCGGGGTCCGTCGGCGTCTTCAACGGGGGGAAGACGGCCTTCCACCTCAACGGCGAGTGGGAGATCAGCACCTTCAAGGCCACCGGGCTCCCGTTCTCCATGACCCGCATCCCCGCGCTCTTCGGCACCGCGGCCACACAGGCCGACTGCCACGCCTTCGTCCTGCCGCACCAGGAGGACCGCGGCGGCGCCCCGAACGAGGCGGCCCACACCCTCGTCGCCTGGATGCTCAAGAACTCCGTGGCCTGGGCCCAGGGCGGGCACGTGCCCGCCTATCTGCCGGTGCTGGACGATCCCGCCTACCTCGCCCTGAAGCCGCAGTCCGAATACCGCACCGTGATCGACGACGTGGCGCTGGACGAGCCCGCGTGGTTCGCCGGTTCCGCCTCCCGGCTGTGGATCGAGCTCGGCGCGGTGTTCTCCGGTGTCCTCACCGGCTCCCGGAGCCCGCGCAACGCCCTGACCGAGGCCAAGGCGCGGCTGTGGACGCTCCTGGACACCCGCAACCCCCTCCCGGGAGCCGCGTCATGACCTCCACCACCACCGAGGCGCCGGCACCCGTGGCGAAACCCGCCGGGAGCAAGGCCGACCGTCCGGCTCGCGGCGTGCGCAGGAAGTGGACCGAACACGGCCTGGTGTTCGTCGCGCCCTTCTTCCTCGTCTACGCCATGTTCCTGATCTGGCCTCTGATATCCGGCCTGGGCATGAGCTTCACCAGTGAGAACATCACCGGCACCGGAGGGGAGTTCGTCGGCCTCGACAACTACGCCGAGGCGGTGCGCGACCCCGAGGTGTGGTCGTCGCTGTGGAACACCGTCTGGTTCACGGTCCTGTCCACCGTCCCCCTCGTCGTCGTCGGTCTCGTGCTGGCGCTGCTCGCCCACCAGTTGCAGGTGGTCCAGTGGCTGTGGCGGCTCAGCTGGTTCGCGCCCTTCCTGCTGCCGTCCGGGGTCGTCTGCCTGCTGTTCCTGAACATGATCCTGCCGTCCGACTTCGGCCTCGCCGACCAGCTGCTCGCCGCCGTCGGGCTGACCCCGGAGATCGGCTGGCTGACCGACGAGCGGTACGCCATGCTCAGCATCGTGGCGACCACCGTCTGGTGGACCGTCGGCTTCAACTTCCTGCTGTACCTCGCCGCCCTCCAGGCCATCCCCGCGCATCTCTACGAGGCCGCCGAACTGGACGGGGCGGGCGCGTGGAACCGGCTCCGCCACATCACCCTGCCGATGCTGCGCCGCACCACCGGGCTGGTCGTGGTCCTCCAGGTACTGGCCTCACTGAAGATCTTCGACCAGGTCTACATCATGACCGGCGGCGGCCCCGACGAGTCCACCCGGCCGATCCTCCAGTACGTCTACCAGCAGGGTTTCACGGGCTACCGCATCGGCTACGCCTCGGCCGTCTCGTACATCTTCTTCGCCCTGATCCTGACCGTCTCCCTGGTGCAGCCGCTGCTGTCCCGGCGCCGAGCTGAGGAGGCCGCGAAGTGAGCGGTTCCGCCACCGTCACCACCCGCCCCGCCCCGCAGTCCGAGCGGTCCGCCGACGCC
>NZ_DATMVN010000007.1:0-6359 GCF_035563135.1 Streptomyces sp.
CGCGGGGGCGCCGCTCGCTCCGAGGCGCCACCGGCCTGAACAACACTGCCCGTAACATGGGCACTTGGGTGATTTCGGTACACCGTGGGTGCGGGACGAGCCGTACGGCTCCCGCCCGTCCCGCACCGGAGCACAGGGCCGATCGGGTGAATCTGCGCCCATGCGCCGGTCATGCCGTTTCCATGCCGACACGCCGGTGGTTGTCCATGGCGTAGTTCCGGCCGGTGCGGTTCGCGGACGGCTGCACCGGCTCCGCGGTCCCCCGGGAGAGCGGCCGGATCTCCGTTCTCTGACTTTGGAGTTACTGAAAAGTGCGCGTCGCTCTTACCGGGGCCACCGGGTTCCTAGGACTGCGTCTCGTCCGTGAACTGCTCCAGCTCCATGACTCGTTGACGATCCTCACGCATGCCGGATCGGGTTGCGCGCTCGGGCGGATCACCCGCTTCATGGAGCTGTCCGACGCGCCCGCCGCGCTGATCGCGGAACTCCCCGGCAGGCTTCGTGTCGTGGAGACCGACCTGTGCCGGCCGGGACTGGGGCTGCCCGCCGCCGCGTTCCAGCGGCTGGCCGACGAGCTGGACGTGATCTGGCACAGCGCCGGAAACATCAACCTGGACGACGAGATCGGACATCTCCGCCGGGTCAACGTCGAAGGGACCCGGAACGTACTGGAGCTGGCCGCTGTCGGCGCCCGTCGGCCATTGGTCCACCACATCGGCACCGCCTTCGTGGGCGGCGCACGTCGTGAAGGTGTCGTCTACGAGGACGAGCTGGACGACCGCCAAGGCTTCGAGAACAGCTACGAGCAGTCCAAGTACGAGGCCGAAGTCCTGGTGCACGACTGGTCGCGGCTCCACGGGCGGCCGGTTGTGGTCATGCGGCCGGGCGTCCTGGTCACGGACCTGCCGCCCAGCCCCGAACTGCCCCAGCATCCCCTGCAGTTCCTCACCCGGATCGTGCAGGTCGCGCTGTGCGGCGACGGTCCCGCTCCCAGCGGCGTTCCCGGGGAACGCCGACCGGTGGTCAGGCTGGTGGGCCACCCCCGCGGACATCTGAACCTGATGCCCGTGGAGCACGCGGCCGCCGTCATGGTCCAACTGGCGAGCCGGCCGCCCTCCGGGCGGGCCGATGTCTACCACGTCGTCCATCACCACGATGTCGCGACCGCCGTCCTGACCGCTCTGGTGGAAAGGCTCGCGCCGGTCACGGTGCGGCTCGTCGCGAGGAAGCCGGACGACCCGACCCCGCTGGAAGCGGCCACGGATCTCTACCCCGGATTCACGCCGTACCTGAGCCACCGCCGCCGTTTCGACGACACGCGCGTGCGGAACCTGCTGGGCGCCGCCGCCTCCTCCTCCGGGATCCGCGTCGATCTCGACTACCTGGCCGCCGGCATCGGCGCGGGGCGGCCCGCGGCCACCACCGGAGCGCCCTGACCTGTCCTGCTGCCTCTGCGGGGTGCCCCACCTCACGTACGCCGCCCGAGTCCCCTCCTGATGGGAAACCAGCCCGTGTCCGTACTGGCCTCTCCTGACGAAGCCGTCACCACCTCACCGGCCTTCACGCCGGAGCAGATCGCGGCCTGCGTCCGGCAGGTTCGGCACCATGCGCACATCGTCACCGACCCCACCGGCCGGGAGCTGGGCCTCGTGATGGGCCCCCGGCCCACGGGCGGCATCGTCGGCACACTGCCACCGCTGTATCCGGAGTGGCTGGGCGGGCGAACGTTCTGTGAGGCCCACGGCGTCCGCTTCCCCTACGTGGCCGGGGAGATGGCGAACGGCATCGCGACGACACGCATGGTGGTGGCGATGGCCCGGGCCGAGATGCTCGGATTCTTCGGCGCCGGCGGTCTCGGCCTCCCCGAGGTGGAACGAGCGGTTCACGAGCTGGCGGCGGAGCTGGCCGGCAGGCCGAACTGGGGGGTGAACCTGATCCATTCGCCCGGCGAGCCCGGTCTGGAGTACCGGGTCGCCAAGCTGCTCCTGCGTCACGCCGTCCCCTGCATTTCGGTTTCGGCATTCATGGAACTCACCCCGGCCGTGGTGCTGTGCTCAGCAGCGGGACTGCACCGGGGCCCGGACGGGCAGATCCTGCGGCGTACCCGGGTCTTCGCCAAGGTGTCGCGCCCGGAAGTCGCGGCACGCTTCCTCTCACCCGCACCGCCCGAACTGCTGCGCCCCCTGGTCGAAAGCGGAGAACTCAGCGCGGAGGAAGCCGCGCTGGCCGCACTGGTGCCCGTGGCCGAGGACCTCACGGTGGAGTCCGACAGCGGCGGACACACCGACAACCGGCCACTGGGTGTCCTGGTGCCGCGGATCCTGCTCCTGCGCGAGGAACTCACCCGGCGCCACGGGTACACGCGGGCCGTCAGGATCGGCGCCGCCGGCGGACTGGGCACGCCGGACGCGGTCGCCGCCGCGTTCGCCCTCGGCGTGGCCTACGTGGTGACGGGCTCGGTGAACCAGGTCGCAGTGGAAGCGGGAATCTCGGACGAGGCGAAGGCGATGCTGGCCGACGCCGACATCGCCGACGTGATCATGGCCCCGGCAGCCGACATGTTCGAGCTGGGCGTCAAGCTCCAAGTCCTGCGCCGGGGAAGCCTCTTCGCCCAGAGAGCCGGACACCTCCATGCCGCGTACCAGGCTCATTCCTCTCTGGAGGAACTGCCCCCGCAGCTGCGCGCCAAGCTCGAACGGGAGGTCTTCGGGGCCCCGATCGACGACGTATGGGCGAGGACCCGGCATTTCTGGCAGCAGCGCGACCCCGCGGAGGCGGACCGCGCCGAGCAGGATCCCAAACACCGTATGGCACTGGTCTTCCGCTGGTACCTGGGGAACTCCAGCCGCTGGGCCATCACCGGGGACACCACCCGGCGCAGTGACTTCCAGATCTGGTGCGGTCCGGCGATGGGCGCGTTCAACCGGTGGGCGGCAGGCAGCTGTCTGGCGGAGCGGGCCGACCGCTCCGTGGTGCAGATCGCGCTCAACCTGCTCGAAGGCGCCGCGGTGGTCACCCGCGCCCACCAGCTCCGCACCTACGGAGTACCGGTGCCGTCCTCGGCGTTCGCCTTCACCCCGTGCCCCCTCGCCTGACCGCGCCCCAGCGCCCACCGACCAGCAAGGAAGTGGACCGCATGTCCTTCTCCGGCCCCCGACAGGTTCCGATCGCCGTGGTCGGTGTCGGCGCTCTCGTGCCCGGCGAGCACGGTGCCGACGGGTTCTGGCGTACGGTCGTGAGCGGCCGTGACCTGATCACCGATGTCCCCGCCGCCCGCTGGCTCGTCGAGGACTACTACGACCCCGACCCTGCCGCACCGGACAAGACCTACGCCCGCCGGGGCGCCTTCCTGTCCGATGCCGGGTTCGACCCGATGGCTTTCGGCATCCCGCCGAACACCCTCGGGGCGACGGACACCGTGCAGCTGCTCGCACTCACCGTCGCCGAGCGGGTCCTCGCCGACGCCGGTGGACTCCGGGGAACGGAACGCGACCGCGTCTCGGTGATCCTCGGGGCGGCCTCCACGGAACTGCTGACCCACATGAACGCGCGGATCCAGCGCCCGGTGTGGCTCAAGGCCCTCCGGGAGAACGGGATCCCCGAGGAGGAGGCGCAGGCCGTCTGCGACAGCATCACCGGCCACTACACCCCCTGGCAGGAGGCGACCTTCCCGGGGCTGCTCGGCAATGTCATCGCGGGCCGGATCGCGAACAGATTCGATCTGCACGGCACCAACCACACCACGGACGCGGCGTGCGCGAGCTCCTTCGCGGCGCTCTCGGCGGCGGTCGGTGAACTCGCTCTCGGCCGGGCCGACTTCGTGATCAGTGGAGGCGCCGACGTCTCCAACGACGTCGATACGTTCATCTGTTTCTCCAAGACGCCGGCCCTGTCACCCAGCGGCGACTGCCGCCCGTTCTCGGACGCGGCCGACGGCACGATGCTCGGCGAGGGCGTCGTGATGTACGCCTTGAAGAGGCTGGCCGACGCGGAGCGCGCAGGCGACCGGATCCATGCCGTCGTCCGCGGGATCGGCACCTCCTCGGACGGCAGGAGCGGCGCGATCTACGCGCCGGTCCCCGACGGGCAGGCGCGGGCCCTGCGGCGCGCCTACGAGGACGCAGGCTACGGCCCGGAGACCGTCGAGCTGGTGGAAGCGCACGGGACGGGGACCGCCGCGGGGGACACGGCGGAGTTCGCCGCTCTGCGCCAGGTGTACGAGGAGTCGGGCCGGGAGGACAGGCAGTGGTGTGCTCTCGGCTCGGTCAAGTCGCAGATCGGCCACACCAAGTGCGCCGCCGGTGCCGTCGGCCTCCTCAAGAGCGTCCTCGCCCTGAACCACAAGGTCCTGCCGCCGATGATCAAGGTGGACCGGCCCGACCCCGCCATGCGGATCGATGACAGCCCGTTCTACGTGAACACCCGGCCGCGCCCGTGGGTGCGCGCCCCGGACCAGCCGCGCAGGGCTGCCGTGTCCAGCTTCGGCTTCGGCGGCAGCAACTTCCACGTCACCCTGGAGGAGTACGTCCCTTCCCCCGGGGCCGGCGCCCGCCCGGCATGGCGCATCCGGACCGCCCCCACCGAGCTGGTGCTCCTCAGCGCTCCGACGGCAGCCACCCTCCTGGAACGGACGATCGACAACGACCGGCCGCTGTCCGAGGTCGCGCGGGAGAGCCAGCAGGTCTTCCGCGCGAGTGACCCCGTACGTCTCGCGATCGTCGCGGCACACCACGACGACCTGTCGGAGAAGATCGAGCAGGCCTTCGCGCTGATCGGCCGGCAGCCGGACACGCGCTTCTCCACACCGACGGGTGTCCACTACGCCGCCGGAGCGGCCTCCGTCGGCCGGATCGGATTCCTCTTTCCGGGGCAGGGCGCCCAGTACGTCGGCATGGGCGCGGACGTGGCCATGCTGTCCCCGGCCGCCCAGGCGGTGTGGGACCGGCTGGGAACCATGGAATCCGGCCGGCACGCACTGCACCGCGTGGTGTTCCCACCGCCCGCCTTCGACGACGAGGACCGGGCCGCCCAGCAGGGTCTGCTGACCGCGACCGAGTGGGCTCAGCCCGCGCTGGCGGTGCACAGTATCGCTCTGATCGAGGTGCTGCGGGGTCTCGGCCTGCGGCCGGACTGCGTGGCGGGCCACAGTTTCGGCGAACTCGTGGCGCTGCACGCAGCGGGCGCCCTGGAAGCCGAGTCCCTGGTGGACCTCGCCCGCAGGCGCGGTGAGCTGATGCGCGAGGCGGCAGCCGTGCCGGGCGCCATGCTGGCCGTAGCGGCCGGACGCGCCCGGATCGAGGAGGTCATCGCCGGCTGCGGCGCCGAGAACGTCTGGCTGGCCAACCACAACGCCCCCGCGCAGACCGTGGTGTCCGGCGCCGCAGGGGCGGTCAGGGACGTCGAACAGAAGCTCGCCGCCGAGGGGATCACCAGCCGGCGGCTGGAAGCCGCGACGGCCTTCCACAGCCCGGTCGTCGCCCCGGCGAGCGAACCGCTCCTCGCGTACTTGCGCGGGGTTCCGGTCAGCGAGCCCCGGATCGACGTCTACGGGAATGCCGGCTCCGGGATCTACCCGTCCGCACCCGGGGAGATCAGGCGCAGGATCGCCGACCATCTCGCCTCACCCGTGCTGTTCAGCGACGAGATCGAAGCGATGTACGCCGCAGGGGTACGGACGTTCGTCGAGGTCGGCGCCGGTGACGCGCTCTCGGGTCTCGTCGCGCAGATCCTCGGTGACCGCGAGCACCTGGCGGTCGGCCTGGACCGCAAGGGACGTAACGGGGTCACCTCCCTGCAGGACGCACTCGGCCGGCTCGCCGTGTGGGGCGTCCCCCTTGACCACGACAACGTGTGGGCGCCCTACGCGCCGCCCGCAGCAGCAGCCGAGGAGAGCAGGCCCGGAATGACCGTGCAGATCAATGGCAAGAACCACGGCCGGGCCTACCCGCCCGCCGGAGGGGCCGACGCGCGGCCCGCGCCGAACCCGCCCCGCCGGCTCGACGCACCCCCGTCCGCTGCACAGGTTCCGGCCCAGGCCACCACCCCTCCCGCTGCCACCGGGCCGGCGCCCGGTGACCTCGCCGTACCGCCCGTACCGCCCGTGCCCCCTGCGGCTGCCGCAGCCGGCACGGACACCGGCTGGTTCGCCGTGATCGACAATGTGCAGCGCTACACAGCACAGGCCCATGAGGCCTGCCAGCGCATGCTGATCGACAGCCACCTGGCCTTCCTGCAGATGACGGAGACGACCTTCACCGCGATGCTGGGTGCGCAGGGCGGGGGAAGCACCGGTGCCCCGGCGCCGTTCACGCCACCCGGTACGCCGGTCGCACCGGCGGTCCTGCCCGCTCCACCCGCGG
>NZ_DATMVN010000008.1:0-25187 GCF_035563135.1 Streptomyces sp.
CGCCCGTCGAGGAGCAGCGTCCGGTGCGTGCTCCCGATGGACGGCCGGAAGCCTTCGTCCGGGACGTACTCGGGTTTTCGCCCGGTGCGGCGGGTGGACGTGCCGGGCGTCGCGACGAGGCGAACCCCGGCCGGTGCGGCACTAGAGTGCGGACCATGGCAGAGAGCACGGAGCACAGGGCCGCGGGCACGCCCGACGCCGGCCCCCTCGACCCCCGTCGCTGGCGTGCGCTGGCCGTCTGCCTGGTGGCGGGCTTCATGACGCTGCTGGACGTCTCCATCGTCAACGTGGCGCTGCCGTCCATCAAGGAGGGCCTCGACACCCCGGAATCGGACCTCCAGTGGGTCCTGTCCGGATACGCGCTCGCCTTCGGCCTCGTCCTCATCCCCGGCGGACGCCTGGGGGACGCGCGGGGGCGGCGCGCGGTGTTCATGGCGGGGCTGACCCTCTTCACGCTGGCCTCCGCCGCCTGCGGGGCCGCCCAGTCGAGCCTCTGGCTCGTCATCGCCCGGCTCCTCCAGGGCGCGGCGGGCGGACTGCTCTCACCCCAGATCTCCGCGCTGATCCAGCAGATGTTCTCCGGACGTGAGCGGGGCCGCGCCTTCGGCATGTTCGGCACGGTGGTCGGCATCTCCACCGCTGTCGGCCCGCTGCTGGGCGGTCTCCTGATCCAGGGGGCCGGAGCGCAGGAAGGCTGGCGCTGGGTGTTCTACGTCAACCTGCCGATCGGGATCGTCTGCCTCCTGCTGGCCCGGCGGCTGCTCCCCGACACGCCTTCGGCGACCCGGGTACGCCCCCGCGACCTGGACCCCGTCGGAGTCCTGCTGCTGGGGGCGGGGGTCCTCGCCCTGCTGCTTCCGTTCGTCCAGGCCCAGCAGTGGCCGGGCCAGGAGAAGTGGCTCCTCGTGGCGGTCGCCGCGGTCCTGCTCACGGCGTTCGTCGCCTGGGAGTCCCGCTGCACGCGACGCGGCGTCCAGCCGGTGCTGAACCTTTCACTCTTCCGGCTCCGGTCCTTCTGGCTGGGCTGCCTGATGATCCTCCTGTACTTCGCCGGCTTCACCTCGATCTTCTTCATCAGCACGCTCTACCTGCAGTCCGGACTGCACTACAGCGCCCTGGAGGCGGGCCTGGCGATCACTCCGTTCGCCCTGGGGGCCGGCGCGTCGGCGAGCATCGGAGGCCGGCTGGTCGGCCGCTTCGGGCGGCCCCTCATCGTCGTAGGACTCACCATGGTGGCCGCCGGACTCGGGCTGACCGCGCTGGCCGCGCATCTGGTGCCGGGCCGGGGCGCCGGGCTCGCGATGGCGGCCCCCCTCTTGCTGGCCGGCCTGGGAAGCGGACTCGTCATCGCCCCCAACCAGACCCTCACCCTCTCCGAGGTGCCGGTCGAGAACGGGGGCAGCGCCGGCGGCACCCTCCAGACCAGCCAGCGCGTCGGCTCGTCCATCGGGATCGCCGCGGTGGGCTCGCTCTTCTTCGCCCAGCTGGGCCCCGGCGACTGGGCGGCGGCCTACGACCACGGGCTGCTCGTCTCGGTCGCGTTCGTCCTCGCCGGCCTGATCGTGGCTCTGGCCGATGTCGCGGCGGGCAGGCGGGGAAGGAAACGTGACCAGACGTCCGACGCCACCGACGCCCCGAGGGGAACACCATGAGCGACAACGAGGACCAGGAGCAGGGCGGGAACACCGCGTACGGCCGCAAGCCCTTCAAGCGCTCCCGCAGCCACTTCGCCGACCGCATCACCGCCGACGGCCGGGACGGCTGGCCCGTCGAGGCCGGACGCTACCGCCTGGTCGTCAGCCGGGCCTGCCCCTGGGCGAGCCGGGCCCTGGTCTCACGCCGGCTGCTCGGGCTGGAGAGCGCCCTCTCCCTGGCCGTCACCGACCCCGTCCAGGACGACCGCAGCTGGCGCTTCACCCTCGACGAGGGCGGCAAGGACCCGGTGCTCGGCATCGGCTACCTGAGTGAGGCCTACGACGCACGGGAGCGCGACCACCCGGGCGGGGTCAGCGTCCCCGCGGTCGTCGACGTACCGACCCGGGCCCTGGTCACCAACGACTACCAGCAGATCACGCTCGACCTCGCCACCGAATGGACCGCTCTGCACCGTCCCGGCGCCCCCGACCTCTACCCGGAGCGGCTGCGCGACGAGATCGACACGGTGATGGACGGCATCTACCGGGACGTCAACAACGGCGTCTACCGCGCGGGGTTCGCCGCCGGACAGGGTGAGTACGAGGCGGCGTACGTCGATGTGTTCCGCCGCCTGGACCTCGTCTCCGAACGTCTCGCCGGACAGCGCTACCTGGTCGGCGACACGATCACCGAGGCGGACATCCGGCTGTTCACCACCCTGGTCCGCTTCGACGCCGTCTACCACGGGCACTTCAAGTGCAACCGCTCCAAGCTCACCGAGGACCCCGTCCTGTGGGCGTACGTCCGCGACCTGTACCAGACCCCCGGATTCGGCGACACCGTGGACTTCGACCACATCAAACGGCACTACTACGAGGTGCACACCGGCATCAACCCGACCGGCATCGTGCCGCTCGGCCCCGACCTGTCGGGCTGGCTGACCCCGCACCACCGGGAGCAGCTGGGCGGCCGCCCCTTCGGCGACGGCACCCCGCCCGGACCGGTCCCGCCCGGCGAGGAGGTCCCGGCGCGGGGACGGCCCTGACGGGTCACTCCACCCGAGGGGGCGGGGCGTTCACCGCCGCCAGCGGGGAGCGGGCGAGGACGACACAGCCGACGGCGATCAGAGCCGCCCCGGTCAGCTGGGGCAGCAGCCACCACCCGGACCGCAGCTCCTCGCCGAACAGCGTCACCCCGTAGGTGATGCTGATCAGCGCGTCCCCGAGCGTCAGCATCGGCTGCACCGCCACCAGTGAGCCGGCCTGGAGCGCGTTCTGGAGGAGGAACAGCGCACCCACGCCGGCCACCGCGGTGGCGTACAGCTGCCACGCCGTCAGCAAGCCGGTCACCCCCTCGCCGTCCAGCTGCGACATGGCGTCCTTCATCAGCGCGGCGGTCAGCGCGTAACCGCACGCCGCGGCCAGTCCCAGCAGGGCGGCCCGGGCATCACCGGTGGCACCGAGCGCCGCGGCGATCAGCACGGCCTCGAAGATCACGGTCGCCGCCAGCGCCGGGATCCAGGCCGCCCCCTGGACGTCCTCGCTGCCGCCGACCGGCGCGGCGGCAGCCATCCCCAGGGCCAGGCCCAGCGTCACGGCGGCCACCCCGGTCCACACCTGGCGCGGCACCCCGACCCGCATCACGAATCCGGCGACGACCAACGTCGCCGGCAGCTCGATCACGAAGATCGGCTGGACCACGGCGATCGGGCCCGTGGCCAGGGCCACCGCCTGGAAGACGGCGGCCAGGACCACGAGAGCGATCCCGGCGAGCCACACCTTCTGGCGCATCAGATGCCCGAACAGCGACAGACGCATCGTCTCGCTGTCCGGCACACCGAGGGCGGCGCGGCGCTGCAGCACCGACGCGGTGCCGTTGCTGAGAGCGGTCAGGACGGCGAACAGGACACTGATCACCGCCCCATCATGCGGGCCGGCGCCGTCCGGTCGGCGGTGCTGCGGGATGTGGGGGTGTCGCCCGCTCCGGGACGGCGTCCCAGGGCCCGGGTAACCTGTGGCCATGGCCGCCGGACACGCTCCCGTGCTCTCCACCCGCGCGCTCAACAGGGCGACGATGGCGCGCCAGTTGCTGCTCCGGCGCACCGCTGTCCCGGTGAAGGAAGCCGTCAGCCGGCTGGTCGGCCTCCAGGCCCAGAACACCCGGCCGCCGTACTTCCAGCTCTTCTCCAGGCTGGAGAGCTTCGACCCGGCCTCGCTCTCGGCACTGATGGAGTCCCGCGAGGTGGTCAGGATCGTCACCCTGCGCTCCACCCTCCACACGCACACCGCCGAGGACGCGCTCACTCTGCGCCCCCTGGTCCAGCCGGCGCGTGACCGGGAGCTGAACATGTTCCGCGGCGGGCTCACGGGCGTGGACCTGGACCGGCTCGCCTCGCTCGCCAGGGAACTCGTCGAGGAACGCCCGCGCACCATGAGGGAACTCCGGGAAGGGCTGCTCCCGCACTGGCCCAAGGCCGATCCCCGGGCCCTCGCGGTCGCCGCCCGCTGCCGGCTGCCGCTGGTCCAGGTGACCCCGCGCGGGCTGTGGGGGCGCAGCGGACAGGTCGCTCTGACGACCGCGGAGCACTGGCTGGACAGCCCGGCACGGCCGGCGGCCTCGCCCGACACGGCCGTGCTGCGCTACCTCGGCGCCTTCGGGCCGGCCTCGGTGAAGGACATGCAGATGTGGGCCGGGCTCACCCGGATGCGCGAGGTCTTCGAACGCCTGCGGCCCCAGCTGGTCACCTTCCGCGACGAGAGCGGCGTCGAACTCTTCGACCTGCCCGACGCACCGCGCCCCGACCCCGGCACGCCCGCCCCGCCACGCTTCCTCCCCGAGTTCGACAACGTCCTGCTCGGCCACGCCGACCGGACCCGGGTGATCCCGCCCGCGTACAAGGGACGCAACGGCGTCGGCAACCAGTCCTACGGGACCGTCCTGGCCGACGGATTTCTCGCCGCGCTCTGGCGCCTCGACGAGGCCGGGGACGCCGCGACCGTCACGGTGCAGGCCCTGGGCGGACTGGACCGGGCCAGGCGCGAGGAGATCACCCAGGAGGCCGCGGACCTGCTGACGGTGATGTCCCGGGCGTCCGTCCACGACATCCGTTTCGGCACGTTCGCCGACTTCGGGGACTGAGGCGTCCCGCCCGGCACGGCCCGGAACCCGGTCCGGTTCACGGCAGCAGTCCCGCGCGGCGTGCCGCCACCACCGCCTCCAGCCGGGTGTGCGCACCCAGCTTCCGCATCGCGGACCGCAGATAGCTCTTCACCGTCTCCGGCCGCAGCCCCAGCCGCTCGGCCGCCGCGGCGTTCGTCGCGCCCGACGCCACGCAGGCCATCACATCCACCTCGCGCGGCGCCAGCCGTACCCGCCCGGCCGCCGGATCCCGGTCCGTCCCCGCGGCCGACGCCAGCCGCCCGCACACCGCGAGCAGTTCGTCGCGCAGCACCGGGTCCACGATCTTCGGGGCCAGCGCGCGCAGCTCGCGATGCGCCTCGCGGACGTCCTCCCAGGCGCCGGGGCGCGTGCCGGGTTCGGTGAGCTGTTCCCGGGTGGCCGCCAGGAGCTGCCGCACCTCGTCCCGGACGGCCAGGGCCTGTTCCACGTCCCGTGCAGCGGAGGCCGTCGCGTCGAACGTCCGGCCCCCGAGGGCCAGCGGCTCGCGCAGCGCCCCGTACAGCACACCGCGCACCACCCGGCGTACGACGACGGGCACCGCGACGACCGAGCGCAGGCCCTCCGCCGCGACGGCTGTGTCGTACTCATGGCTGATGTGGCGTGACAAGGGGTAGTCCGTGACCGCGCACGGCCGTGACAGGGCGATCGCCTTGCCGCCGAGCCCGCTCCCCGCCGAGATGACCAGTCCGCGCAGCGAGGAGGTCCGTGCCCCGTTCAGCTCGGCGATCCGGGCGTGACGGACGCCGGACAGGAGGCCGCCGAAGACCACCGGCAGCCCGCTGGTCCGGCGCAGCTTCAGCAGGGCTGTCCGCAGCTCGGCCGCCTCCCCCGCTTCCTGCACGCCGATGACTCCCCGTCCTGCCGGCCCCACCCCTGTCCGGGGGTGGTGAGATCCGGGTCACTGTTCGCATGATGGTAGAGGACGGGTTCACGACGAGGAGGGCACATGCCGGCGACGAGTGCGACAGGGGCGTTCCGGGCGGCCCGGGACTTCCTGATCGAGCACCGTGAGGACTACACCACGGCGTACGAGGGCTTCAGCTGGCCCCGGCCCGACCACTTCAACTGGGCGCTCGACTGGTTCGACGTCATCGCCGAGGACAACGACCGCACCGCCCTGCACATCGTGGAGGAGGACGGCGGGCGCACCGAGGTGTCCTTCGCCCGGATGGCGGCCCGCTCCGGCCGGGTGGCGAACTGGCTGAGGGCACAAGGTGTGGCCGCGGGCGACCGGATCCTCGTCATGCTCGGCAACCAGGTCGAGCTGTGGGAGACGGCACTGGCCGCGATGAAGCTGCGTGCCGTCGTCATCCCCGCCACCCCGATGCTGGGGCCGGTGGATCTGCGGGACCGGGTCGAGCGCGGAGAGGTCCGCCACGTCCTCGTACGCTCGGCGGACACCGCGAAGTTCGACGAGGTGCCCGGGGACTACACCCGGATCGCCGTCGGCGCGGACGCCGAGGGCTGGCTCTCCTACGGCGGGGCCGACGACGCGCCCGAGACCTTCACCCCGGACCGGGAGACGGGCGCCGACGAACCCCTGATGCTCTACTTCACCTCGGGCACCACGGCGAGTCCCAAGCTCGTCGAGCACACCCATGTCTCGTACCCGGTGGGCCACTTGTCGACGATGTACTGGATCGGTCTCAAGCCCGGCGACGTCCATCTCAACATCTCCTCACCCGGCTGGGCGAAGCACGCCTGGTCGAATCTCTTCGCGCCGTGGAGCGCCGAGGCCACCGTCTTCGTCTTCAACTACACCCGATTCGACGCCGCCCGGCTGATGGCGGAGATGGACCGCTCGGCGATCACCAGTTTCTGTGCCCCGCCGACCGTCTGGCGGATGCTCATCCAGGCCGACCTGGCGCAGTTGAAGACGCCCCCGCGCGAGGCCGTCGCGGCCGGCGAGCCGCTCAACCCCGAGGTCATCGAGAGTGTCCGGCGCGCCTGGGGCGTCACCATCCGTGACGGCTTCGGCCAGACCGAGACCGCCGTGCAGGTGGCCAACACACCGGGGCAGCGGCTCAAGGCGGGCTCCATGGGGCGGCCCAGCCCCGGATTCAAGGTCGAACTGCTCGATCCGGTCTCCGGTGCTCCGGGCGCGGCGGAGGGAGAGATCTCCCTCGACCTGTCCGGCGCCCCCGTCGGCCTGATGACGGGCTACCACGGAGACCCGGAGCGCACGGCGGAGGCCATGGCGGGCGGCTACTACCGCACGGGTGACATCGGCGCACGGGACGAGGACGGCTACATCACCTATGTGGGGCGGGCCGACGACGTGTTCAAGGCCTCCGACTACAAGATCTCGCCGTTCGAGCTGGAGAGCGCCCTGCTGGAGCACGAGGCGGTCGCCGAGGCCGCGGTCGTACCCGCTCCCGACCCGGTGCGGCTCTCCGTCCCGAAGGCGTACGTGGTGCTCGCCGAGGGCTGGGAGCCGGGACCCGGCACAGCCGAGGTGCTGTTCGCGCACTCCCGGGCGGTCCTCGCCCCGTACAAGCGCATCCGCCGGCTGGAGTTCGCCGAACTGCCCAAGACCGTCTCGGGCAAGATCCGCAGGATCGAGCTGCGCGAGCGCACGGCGCAGGGCACCGGCACCGAGTTCGACGAGGGAGACCCGCGATGAGCGGCCTCTCGTACGCACATGGCACCGGCGGCACCCCTCTGCTCGGCGACACCATCGGACGCAACCTGGACCGGGCGGTCGAGGCGTTCGGGGAGCGGGAGGCCCTGGTCGACGTGGAGTCCGGACGCCGCTGGACCTACGCCGAGTTCGGGGCCGCCGTCGAGGAGCTCGCCCGCGGGCTGATGGCGTCCGGAGTCGCCAGGGGCGACCGGGTCGGCATCTGGGCCGTCAACTGCCCGGAGTGGGTCCTCGTCCAGTACGCCACCGCCCGTATCGGCGCCGTCATGGTCAACATCAATCCGGCCTACCGTGCGCACGAACTGGAGCACGTGCTGCGGCAGGCCGGTGTCTCCGTCCTGGTCGCCTCGCTCTCCCACCGCACCAGCGACTACCGCGCGCTCGTCGGCCAGGTCCGGGCCGACTGCCCGGCGCTGCGGTCCGTCCACCACATCGGCGACCCGTCCTGGGACGAGCTGACCGCTGCTTCCCGGGCCGTGACGGCTGAACAGCTCGCGGCGCGCGAGGCCGAGCTGTCCTGCGACGACCCGATCAACATCCAGTACACCTCCGGCACCACCGGGTTCCCCAAAGGGGCCACGCTCTCCCACCACAACATCCTCAACAACGGCTACTTCGTCGGGGAGTCGCTGGCCTACACCGAGCAGGACCGGGTCTGTCTGCCCGTGCCGTTCTACCACTGCTTCGAGTGGTGCGCCTTCGGGGTACGTGTGACGAGATGACTATGCCATGAATGCCGAGCGCCTGTCAAGTCTCGCGAGGTGATGTGTGATGCAGTTCACAACGACAGAAAGAGCCCCGGCCCCTCGCGTGATGTGCGAGAGAGCCGGGGCTCTGGTCTGTCTGCGTGCCGCTGTGCTGGCCGCTGTCGGTCTGTCCATGCGTGGCCGAGGAGTTGGGGCCGGTCGTCGCCTCGTCGTCTCTCCTGCGGACGCTGAGCGTGTCCCCGGGTGGCTGCGTGGCTGTCGACGTGCGCCGACTCGGGCCGAAGGGGTGGGGGGTGACCCCCTGGCGCCGGTCTTCCGCACCGCTACGTCTTACCGGCAGGCATCTTGCCACCCCTACAGGGTCGCGACCCTCTACCCCGAACGGGCAGGTCAGGCCGACTCTTCCCCGGCCGTGAACGCCTCGGTCTCGTAACGTGCCATCGCCTCGCGCCGCTCCTTCGCATACTGGGCTTCGACGTCCTCGGCGGTGACCCCGATCTTCTCCATGATGGGGTTCAGGACCGTCTCGCTGAAGCGTTCATCCGTCTGAGTGAACAGCCGGCAGTCCGCCTTCAGGTCCGCGCACAGTTTGGCCCGACCAGCCTCGGCGACCGTCTCTTGGATGCGCTCGCGCCAGAAGTTGTGAACCAGGAAGTTACGCCGCTTCAGACTGTTGGTGAGGTCGTTGCCGACCTCCGGGTAGGCGCTGGTGTGTGCCTCCACGCGCTTGATGAGCTTGCCCATCATGTCCTTGAAGCCTTGAGTCCAGGGGTCGCGCATGAGCTGCTCCCCTTGCTCCCGCGCTGTGGTGAGTTTGGTGAGAGCGAGAGCGTTGACGAGTGAATGTTCGAGGCAGTTGGCCTTGTAGATGGCCAGCCCGAAGAGGGCGTACAAGGTCTTGGGGTCCGTGCCGTTGTCGTACTCGTCGTCCGGCTCCGGCTCCTCATGCCAGGTCGGCAGGCGCCTGACCACATACAGTTCGTCCATGGCTTCAGTGTGCTGGCGGGGGGCGCCAATTCGTACTGAGTTTTCACGACTTGGCCAGCCGCCTACGTCAGCCGCCCGCCCTTCGAAGGCCGGGGTGCCTGACCTCGAATTGAAGCCAGGCACCGACTCACCACCCCGAAATTTCGGGGGGTCTCTCAGGGGGTCGATGACCCGATACCCGCCCGCTGCGCCCGCATTCGGCAGGCATCAGAGCACCATCGGGCGTCTGCTCGCCGTCCCTCCAGGGAGGCGCCACAGGCGCCACAGTGGCCAGCCTCGGACCGCTCGACCTCTCGCCCGTCGCGCTGTCGGCAGAGGCGCGAACAGTAGACGTGATCTACGGACCGGGGCTCGAACGACTCAAGGCATCGGGCACAGAGCTCCTCGTTCCATCGGCGGTCGAGTTCCGCTCGGCTCGGGCGGCTCACGCGGCCACCGCCTCGGCGATGGCGAGGGACAGGGGGACGCCGGTACGGCGCTGCGCCTGCCAGGCGTCGAACTTGCGATGGCACGACTTCGCCAACGGTGCGTAGTGGTCGGGGCTGACGGAGTACAGACAGCCGGTCTCGCCGATCTTCGCCGCCGGGTCGGTTCCGAGGTACGCCCAGTCGGTGGCCTGTCGGCCACAGCCGCAGGCGCACTTCCACTCGGCAGCCTTGCCGTGCTCGCGAGTCACGCGGTTGTGGGCACCGATGTACGAGACGTCGTCGCCCTTCCAGGGACGCGAGGAGTGGGAGCGCAACGGCCTGTCGGTCTGCGGGTCGCCGTGCACACGGACGCGCTGGCCATGCGCCAGGCAGAGGCCGCGCACACGGTGCGGACGGCCGCACGACTCGATGCCGCAGAGCTTGCGTCCGTCGGTGGCGATGATCGGGGCGTAGGTAGTGGTGTTCACGATGATTCGGTCTCCTTCGATTGGTGGGGGAGAGGCCGCCTGTCGGCGGCGATGGGTAGGGAGCCAGCGGCGTACGAGGAATGCGCGGCGGCAGGTAGGTGATGGGTGATGCACTGCGAGCCCGAGGCTCCGCCAGGAGCCGACGGGCGGCAGTCCTCGAAGAGCTGCAAGGCGTCTTCGGGAAGTGGGGCCTACGGCCCCCAGAGAGCAAGCGGGCAAGTCGTCTTCGGCTGGTGGCCGCTACGCGGCCCACAGGGGGAGATCTCTTCGCCGCTGCCTCCACGGGAAGTGGCCGCGTACGCGGCCCGTGGACTGAGCGACTACGTCTGTGCCGGACTCCGTCCGGCGATGGCCGAAGACGACGAGGGGCCTGCGAGGCAGTGAGGCGGAGGCGAAGCCGACGACGAAGCCGTGTTCCTACTCTGGCCAAAAGTTCTCGGCAGGACCGGGCTCTTACTCTGGCCAAAAGTTCTTGGCAGGACCGGGCTCTTACTCTGGCCAAAACTTCGGCGTGAACGGCGAGGCGTCAGGCTTCCTACTCTGGCCAAAAGTTCGAGCTGGTCAGGCGGCCTCGTCGAACCAGTCGTCAGCGTCGATCCAGCCCAGCCACTCCGTGGCCCGCTCTCCGGGTTCCAGACTGAACGTCGTCTTCGCACCGCGCTTGAGGCCGATCGTCTCGACCGTCAGCCACCCAGCCTCGACGAGCACCTGAACGCCTCGCTCGGTGTACGCGCGCTCTCGACCGGCGCTGTCCCGGACGCCCACGGCGTCGGCCAGGGAGCGCCACGGCACGGTTACGCGGGAGTCCTCACCGCAGAGCCGGGCAAGCTGCTTCGCCACCAGTTGGCCGCTGCGAGGAACGCACTGGATCACGTCGGCGTACCACCGGGCAGCCTGACCGTTCGGCGGGTAGTGCTCGGTCGCCAGGGCATACCCGCGCTTCCGCAGCTTGGCTCGGCTCTCCTCGATCTTGGGGAACAGGTCTTCCAGCATCGGCTACCGCACCGGCCGAGCAAGCTGCCAGATGTCGTAATCGAGGCGCCGGAGGAACCCCTCCTCCTGAAGGGAGCGAAGCCCGGACTCGAACTCGGCTGCGGGTATCGAGCACTTCCGGGCCAGCTTCCGAGGGGAGAGCCGGAACGGCTCGCTCGCGGGGAGCGTGAGGTACCGGGATGCGTAGCCGACCCAGGAAGGAGCGGCGGGATCGTTGGTCGTGGGCACGGGTGTGCAACCTCCTTCAAGAGGCCGAGGGCAGCGCGTAGCTACGCCTCGGCAATGTGGTGTTGATGTCTGAGCAGGGTGCGCCAGCAGGCCCTTTCCCAAAGGCGGGGAAACGGCCGGCTGGCAGGTGCGGGGGATTGGTCAGGCGCTGCGAGACGCGAGGAGCTCGGCCACCTCGACGAGAGCGCCGACAGTGATCGACGCTCCCTTGATGGGGCTCATGCGGCCGTCGGCCGTCTTGCGGAGCAAGAGCCGTTGATCGAAGCCGAGGGACACTTGCACGACCGTGCCGACCGGCAGGGTGGCCAACATGTCGGGCGTCAGCCACCGGGCCTCGGTGTAGGTCTTGCGGCTCATGCCGCGAGCTCGGCGTGAACTCGGGAGGCACGCGCCCAGGAGAGCCGTAGCTCCGTCTGCATGGCGGAGACGGTGAGCTTCCGGCCGGTGCGCGCGTAGGTCTGGGCAAGCTCCTTCGCCTGCTCGATGACGACAGCTTCGGAGCGGCGGGAGGGCAGGGACTTCCCCTCGGTCTTCTTCCCTGCCGGTGCCTTCCTCTCGACGTGGGGGACAGGCTTCGCCTCGACGGCAGGGATGAGGGAGACGACCACGCGAGATGCAGCCTCGGCCGACAGGACGAGGGCCAGGGTCGCCGTCAGTCCGTAGGCGACGAGCAGGGGAACGGGCTCCTCGCCGTACCGGCCGGACAGCGCATGGGCCACGTTGACCAGGG
Organism: Streptomyces sp.; assembly: GCF_035563135.1. Lineage (GTDB taxonomy): Bacteria > Actinomycetota > Actinomycetes > Streptomycetales > Streptomycetaceae > Streptomyces. The sequence continues at coordinate 11,997 of NZ_DATMVN010000008.1, forward strand.
CCGAGGAGAGTCCGAACAGGACCACGCTCACGATGGCGAAGCGGCGGCCTCGGCGGTCAGTGAGGACGAGAGCGCCGAGTAGTCCTACGAGGGTGCCAGCGTCCGGCAGGAGAGCCCAGGAGACGGCCGCGTACTGCGGGAGGCCGATGGCCTGTGCGGCTGCCAGTGCGGCGGGGAACGTGCTCACGAACGCGAGAGAGGCAACAAGGGAGAGGGCGATCAGAAGTAGGACAGTGGCAACCTTCTTCGGTGCCGGGGTGTTCGGGACGGACATGCGGGGTTGTTCCTCCTTGGGTTGGCATACGAAGAGGCGCCCCCTGTCAGGCAGGGAGCGCCTCGGTCGGGCGGGGTTGGTCAGCCGGTCTTGCGCGCCGGTGCTCCCGGCGTGAGGAGCAGATCAACGGTTGTGCGTACGAGCGTGACGAGAGCGGCGATGTAGGCGACGAGCATGACGACGACGAACACGAGGTACCTCCTGTGTCTGACGGCCCCTGAACGGGCCGCTCAGCACCGCCCCCAGCGCGGACCTGCCAGGGACGACACTCAACGGCCGATCAGAGGCTCATCGGTACAGGCTCGTGAAGACGTCCATGCCGCTCTGCGGCCCAGCCTCGGACAGCGTGGATCGCCTCGACGCGTACCAGTCGTCACGCCGAGCCTTCAGCTCCGGGTCGACGTTCGGGTCCTCAATCTGCTTCACGGTGAAGCGGACTTCGTCCTTCTCCAGGCCGTCCCCCACGCTCCGCATGAGGACGTTCAAGGAGTCGGGGTTGCGGACCTCTCCGCCAACCTTCCGCAGCGCCCGGACGACGCGCTCAGGGACGATGTCGCGGTGCTCGGGGCGTCGGTACAGTGTGACGGTGACGTCTGCGCTGTACGTGACGCCAGGGAACGTCGTGCGGCGCTTGTACTGCCGGTCGTCGTACGTGCCATCCCAGGAGCTTTCCGACTGGCTGACGATCAGGACCGGAGCGTCGGCCTCGGTCGGCACGAGGGCGCGCACGTCGGCGAAGGTCGAGAACACCTGCGCGGCGGGGAAGGTGTTCGCCTCCAGGAGAGCGGACGCCACCGCCTTCGCCACCTTCTTGTCGGACGGGGGAAGGGCGCGCTCGGCGCGCTGGATGCGCGGGTCTTCGCCGTCAGGGTTGGTGCTGTTGATGTGCTTGTTCGCGAGGAGCTTGGCGCGCTCCTCGGCGGCCAGCGCCTCGGCGAACTCCTGAGCTGAAGCTGTCTCGACGCCGCGAGCGAAGCGGCCTCGCATCGCGCTCACTCGGGCGGCGGCCTCGAAGTACTCATCGTTCCATCGCTCGATGTCGTCACGGAGCTCGGAGAGCTCCGCCTGCGCCTTGCTCGCCTTGAGGGCGGCGTCCCGTTCGGCCGCCTCGATGGCGTCGGCGAAGGTCTTGGTCATCATCTTGGTTGCCACTGTGTTGGTCTCCATTCGGTTGGGATGTGCTTCCAGCCGGCCGTTTGGCCGCATGGCTGGCGTTGGCCCTGAGCGGGCACAGAAAAGCCCTCGTGGCCATCGGGGGCCAGGAGGGCGTAGAGGCTTGCGAGAGGGCGGCCTGTCGGCCGCCTCGGGGTCAGTGGCGACGTCCGCGCCAGGCGGCGTAGGCGCGCTCCCACTCCGCCCAGTTGTTCCAGATGTGTTCGGTGTTCAAGGCCAGTGCAGGGCGACGCTCCGCGTCGTAGTCCCACGCTTCGGGGAGGACGCCCTCATGGCGGCAGTGGAGCAGGAAGGTGCGGAGGAGTGGGCGCTTCATGCCCAGCCATTCAGCGGCTCGGGTGCTTCCCACCCAGTGGCCGGTAGAGCGTCGGCTCATCGAGCACCACGTTCCTTGACGGCACGGGCGATGACGTCTTCGCGGTAGACGATCGTTCCGCCGACGCGCACGTATGTGGGGCCTCGCCCCTCCGAACGCCAGACCCTCATCGTGGCCGGTGCGATGCCGAGCCGACGAGCGGCTTCCGGGGTGGTCAGGTACTTCCCATCGAGATCCACTTGCGGGACCTCCCTTCATGTAGACAGCGGTGATGTTCTGTTGAGAGCAAATGAGAGAGGCCCTGCCGAGACCCAGGAGGTGGGAGGTCTCGGCAGGGCTTCTCTGTGAGGAGCACTCGGCGGGAGGAGTAACGCCGGGCTCGACTCGGGGAAGACAGGGTGAGAGAGGCCCTGTCGTTGAAGGCTTGGGGTAAGTGGCTGGAGTTTCGGCTTACGGCCCCGTCAGGGGCCCAGCGCCTACGAGGCTTGGTCGCTCGCTTCGCTCGCTCCCTACCTACTGATACGGAGCGAGTAGGCCGGAAGTTTCCGTCACTGGCGCGTGACGCCAGTCACGCCCACGGCAAGGGTCGCTCGGCTGCGCCTCGCTCCTCCTACTTACAAGGATCGGATGAGCGGGGCATCCTGGAAGCGATCCATTGAAAGTGTGACGCCGGTCATGTCCAGTGCCGGGGTCGCTCGGCTGCGCCTCACTCCACCTACTGATACGGAGGGCGCGGGTCGCCAGTCCGGGTGCTTCCAGCGTGACGCCAGTCACGCTCTGCCGCCGGAGTCGCTCGCTCCCTCTACTTACTGGTGGGAGTTGATCTTGAGTTTGTCCGGATGCTTCTGCCGTGACGTCGGTCACGTCACACCCCGAACGGCCGGCTGGCACGCTCCGCGCACAAGACAGAGCCCCCATCAGCCACGGGGGGAGGCCGACGAGGGCTCTGCGACCGGCACACCTCGGAGTCTCGCTCGCCGTCCCGAGGAGTGCCGGAGCTCTACTCGGCGCGCTCGACGAGGGCGAACGAGGTGCAGAGGCGCCGGAACCTCCCGTGTCCAGTCCGGCCGGTATGGCTCATGCAGTCGACGTCCACGGCCGCGCCGTCCGTCGAGGGTGACGCCTTCCACTCGCACTCGTACGCCAGACACTCGGCCTCGAAGGTGACGTCAGTATCCGGGTGCTGCGTGATCCGGTGCTTCACGAAGCGGACGATGGAGCGGGTCAACGCCCCCTCCTCGTTCGGTGCGGGTGGTTGCGGATCTCCACATCGGCGTCTGTCGCCCCCGACAGGTCCCCTCTGTCCCGCGCCGCCTGTCGCTGCTCGACCAGTGCCGTGCACACTTCGCAGTTCACCGCCGCTTCGGGAGGCGGGAGCGGAAGCGCCAGGTTCACCGGTCCCGACATCGCCGTCTGTCGTGCGCTCATTCCGTGCGACCTCCCCGGTTGCGTGTCTCGGGATGAGCATCGCCCGAGAGCCGGGCAAGGTGACGCTTCATGCCCGTTGTCGACTGAACTCACGCACGGCAGGAAGCGGACCACTCGGCGAGCTTCGCTCTCGCCTCCTCGCCGAAGAGGGTGCACGCCTCGTATCTGGCGAACTCCTCGACATGCGTCCGTACGTCCCTCGGGTCACGGAACACCATCACGCCCGTGGACATCTCCGCCGTGGCCAAACGGTCGTCGTAGATCGTGAAGGTGTTCAACGGGCACCCCGGCAACGGGGTGTCCATCGGGATCACCCCGAGGCGCACGTTCGGCAGATGCGTAAGGGAGGCGAGCCGGTCAAGCTGTACGGCCATGGCGTCGGCAGCAAGGAACGGGGACCGTGCCGCCTGCTCGGTCAGCAGGAACGTGAACCGCTTCGAACGGTCGTACAAGACTTCCTGTCGCTCCAGCTTCCGGGCGATGGCCTTGCTGTGGTCGCCAGGGATGTGGGCCAGGCTCGCCCTGATGTACTCCGGCGTCGAGAGTAGGCCGGTGATCATCGAGAGCAGGAAGAACCGGAACTCTGCCGACGACGCTTCGAGCCCCGCCAACTCCCGTTGCTTCTTGTCGAGCCCCTTCCTGCGGAGCCCCCTCGCGTCCTGCCATTCGGTGTTCGCCGTGCGGGCCAGGGAGGCTACTTCCGCCACTACGTCGGGCGGAGCTTCGAGGGCGATCAGGAGCGCCTCGATGTCGACGAGGGTCGGGCGAGTCTGCCCGTTCTCGATGCGGCTCACCTTCGACTGAGACATGGCGCAACGCGCGGCGAGCCGGTCCCCTGAGAGACCGGCCGCCTTGCGTAGATCTCGGAGCATGGAGCCCAGCTCTTGCCGGGACTGGCCGAGCTCCTCGGGCTCGAACGTCACTCGCTCTTCACGTACTCCAGGAAGGGGACCGACTGGGCGATGGCGAGACGCTGGTACTCGATGAACGGCGCAGGATCGCCCTCGTACAGCTCTCGGCCGATCTGCCTGCCGTCGTCCTCGTAGCGCATGAAGACGACCGTCGAGCGGTCGAACATCCAGTAGTCGCCGACGTCGTCCGGCAGCGGATTGGGGCGGTCCGTCAGATCGAGGATGCGGATGTCCTCTCCTGCCGACGCCTGATGCTGGTAGTACCGCTCGAACTCGAAGCGCAGGTAGGCGCTCAACGGCCGACGCACGATGTGGACGCGTCCCACGTTCCGCGTGCTCACCATCTCTGTCCAGGAGTCCACGTACGGGCCAGGGAACCGGGCCCCCGCCTTGAACGCTGCGAACTCCTCGGCCTCCTGCTGAACGAGGTACTGAGGCAGGGTCTCCAGTCGCCACGCTTCCGTCTGGAAGTCGCGGAACTTGGCCTGCCAGTCGTCACCATCCAAGAGCACGGACAGCCTCCCGAAGAACGCTCTCGGGGATCTCCACAAGCCCTTCCCCCTGCGGCGGAGTGAAGGCGCCGGATACGTCGCCTTGCACCACGAACGAGCCGGACGCGGTGCGGTAGACGTTCGGGCAGTCGCCCTGTCCGCACTCGCCGTTCCCGTTGCCGGTGAGTCGGGTAAGCCCTGCACGCTCAGCCATGCGTAACCCCCTGGTCTGTCGGCCCGACCGGGCCGCTCAGGACGACCGTACGAGGGTCGCTCAGAGGCCGTCTACCCATGAACGCGGGTATGCACGTCCTTGCATGAACTGAGGCGCCCAGAGGGCGCACGGGACGCAGAGAGCCCCGCCCTCTCGGTGTGAGGGAACGAGGCCCAATGGTCCGGCAGGCCGGTCGGCTCCGCCTCCCAGCCGGCCGTTACGTGGCGCCTACGCGTTCGGTGCTACATCCTTCCACTCGATGGTGACGTGGTCGTCCACGGTCATGTTCTTCGCGTGCCTGCCTCGCGCCGGATTCAGCGTGACGACACAGCAGAAGTCCACCCACGCCCGGCGCGTCGGGAGGGGCAGGTTCGGCCACCCCTCGATCAGTCCAGCGATGCCCGCCACCGGGTCGATGGGAGGCAGGCCGGTGACGTTCGTCAGCTTGCCCTCGACGGTGTCGAGCTTGGCCCTGATCACCTCGGTACCGGCCGTCATCTGTGACAGGCTGATCGCCCCTTCGGCGTAGGCCAGAGCCAAGCCGTCGAGCCTCTCGCGGAGGTTCTTCGCCTCCACATGCAGCCCTGCCGAGTCGCTGCCCTGCTCCGCGTTCGCTGCCAGGATGGACGGCAGGAAGTCGGGGAACATGAGCCGTGCCAGGACGGAGTTACCAACCCGCTTGTCGGCAAGCTCTCGGGGGGTCCTTGTATGCGTGGCCTTGCACCCGTACACGGGTGCCCCTCGGTAGCCACGGCCGTTGACCTTGTCGGTGCAGTCGTCGTCTCCGCACTGCCCGATGCCCGCGAGCAGGGTTCCGGGCACTCGCCCGGTACGACGTCCACCGGAGAACCGCTCAGGGCTGTTCAGGATGGCTACGCACGCGTAGTGCGTCGCCTCGTCCAGGATCGCGGGCCATTCCGCCTCGCCGACGACGTCGCCCCGGTAGGTGCGCTGTCCGATGTAGCGGGGGGAGGTGAGGAGGTTCTTCACCCCTCGCAGCGTCCAGCCGTCCGCCTTCGTGCTCTGCGCCTTTGAGCGAGGCGAGATCAGACCGGCCTCATTCCAGGCTCGGGCCACGGCAGACAGGGACTCACCGGCAAGGATCATCCGGGCACCCTCGACGATCGCGGCAGCCTCCTTGGGGATCACGGCCATGTGGTCGTCGCCGTAGCCGAAGGGGCGGATACCGGCTGTGTAGGGCTTGCCTGCCCGAGCCGCTTGGACGTTCGACGCGATCTGTCGAATCGCCTTCTGCTCACCCTCGTACGTGGCCCAGGCTGTAACTGTGCGGGCAACCGCACGACCGGCCGGAGTCGACAGGTCCAGGTGCCCAGCGTGGATCGCGTGGACGTTGACCCCGAGGTCGATGACGCGCTCAAGGTCTCGCGTTACGCGGATGAGCCGGTCCGTATGCCAGACCAAGACGGCCTCGGGCTTGGACATCAGCAGTGCCTCGAAGTCGGGGCGGATTTTCCCCTTCGTGGCGCTGATGTCGTTGTCCGCGAAGACCTCCCGCACGGTCCAGCCGCGCGCCTCGGCGAAGGCGCGGCACTCCGCCTCCTGCCTCTCCACGCCGAGGCTGTCGCCGTGGCGATCCTGCGACAGTCGGACGTAGATCGTGACGTTCATCGGGTGCTCTCTCCTGCTCCGGTCTGCGTTCCATGATGGCCGAGCGGGGAGGGGCCAGCCGTAGCCGACCCCTCCCACGGGTTCCCGCTACTCGGTGAGCCGGTCAAGACCGGCGGCCTGTCGCAGTGCCTCGATCGAGCAGGCGACCTCTTCGAAGTCGGGCTCTGTCGTGATCGAGTCGGACAGGTAGAGGCTGAACACCTGACGTCCGTCAGCGGTGACACCTTCGAGGGACAGCCCGCCGTCCTCTCCTTCGAGCGCCTCGACGCCGAGCAGCGCAAGACGTCGCATGACGTCGGCGAGGAGTGCGTCATGCAGGGAGGCGCCACCGGCAGACACGGACAGGTCCTCGGATGCCGGGGGACTGATCAGGACGCCCGTACCGGCGATCACGTCCACGATGGCGGTGAACGGGTGGAGGTCGATCACCTGCCCGCCATCGGGCGCCACGGGTGCAGTCGCCTTGTCCTCGGTTGCGTCTGCCTCGCTTCGAGTGAAGGAGCGGCCGAACGCGTCGCGGTGAGGCTGCGTGTGCCCCGTAGGGAGGGTGCAGGGGAGACGTCGGGCGCCCGGTCCGGGGCGCTCCCAACCGTCGCGACGCAGACCGCACGCGGTCACCGGGGTGCCGACCGTATCGCTCCATCCCACGGCTACCGGGTCGCGGTGCGCACCGCTGTGCCCTGCCATCCGGATGCACCCGAGTCGCTCGTTACCGGGTCGACGCAGACCGCACGCGGTCGTCTGGGGAACTGCGTCATGGGTGGCGTCAGCCTCGCTCTCCGGTCCCTTCGGGACCTCGAAGCCGTAGAGGTAGCGCCACTCGGTGACGTCGCCTCCCACGGTGGCGCCGGAGGTGATCCGGTAGCACTTGCCCAAGCCGTTGTTCTTGGCGTAGCCACGGGCAACCGACGCAGCCTTACGGGAGGGCTCGGCGTCCATGGTCGGGCAGGTGATGTTCACCCACACTGTGCCGTGCTCGGTGGGGCAAACGTCCACCAGGATGGACGGAGCGTCTTCAGCGTCCACGGCCGGAGTCTCGGGAGCCTGCTCCTCCTCCTCGATCTCCTCCGCCACGACCTTGACCCGGACCATGGCGTCAATGACGTACGTGTCGTCGAGCGTGAACCCGAGCTCTCGGGCGCTCTCGGAGGTGAGCTCGACAGAGACCGTCTGCGCCTCGGTGTCGACGTCGACAGAGACGATCTCCCGCTCTCCGTCCTTCCAACTGTCGCGACCGAGGATCATGCCGGGCTTCAGGTCCTGAGCGGGGAAGAGGGTCCACTCGCCCTCGCCGTAGATGCGCTCGACGTGCCGCTGTGCAAGCTCCTTCACGTCCAGGAGGCGACGACCGCCGAACGTGTGACCGAAGCCGACGACAGTCCCGACCCATGCGCCACCCGTCGCTTCCTTGCGGGCCGTGGCGATGCGCCTGCCGTTGTGCGTGGCGTAGTACGTGCTGGGCTTGGCGTCCTTGTGCCAGGTGAGTTCCATGCTGTGCCGCCTTCGTGTGTGCTTCGAAGGCTTACCACTGCTTCGGCATGGTCATGGGCAACCTCGGTATCACCTCGCACGGTGCCTGCATCGTCATCCCCGCGCCGTCCTTCGAACCCGCCGCCGTGCTGGCAGCGGTCCAGCAGGAGCGCTGCACCTCGCTCTACGGCGTGCCCACGATGTTCATCGCGGAGCTCGGTCTCCCGGATTTCGCGTCCTACGACCTCTCCTCGCTGCGCACGGGGATCATGGCCGGATCGCCCTGCCCGGTCGAGGTGATGAAGAGGGTCATGGCGCAGATGCACATGGACGAGGTGTCCATCTGCTACGGCATGACGGAGACCTCTCCCGTCTCCACCCAGACCCGCAGGGAGGACGATCTGGAGCACCGCACCGGCACGGTCGGACGGGCGATGCCGCACATCGAGGTGAAGGTCGTCGACCCGGCGACGGGCGTGACCCTGCCGCGCGGTGAGGCCGGTGAACTGTGCACCCGTGGCTACAGCGTGATGCTCGGCTACTGGGATCAGCCGGAGCGGACCGCCGAAGTCATCGACGCGGGACGCTGGATGCACACGGGGGACCTCGCGGTGATGCGGGAGGACGGGTACGTCCAGATCGCCGGCCGGATCAAGGACATGATCATCCGTGGCGGGGAGAACGTCTATCCGCGCGAGATCGAGGAGTTCCTCCACGGTCATCCGAAGATCGCGGACGTCCAGGTGGTCGGGGTGCCGGACGACAGGTACGGCGAGGAGATCCTGGCCTGCGTCATTCCCCGCGATCCGGCCGATCCGCCGGCGCTCGACGAGCTGGCCGCGTACTGCCGTGAGCGGTTGGCGCACTACAAGATTCCGCGCGCCCTGCGGATCCTGGAGGCCTTCCCGATGACGGTCAGCGGCAAGGTCCGGAAGGTCGAGCTGCGGGAAGGGTACGGCGCGTAGCCCGGACGGGGGGCCGCGGCGTCAGGCGGCTTCGATGACGCCGGAGCCTATGCCCTGGGTCGCCGCCGCCCACTCGATGAGCAGCACTTCGTACTCCGCGGCCTCCACCGGCGTCCAGTCCTGGCCGGCCCGTGAGTCGACGAGTGCGCGGATCGCCTCGTTGGCCTCGACGGCGGAAGGGTGGGCGGGCTGGGTCAGGAAAGCAGGGGCGTAGTGGGTGGGATGCCGAGGAGTTAAGACCATGCCTTCACTCTACGTCCTCATACTGACAACAGCTCGAACATATGCGCCTGGCAGGGCGTAGGTGACCGAAATCATTCGACGGGGCGTGAGGTCAGGGCCCGGTGCTGACCAGCTCGTCCGCGGGGCCGTTCGCCGGCTGCGGCGTCCCGGTGAGGTCCAGGACGAACAGCGGGACGGCGAGGCCGTCCGCGCGTGAGCGGGCCTCGTCCGTGTAGCCGGCCAGGGAGAACAGCGCGCCGGACGCCGAGGTGTTCAGGGCGTTCAGCCAGAGGCACTCGACATCCCGCAGGGCGGTCGGCCGCGTGGTCGCGTCGACCTGGGCGACGAGTCCGGCGGCTCTGAGGTCGATCCGGGAGCCGGTGCGCACCTCGGACCGGACGACGTCGCAGAAGCCCAGCCACTTCAGGTACAGCGCCGCCGTGTTCACCGCGTCGCGGGCCGTGCGTATCACCAGGGGCCGGAAGGGCGGCCGCGGATGAGCGGCCGTGCGCGGCAGCGGTATGTGCGACGGGTCGGCCGGACCCGTCGTGGTGGGCGGCGTGGTGTGACCGCGCGTGGCCACCGGGCGCACGGGGATGCGGAGAACCGTTCCGCAGGGGCAGCAGAGTTCGGGGTGCGGCCACTGGTCGCGGCGCCCGCAGGAGTGGCACCGCACGCTCACCCAGTCGTCGTTCCACGTGCGGTGCGTGATGGGGACGGCCGGGGCGCCGCGCATCAGCGGTGGGGCGGTCGGGGAACCGCACGGGCAGGGGTACACGGGAGTGATGTATGCGTGATCCCTGCGGCAGGCCGGGCAGCGCACCGGTACGGACTCCACGTGCTGCCCCTTCCCTCCGCCCCTGTGGCGGCGACTGCGTTCCGTGCCTCCATCGTCCACCAGGAGCGACGGCCCGGGGAGGAAATCGCGCACTTCGGCCCGGCTCTCCGCGCCCCTTTCTCCGCCCTCCCTTGACGGCTGTCCCGAGTCGCCCTAAGTTGATTCCGTATAGCAGAACTAATTTTCCATAATGCGGAATTGGCGCTCTCAGGTGGCGCGACAGAGCCCGACTCCACCAGGTCCGAGCAGGAGCACTCATGCCTCGTATGACCGCTGCCCGAGCGGCAGTTGAGATCCTCAAGCGCGAAGGCGTCAGCAACGCGTTCGGCGTGCCGGGTGCGGCGATCAACCCGTTCTACGCGGCCCTCAAGGCCTCCGGCGGGGTGCGGCACACCCTGGCCCGCCATGTCGAGGGCGCCTCCCACATGGCGGAGGGCTACACCCGCGCCGCGGCCGGGAACATCGGCGTCTGCATCGGTACGTCGGGGCCCGCCGGCACCGACATGATCACCGGCCTCTACTCCGCCATCGCCGACTCGGTCCCGATCCTGTGCATCACCGGCCAGGCGCCGACCGCCGTCCTCCACAAGGAGGACTTCCAGGCCGTCGACATCGCGTCGATCGCCGCGCCGGTGACCAAGGCCGCGACCACCGTCCTGGAGGCCGCCCAGGTCCCGGGCGTCTTCCAGCAGGCCTTCCACCTGATGCGCACGGGCCGGCCGGGGCCGGTCCTCATCGATCTGCCGATCGACGTGCAGCTCACCGAGATCGAGTTCGACCCCGAGCTGTACGAGCCGCTGCCCGTCCACAAGCCCGCCGCGAGCCGCAAGCAGATCGAGCGGGCCGTGGAGATGCTCAACGCCTCCGAGCGGCCCCTGCTCGTCGCGGGCGGCGGCATCATCAACGCCGACGCGTCACAACTCCTGGTCGAGTTCGCCGAGCTGACCGGCGTCCCGGTCGTCCCCACCCTGATGGGCTGGGGCATCCTCCCCGACGACCACGAGCTGAACGCGGGCATGGTGGGCCTGCAGACCTCGCACCGCTACGGCAACGCGAACTTCCTGGAGTCCGACTTCGTCCTCGGGATCGGCAACCGCTGGGCCAACCGCCACACCGGCAAGCTGGACGTCTACACGAAGGGCCGCACCTTCGTCCACGTCGACATCGAGCCCACCCAGCTGGGCAAGATCTTCGCCCCGGACCTCGGCATCGCCTCCGACGCGAAGGCGGCACTCGAACTCTTCGTCGAGGTGGCGCGGGAGCTGAAGGCGGCCGGAACGCTGAAGGACCGCTCGGTCTGGGCCGCGTCCACGCAGGAACGCCGGGCCGCGCTGCAGCGCCGCACCCACTTCGACAACGTGCCGCTGAAGCCGCAGCGGGTGTACGAGGAGATGAACCGGGCGTTCGGTCCCGAGACCCGCTACGTCAGCACGATCGGCCTCTCCCAGATCGCGGGCGCGCAGATGCTGCACGTCTACCGGCCGCGCCACTGGATCAACTGCGGCCAGGCCGGGCCGCTGGGCTGGACGATCCCCGCCGCGCTGGGCGTGGCCACGGCCGACCCGGACGGTTCCGTGGTCGCCCTCTCCGGCGACTATGACTTCCAGTTCATGCTGGAGGAGCTCGCCGTCGGCGCGCAGCACCGCATCCCGTACGTCCACGTGCTGGTGAACAACTCCTACCTGGGGCTCATCCGGCAGGCGCAGCGGAACTTCGACATCGACTTCCAGGTCAACCTGGAGTTCGAGAACCTCAACTCCCCGGAGCTGGGCGTCTACGGCGTGGACCATGTGAAGGTCGTCGAGGGCCTGGGCTGCAAGGCCATCCGGGTCACCGAGCCGGACCAGCTGCTGCCGGCCTTCGAGGAGGCGAAGAAGCTCGCTGCCGAACACCGGGTGCCCGTCGTCGTCGAGGCGATCCTGGAGCGGGTCACGAACATCTCGATGAGCGGGAGCGACATCGCATCCGTCAACGAGTTCGAGGACGTGGCGTCCGAGCCGGGCCACGCGCCGACGGCGATCCGCGCACTGACGGTGTCCTGACCCGTCCGCACCACGTGCGAGAGGACCTCGGCGGCCCCGGTGGGGCCGCCGAGGTCCTCTCGGTGCGCCGTCCTCCCGCTGACTACTCGGTCCGTACGGTCGCACCCTTCCTGGAGACCCGGTAGTACTCGGTCGGCGACAGCTTCAGTTCGAAGACCATTCCGTACCGTTCGCGGATGTCCGGCACCGTCGCCGACGCCGGTTCACGCAGGTGCCGTGTGACGGGCGGATCGCTCCCCGTCTGCGGGTCCGGGTCCGCGACCAGCGTCTTCGGGCTGCTGCGCACGGTGTCCCAGGACAGGGTCTGCGAGGGGTCCGAGACCTGGGTGGGTTCCGGCGTGTCCGGACCGGCCGGGTTGGGGCCGCGGCCCCGGTAGTGGTCGACGAGAGCGCGGCGGTAGTGGTCGTGGCCGAACGGAACGGCATCGGCGACGACACCGGCGGAGGAATCCCGGTCCCCGGCGGTGAAGACCCCGTCCAGGACATCGCCGATCTTCCCGGGGCCGGCGCCGTAGTAGGCGGTGACCCGCATGGTGCAGCTGACCCGGTGCCCCTCGTCGCCGCTCGGGAGGAGCCATTGCTTCGCGGCGCCCCCCGCACAGACGTCCTCCACCGTGACCAGCCCGAGCGTCAGGGGCGTCCTTCGGTCGTACGCCTGCACGACGGCTCGCAGGTGTCTCTCCGCCGTCGCCCGGGACTCCTGTGCCCCGGCGCTGCCGGCCAGCTCGCGTAGTTCCCCGGGGCCGGTGGCGCGGTCCTCCGAGGAGCAGGCGGACAGGGCGAGGACGAGGCAGAGACCGAGCAGCGGTCCGATGCGACGACGCACGGCGGGGGAGGCGGGCGCTCGGCTCGTAGTCATATGACCACTGTCATCGGCGAGTCGGCGCGGGTCATCCGTACGCGTACTCATCCGCGCCCGGCCACGGCCCCCCCCGTTATCTTTTTCGCGGTCCTGCAAGAGGGCCGCTGGCCTCCGGGCCTGGATCACGGCTCTGCGCCAGTACGGCGACCAGCGCTCGCAACGTCTGTTCGACCTGCCCGCGGAGGGCCTGCCGGACACGGGCTGAGAGGAGAGGGGACGAGCCGTCGGGACGGTGTCGTGCCGTCACGACGCAGGGGTGGGGTGCACGCCCCACGCGTGCACCCCACCCCTGCGGATCTGTTCACAGCGACCGCGACGGCGGGCTGCGGGCGCAGGCCCGCCCGGTTCCTTCAGGT
>NZ_DATMVN010000009.1:0-13863 GCF_035563135.1 Streptomyces sp.
GACGTCTCGCTGGTGGCTGTCGCCATCGCCTCGTGGGACTGCGGGATGGAGTACGACCTCTCCCCCGACGACCGCTCGGTGGTCTGCGCGCTCCCTGGATGGCCTCTCGCACTGGCAGTGGCCGCCCCCGGCGTCCCCGAGCCCCACGACCCGTTGCCCGGCCCGGCCGGGGAGGGCCCGGCGGCGCTGACACCGCCGGACACCGAGGTGTGGGGCCCTCCGCAGCGGCGTCTCGGGGCGGACGAGATCGCCCTGCAGTGGGCCGTGTGGCGCGAGCAGATCGATGACAGGACCGCGTTCGGCCGGTCCGGGGGACCTTCGTCCACCGAGGGGGCACGAACCGGCGGAGCCTTCGCCGATGAGGCTGGTGCCGGGGAGCAGGGGGACTCCGCGCAACCCACCGGATCCGGGCAGCACCCCGGCGTACGCAAGGCACTCGAAGCAGCTCGGGCGTACGTCAGCTCTCCGCCCCCGCCCGGCCGCATCCGCTCCTCGTTCGCCCCCGGTGGGGCACGGATGCTGCGCGTCGACGGCCCCGGCTGGTCCCTCGTGGCCAGGACCGACGACATCGCCTTCATCCTGCTGGACGAAGCGCCGGGCGAGATCATGACGGTCGGCCGCAGCCCGGAACTGCCGGGGCTGCTGAAGTCGCTCGACGAACTGGCCGTCCGGCCGTCCTGACCGCGCGCCGCGCGCACGGCCCGTCCGCTTCCTGCCGGCGCGCCCCCTGTCAGTTACACCGGCTCCAGGGGGCGGTGCGGCTCGGCCGGCAGCTCGGCCTCGACCGCGTCACCGGGCCGTACGATTCCGCCTGCCGTGACGACGCCCATGATTCCGGCCTTGCGGACCACGGTGCCGTCCCCCGCGCGGCCGACCACCCGCTTGAGCAGCCCGTCCTGGAAGTTGTCGATCTGCAGGCACGGGTTCCGCAGGCCGGTCACCTCGACGACGGCCTCCTCGCCGAGGTGGAGCAAGGTGCCCACGGGAAGGGAGAGGAGTCCGATACCACTGGTGGTGATGTTCTCCCCCAGGTCACCCGGGCCGACCTCGAATCCCGCGTCCCCGAGCTCCGCGAAGAGCTCCTGGTGGATGAGGTGGACCTGACGCAGATTGGGCCGGGCCGGATCCTGGGCGACCCGGGACCGGTGTTTCACCGTGACGCCGGCGTGGATGTCGCCCTCCACACCGAGTCCGGCCAGGAGCGTGACGCTGTTCCTGTTCGGCTTGGTGAAGGAGTACACGCCGTTGCTGCTCACAGCTGTGACTGTGCTGTTCAGCGCCCTATCTCCCTACGGTTGATCCTGCGGAGCCTGCGCCGCTGTGACGGGTCGAGCATCAGGTACCCCACCGTGGGCACGCCGATGAGGACCAGCAGTGACCACCAGAATCCGATGAACGGAATCAGGACGACTGCCGCGACGACTCCCCCGATGGCGATCTTTGCACTGTTCGACATGATCCGTGCCTCCTCCGCGGCCGGAGCCGCTCCTGGTGAGAGAACGCCTGTGCACCCCTGTCGGTTCCGGCTGTGCTGCACAGGCTCCGCAGCGCAGCGGGCTACCGGAGCGGCTCGCCGACCTCATGCATGTGCTGCAGCGCCTGCCGGTAGGACTCGATGATGCCTGTCTCCGTGTACGGCATCCCGATCGATGCGCAGTGCGCCTTCACCAACGGCTGTGCCAGTCGCAGGTGGGGCCGGGGCATGCTCGGGAAGAGGTGGTGCTCGATCTGGTAGTTGAGGCCGCCCAGGAACCAGTCGGTGAGCACGGCGCCCCGTACGTTGCGCGAGGTGAGGACCTGGCGCTGCAGATGACCCCAGCGGTCACCGTCGGGGTCGGGCATCTCCATCCCCTTGTGGTTGGGGGCGAAGGCCATGCCCAGGTGAAGACCGAACAGCGCGTGGTGCACGAAGGCGAAGACGAGTGCCTTGCCGGGGGACATGACGGTCAGGAGCAGCGTGGTGTACAGCGCGAGGTGGCCGATCAGGAGGGATCCGGAAAGCGCGCGTTCGCGGACGGGCTGTCTCCGCAGGAACTGGAAGCCGTAGATCTTGAGGGCAATGCCTTCGAGGAGCAGCATCGGGAAGAAGAGCCGCGCCTGGTTGCGGGTGAGCCAGCGGGCGAATCCCTCGCGCTGAGCGGCCTGCTTCTGGGTCCACACCAGGGCACCGACCCCGACATCGGGATCCTTGTCTATGTGGTTCGGGTTCGCGTGGTGGCGTACGTGCTTGTCGTTCCACCAGGCCTCGTTCATACCGAGGAGCAGATTTGCGTGCACGAGGCCGATGGCCCGGCCTGCCCTGCGGCCGCCGGTTATCTGGGCATGGCCCGCGTCGTGCCCGAAGAAGGCCGTGCGGGTCCACAGAACGGCCAGCGGCAGGGTGAGGAACAGGTTCCACCAGGTGTCACCCAGAAGCGCCATGCCGGTGATCACGATTCCCAGCGCGGTCAGGTTGGCGGCGATCCCCACCGCATACCAGCCGGTGCGCCGTTCCAGGAGCCCCTGCCCTTTGACGTCCTTCAGGAGCGGTGCGAAATCGCTGCCGGGTATCTGGCGGCCCGCCGGACTCCCCGATCCGTCGCGGGGGTGTGGCGCAATGATGGCTGCTACCGCCTGGGGCATGACGTCTCCGGTTTCTGGGCATCTGCGTTGACCTGGTCAAACGTACGGAGAGCGGGCCTGCGGCAGCCATGGCGCCATCACCCCGGTCATGAGGGGGGCAATCCCCCGTGTCCGGTGGTGGCGGGGGCTGCACCCCAAGCTTCAGAAGACAGAAATGAGTGAGGTGGCTCACTGAGCGTTTCTCCCGGGGCGAGCCGCAGGTGGAGCACCTTCGGCGACCCCGGGTTCACCAGTCACATCTGATGAATCTGACATCGCTGTGCCCAGGCTCCCTGGGGCAACACTCGACGAGGTCTCCGAACTGTCCCGCTGCTCCGCAGTCTTCCTCCCCCGCAGATCCGGCCCGTACCGGCCTGATCGCGTTCTGGAATGCGGACGGTAGCACTGCCCCGGGCGCTCCAGGGGATCCGATGGAGCTGACGGTCGTCGGGAGCCCCGTCCGCCGGGTGGACGGCGAGGCGCCGGCAGAGGGCCCGGCCGGACCCCCGACGCGGGGCGTACAGGCCGACGAGGCGGAGGCGGCCCGAGAATTCTGCCGTCGCTGCCCGCGGAGCCGGGCGCGCGCCCGTCGCTGGACGCCGGGACGGATCCGACTGAGGGCATCGGCCACTCCGCGCCGGAGTTCCTGGCGGCGGACACCGGTGTACGGGCGCGCCGGGCGTTGGTGGCCGTATGCCAAGGAACGGGGTGGGCGAAAGACGGTCCGGCGTCCGCCCCGGCCGGAGTTCCGTCCGGCCGCTGAGGCCCCGGGGGCGCTCGGCACGTACGGTTTTCGCTCACACGGAACCGTACGGTGGGACGGCGCGTGTTGAGCCGTAGCCCCCGGATCCACGTCCCCCTCCCTCGCACAGGAGTGCTGATGCAGCGCAGACGGATTCTTCAGGGTGCCGCGGTCACGGCCACCGCGGCGCTCCTTCCGGCGTCCGTCCGTGCCATGGCCGCTCCCCCGGGGGGCACGGACCACCCCGAAGCGCAGTGGCATCCGGCGTCCGCGTCCAACTACACGCCGGCGAGCCGTCCTTCGGCACATCCGGTCGGCTTCGTCATCATCCATGTCGCCCAGCAGACATTCACCCGGACGATCGGCATCTTCCAGAATCCGGCGAAGCAGGTGTCCGCCCACTACGTGGTGCGTTCGGGCGACGGTCTCGTGGCCCAGTGCGTACGGGAGCGGGACATCGCCTGGCACGCGGGGAACTGGGACCACAACACCCGGAGCATCGGCATCGAGCACGAAGGCTGGGTGGATCAGCCTGCCTACTTCACCCACGCGATGTACGAACGGTCGGCGAGACTCACGGCGGACATCTGTGACCGCTACAGCCTTCCCAAGGACCGCGCGCACATCATCGGCCATCACGAGGTGCCGGGCAGCGACCACACCGACCCCGGGGTCCATTGGGACTGGGTGCGCTACATCCGTCTCGTCAACCTGGTCTGATTCCGGCCGGGAAGGTGCCGGCGGAGGCAACTCACCGGTGATCCCGGCGCCGCTGCCGGTGAGCGAGACAGCTTCGGCCCCGTAGGCGATTCCGCATGGCCGGAGACCTGTGCGGACGCCGGCCAGGGCTGCGGAGGGGGTGCCCTATCCGAGTGGATCGGAACCCGCGCCTCCGCCTTGCTTCCGTCTCGGGACTCCGGTCTTCCCCGCGTCGTCCGTGCGGCCCGCCCCCAAGGCACCTTCGGCCGCGCCTTTCCCCGCCCCTTCTTCCCCCGTGGCGCCGTCCTCCACCGCCGTCGATGACTCCATGGGCCCTACGCCCCGCAGGCGTTCCAGGTCGGAGGCCCGGACCTGGATGACGAACAGCGCGATCAGCGCCGCGGCGACGGAGAAGACCGCGGCGACGATGAACGCGCTGGAGACGCCCGAGGCCAGCACCTGGTCACCCCACGGTGCGGGAAGCTCTCCCGTCCTGCGGAACTCCAGTTGCCGGGCAGGGGATGCTTCGGCCAGGAAGCGGGGGATCTGGTCCGTCGCCTCGTCGCGGCTGGCGGTGCCGAACACCGTGACCAGGATGGACAGTCCCAGAGAACCGCCCACCTGCTGGGTGGCGTTGAGGACCCCGGAGGCGGCGCCCGCCTCTCCGGGGGCGACATCCGACACGGCCATCAGCGTCAGGGACACGAATTGCATGCCCATGCCGAATCCGAAGACCAGAATGGGTCCGAGGATGCTGCCCAGGTAGGTGCTGTGGACGTCTGTCAGCGTGAGCCACCCGAGTCCCGCCGCCGCGAGGATCGCACCCACCACCATGAAGGGTTTCGGCCCCCATCTGGGCAGCAGCTGCGAGGCAAGTCCCGCGCTGATCGCGATGATCGCGCTCACCGGCAGAAACGCCAGTCCGGCCCTCAGCGGGCTGAAGTCCAGGATGTTCTGCACGAAGAGGGTCAGGAAGAAGAACATGCCGAACATCGCCGCAGCCAGACTCAGCATCATCCCGTAGGCGCCGGCACGGTTTCGGTCACGGAACATGGGCAGTGGCGTGATGGGCTGCCTCGACCGGCGCTCGACGACCAGGAAGCCCGCCAGAAAGACCACGGCACCCACAAAGGCCCCGATGGTCGGGGGGTCGGTCCAGCCGTCCTCCGAAGCCCGGATGAAACCGTAGACGAGCAGAACCATTCCGAGCGTGGAGGCGAGGGCGCCGAGAAGGTCGAAGTGACCGGGGTGACGTTCGGATTCCTTGATGTACCGAGGCGTCGCGAGGGCGATCAGCAGGCCGATGGGCACGTTGACGAAGAGCACCCAGCGCCAGTCGAGCCACTCCACCAGCAGACCGCCGGCGAGAAGTCCGATCGCGCTGCCGCCCGCGGACACCGCGGCGAACACGCCGAACGCCCGGTTCCGCTCGGGGCCTTCGCGGAAGGTCGTGGTGATGAGGGAGAGGGCGGTCGGCGAGGCGATCGCACCGCCGACGCCCTGCAGCGCACGCGCTGCGAGCAGCTGCCAGGATTCCTGCGAAAGGCCGCCCAGCAGAGAGGCCAGCACGAAGAGCAGCACTCCGAAGACGAAGACTCTGCGACGCCCGAGAATGTCACCCAGTCGGCCACCCAGCAGAAGCAGCCCGCCGAAGGTCAGGGTGTAGGCGTTGATCACCCACGAAAGACTCTCGGTCGAGAAGCCCAGGGAGGACTGGATGTGCGGCAGGGCGATGTTCACGATGGTGATGTCGAGAACCACCATCAGCTGACACGAAGCGATGATGAACAAGGCAATTCCCTTGCCACGACCCCGCTCCGGGGAGTCGGCAATCGGCGAGGGCTTCGCTCGGGATCCAGTCATAACGCTGCGCGCCACAGGAGTAGGCAGTGAACAGAAACGTTCACTCATCGACGTTAGAGCGGGCCGGACGGGACCGCCAATCGATCACACGGCGCACGCGAAGGTTCGTACACGCGAAGGTTCGTACACGCGAAGGTCCGAGGGCCCGCCGGACATGAAGGACCGGCGGGGCCACGGGTCGCAGCAGACGTCAGGATCAGGCGAAGTTCACGTCGCTGCACAGGAAGTACGTCTGGTCCATGTGCGATGCCTGCCAGATCGTGTAGACGACATGACGGCCACTGAGACCCGAGGTGCTCACCGGGATCTCGTAGTTCTGGCCGGGGGCATAGCTGCCGGTCTCGGCCACCAGCTGGAGGTCACCCCAGCCCAGCGCCTCCGTGGCGGGGTCGAAACCCTGCCGGGAGACGTAGACCTGGAAGTAGTCGGCTCCGTGGCTGGCCTGGTCGTACAGCTTCACCGTGAAGTCGTCGGTGACGTCCGTGGTCTTCCAGGCACCCACCGCGTCGAGGGAGTCGTACCGCCCGCCTTCCGTCCGGCCGCCGCTGCACAACTGACCGTCGGGCACGGCAGCGGGGAAGTCACCGCCCGAGCCGTTGCGGTACAACCCGTTCCAGTTCCACATGGCATTCGAGTTCGCCTGCCACGCCTGCCAGCACATGGGGTCCTCCTGCGCCATGGCCGGATTCTGGAAGTCGTCGCCCCAGCGCAGCCAGCAGCCGTAGTTACGGGAGGCCGGGTCGACGACGGAGCCATGGGCACTGGCAGTGCCTGTCCACGGGAGGAGACAGAGGACGGCGGCGACCAGTACGCCGCCGAGACGTGGGGCCCAGCCGCTTAATTTGACGCGATCATGACACACCATGGTGCGATCTCCGTTCCAGGGGAGGTGGGGGGGGATCCATCGGCGTGGGAGCGCTCCCGTGCCACTTGGGCTTTGCCCCGCGTCCCACCCCTCAAACATCCGCGCTCGACATCACCAGTAGTGACGACGACCTCCGACCGCATGTCCCACGGCCCCCAGGAGCCACAGGGCGAGTCCGATCACGAGCAGGATGATCCCGATGGTCCACAGAAGACCGATTCCCGTCACCAAGCCGAGTATCAGAAGGATGGCCCCAATGATGATCATGACTACCTCCGGTCACAGCACGCCCGCACAAAGAACGGAACATATCTGAGCATATGCCTCAAAAAGCTCCACGCCCAGAGCAGCGCCCATGTGCTGCTGTGAACGCTCCGGTCCGGCACAGCTCAGTCACGGGGCAGAAGGGTTCCCAGCGGACCGAGGTCCAGGTTGAGGTCCTCAGGACGTACTCCGTGCTGGTCGCAGAGCTCCGCCATCCGTTGGTCGAGCAGCATGAGCGTCGTCCCGATCTCGTCCACCTGGCTGTCGGTGAGATCCCCCTGGTCGATGCGGCGAATGGCTTGCCGTTCCATCAGCTGCCGCAGCAGTTCCACCACGGTCAGCACCAGGGCCACGAGATCTCGTCCCAACTGGTCCGAGTCGACATCGAGTCGCGAGGTGGTCACAGCGGACCTCCGTCCGCCCAGGGCGCCGGAACCCGTTCGCTGACGGAGGAGAGCAATGCATGGAGGGACAGCCGCACGAGCGGAACGTCCGCGATCGCGATCACCAGGTCACCGCTGATCACCACGCCCGTCGCCAGAACCCGGTCCAGCAGGTCGACCAGAGGCACCCCGAGGGGGCCGCTCAACGGCTCTGGACTGTCCCAGGGCACCACCCCGCGCTCCATCACTGCACCTCACCGACGAAGGAGTACGGCACCCAGGGCCCCGAGATGTCGATCCGGGCGCCGGTCGTGGCCCGCAGCGCTCCGGTGAGCGCCCCGAGCTCTGCCGCGCGATGCTTCGCCACCAGGTAAGTCGCGTTGAGCACCTGGACGTGGCCCTTTTCCACGAGTTCCGGAGAGTGCAGCCGCAGCCTGCGCCCCGCGGCGGCGACGTCCTGGAATGCGGCGTCCACCGTTTCGGCGAGCCGCAGAGCGTCTTCATGCCGCCGCTCGCGCCGCGCCTGTACTCCCCGCTTGCGTTCCAGATAGGCGAGACCTGCTCCGGGAGCCGGGCGTGAGCGTACGGCCGGCGCCGGGGGCGGGATCGGGTCGGATCCGGGTTCCGGCACAGGGGATTCGGCTGCATAGACCTTCACACCCCATTCGGAGTGGTCCGCTGTACGCTCCAGGGCGGCACGGAAGCGCTCGGTCTCGTCGAGGAGCGCCTGCCGGGCCCGTTTCTCGCCGTGGTAGAGAGTGGCCAGCGGGAGGGGAACGGTCGGGCACGAGGCGGCAGCCGCCGACACCACCTCGTGATGGGCGCGTGCGTATCGTCCGAGCTCGTCCCGGTCGGACATCCGGACCTGCCACACCTCGTCCGTGAAGTCAGCCGCTCTGACGCTCTGAACGATCGCGGTCAACTCACCGAACCGCAGTCGGTGCAGCCGTTCACCCGTCGTGACACCCGGCAACCCTGCGAACGCCGCCGGCTCCGGATCCTTGCACACCGCGAATACGTAGAGGGCGCTTCCGTCCGAAGCCTGTTCGAGTCCCCATTCCGTCATGTGGTCCGCTCCTCCGTGCTCATCGCCGGTCCGACGCCTCGTCCGTCTTCGACTCGAGCGCTTCCAGGCGCTCGCGCAGTTCTCGGTTCTCGTCCTGGAGGGAGTTGCGGGCGGCACGTGAACTCAGCGCGGGGTCCGTCTCCCACCAGTCGATGCCTGCCTTCTTCGCGGTGTCCACCGATGCCACGAACAGGCGGAGCCGGATGGTGAGCAGCTCGATGTCGAGAAGGTCGATCTTGATGTCACCCGCGATGACGATGCCTTTGTCAAGGACACGTTCGAGAATGTCGGCAAGATTGGTGTTCTGCGGCCCTGGGACGGGGTACGCGTCCCGCCCGAGATCGAGATCGGTCACCTTGACGTCCTCCGTCCACGCCGCTTGCCGGGGGCGGGTTCCTCTTCTTCCTCGTCTTCGGGCTCCTCCTCCTCTTCGTCGTCCTCCGGTTCTTCGTCGTCCTCGTATTCCTCCTCAGGCTCCTCTTCCTCTTCTTCCTCGTCCTCGTCCTCTTCCTCCTCGTCCTCGGGCTCCTCCTCGTCCTCGGGCTCCTCGTCCCCTTCCTCCTCCGGCTCCTCCTCGTCCTCGTAGTCGGAGTCGTCCTCCTCGGAGTCCTCGCCTTCGGCTTCCTCTTTCTCCATGGCGTCTTCGTGGCTCACGACGACTTCTCCGTCGCGGATTTCACCGCGCCAGCCCTCGGGCTCCTCGTCGGTCAGCGTGACGAACCGCTGGAAGAGTTTGAAGTCGAGCCGCATGCGGCGACCCTGCACCCGCCACAGATTTCCCGTCTTCTCGAAGAATCCCGAGGGGAAGTACTCGATCACCAGGACGATCCGGGTGAGACTCGGCGCCAGTTCATGGAAGCTGACACAACCACGTGTGGAGCCCTTCGCACCCTCGGAGGTCCACACGATGCGGTCGTCGGGCACCTGTTCCTGGACCGTCGCTTTGAAACCGCGCGAGGAAGGGCCGATCTTGACCTTCCAGTCGCTCGACATCTCCTCATCCATCGAGACGCTCTGCACGCCCTTGGCGAAGCTGCCGAATTTGTCGTACCGCGTCCAGTAGTCATACGCGTCACGCAGAGGCACGCCTACATCGAGGACCTCGATGATGTTCATGGACTTGCCCCCACCCGACTTGCTCTTTCCCTTTCCACCCCCGAACGTCTCCTTGGCCTTGTCCACAACTTTGTCCTTGACGTTCCCGGCCTTCTCCGAGACGAAAGCCTTCACCGGGGAATCGCCCTGCATGACACGAGAAGCGATCGACGGCAGTGAACCGCCGTTGTCGGCGATGTCGGTGAGCTGCCCCGTAAGGCCGGTCAGCTTGTCCCCGGCCTTCTGCGCGAGCTTCTCGGTCTGTGCACCGACAAAGTTCGAGAGCTCCTCACGGATGCGCTCCATGCCCGAGGCTTCCGCCTCGGGTTCGCCCTTGTCCGTTCTGGCCATGACTGCCTACCTCTGCCGTTCGCCGCGCTTGGACGCGGTTCGCTTCGATGACGTCGTCTTCCTGGCTGAAGCGGTCTTCCGGGACGTGGCCTTCTTGGCCGAGGCCGACTTCTTGGCAGGCGCCTTGCGGGCTGCGGTCTTCTTCGCCGGCGCCGCCGTCTTGGCAGCCGTCTTCTTCCTGGCCGGCGCCGTTTTCTTCGCTGCGGCCTTCTTGGCCTCGGCCTTCTTCGCTGCCGCCTTCTTTCCCGGCGCCTTCCTGGCGGGAGCCTTCTTCACCGCTGCCTTCTTGCCGGTCCTGCTCCTGGATTTTTCACCGGAAGGGCTGGTCCGGCGCGCACTCGGTTGCGGATCCTCCGGCTCGTGCTCCTCGCTCTCCGGCTCTTCGTCCTCTGCTTCGTCCGGCTCCTCGTCTTCTTCGTCCGGCTCCTCGTCCGGCTCCTCCTCCACCTCCTCGTCCGGCTCCTCTTCATCACCCTCGTCGTACTCGCCCTCGTACTCTTCGCCCTCTTCGCCTTCCTCGCCTTCCTCGTCTTCCTCGCCGGACTCCCCCAGCCGTGCCGTCCGGTCACTGATGGCGTCGGCCAGCGAGTTCATGCTGCGGTCCGCCACAGCCGTCAGCGCCTTCTTGCCGGATTCGAAGACCTCGCCCTTGAGCTGGTTCTGCAGTTCCGCGAATTGCGGCATATCGCTCAGTCTGCGTACACCTTCGGCAGCGAGCTGGCGCGGTTCCAGGCCGAAGCGCCTGCCCGCCAGATAGGTGGCGACGGAGAGGGCCAGACGGCCTTTCTTCGTGCGACCGAGTACGTATCCGCCCACCAGAGCAACTGCGAGCGTAGCCTTTGTCTGATCTTCCATGGGTCAGTCACCTTCGATGGTTCGACGCAGGACGAATTCGCGCGGCGTAGAGGCGGTCGAGCAGTTCCTCCTCTTCCCGTTCGAATTCCTTGAGGCTGACGTTTCCGTCCTCGAGCTCCTGGTTCAGCGCGGCGAGCCGGGCCCTGATCACGCCCGGGTCGTTCAGCTCACGGTCAGCGGTCTCATTCACCTTCTCGGCGACCCAGATCACGCCGCGGACCGGCGCGAGGGGCAGCAGGAGCAGGCCGGTGAACAGTCCCATGTCAGACCCCTGCGGTCGTTCGCCGCGGCCCACCGGAGGGGACGAAGCTGTAGCAGGGCAACGGCCCCGCGACGCGGAGCTCGACGCGTTCCCGGTGTGCGGCTGCGAACCGCCGCACCGTTGCCCGGAAGGCGTCGCTCTCCCTCCGGTCGACGAGGAACGACACGTTGAGCGCGCACCCCGGCACCTCCGGTCCGGCAGCCACCGCACGGGCCATGGGAGTCAGCTTGTGCAGGAGCTTCTTTCCCGCCGCGGAAGCTCTGCGGGACAAAGCTGTGGCCACGGCCTCACCGAGTCGGACGTTGGCCTCGTAGTCAGGGCGTCTGCGGACCGCCTCGCGCAGACGGCGTACGTCCTTCTCCTCGGCGACGACGGCCGCGAGCGCGTCCTGGGCGGGAAGCGCCTTGACGTTGATCTCCACGCTTCGATCGAGGTGGCGGAGAGCCGCGAGGTGCTCGGCCTGGGACCCGGCCAGCTGAGCACAGATCGACGCCTCGTCCGGTGCGACCACGCCGAACCGCATGGGCAGCACGGGGCCGTCGTCCGAGAGGCGCAGCAACAAATCCTGATGTGCCATCAAGTCCCGTCTTCTTGCCCGTAGTTGCTGTGGAGCATCACTCACCACGGCGGTGACCTTCCCGTCGCCGACCAGCCGCAGAGCGGCCGGAGGACCGCCGACACCGACCGCGTCGGCAGGAAGCGCCCCTCCCGCCGGGATGAAGGCGTAGACGTACACACCGTTCTCGGCCACGGCTCACGCCTCCGCGTGCCGACGTCGGCTCGCCCCGTCGCGCGCGGGCGCCCGGCGCTTCTTCGGCCGCTCGTCCCGGTCGTCGTCATCGTCGACGCCGCTGCCCACCGCCTTGCGCACGGAGTCACCGACGGACTCCGCCGCCTTGCGTACCTTGCGCCTGCCGACCGACTTGGCGACGCCTCCGCCCAGCAGTTCCGGGATGGTGGTGCTGCCCGAGTCGCGCTCCAGGTCGAGCCTGTTGCACGCCTCCGCGAAGCGCAGGTAGGTGTCCACACTCGCGATGACGATGCGCGCGTCTATCTTGAGGATCTCGATGCCGACGAGCGACACCCGGACGAACACGTCGATGACCATGCCCCGGTCGAGGATGAGTTCCAGAACGTCGTAGAGCGTGCCGGCCCTGGGCGGGCACGGGGCGACTTCGTCGGCGTACATGCTCGTGGTCATGGAGCGTCCTTCCGGGTGAGAGGCGAAACGGGTCATTCGTCGGCGGATCCGCGCCGGTAGCGGCGGACCCTGCTGTATTCCTTGAGTTCGCCCCGCTCATCGATCTGCACCTCGTAGGAGGCCAGCAGGCTCGTGGTGTCCGGGATGCGGGGCACTTCGAGCACGTCGACGACGACGCACCATCCGCCGTCGACGCGCCGCACGGCCGAGACCCCCTCCGCGGGGTGGCAGATCAGTCTTTCCAGGCTCTCGCAGGCAGCACGGGCAGCATCCTCGGGGCCGCGTCGGGACGAGGAGCGGGGGGCCGCCTTTTTCGCTGCTGTGTGCCCGGACCGGGCTCGACGAGTCTCTGCCATGGAACCCAGTCTGATCAGGAACGGTTCCGGCGCATCTCGGCGAAGGGGCGGCGGAAGAAGGCACTCACCCTTTCGGCGTCCCGGCGGGACGCGGCGCACCGGACGTGTGCACAGTCGTATGCATGAGTGAGAGCGGTGGCCCCCGAGGGCCCGACGAAGAGCACGTACGGCCGTCCGGGACCGGCGACACGACCGTTGAGGCGCTCGGAGCGCTGACGGAGGCGCTGGAGAAGGTGGAGCGTGCCCGAGGGCAGCTCTACGGGTTCCACCAGCTCACAGGCGGCGCGGATCTGACGCTGGACCGGGCGGTCGAACTGCTCCGGATGGGTGGTCATGCGGAGCAGGCGGATCTGGTCGAGCGGGAGATCCTGGGCCGCAACGTGATCCCCGGCTGCTGGACCTTCCAGCTCGTCGAGGCGTACGACGACACGTACTACCGGCCGTTCGTCTCGATCGAGGAACGGGTGCGCCAGGAACTCGTGGAGGGACGGCGCCACCTCTACGAGGCGGAGATGAAGGAAGCCCGCCGTACCCATGGCCATCCTCACCACACCGCGCGGCCCTGACGATGGATCCGGCAGAGGCCCTGCGGCGGATCGCGTTCCTCCTGGAGCGGTCCCGGGCAGCCGCGTACCGGGTGGCGGTGTTCCCCTGGGGCGTGTCGCCACCGCATGGACGGCCGAACGGCTTCTGAAGTGTACGGGCGGGAAGGCCCGCAGGTAGGCCCGCGCATGGGCGCCCCGGCGAGGACGGGCCGGTCGCGGGTGCCCGGCGTACAGTCGATCACGGTTGTCCATGTGACTCCGGGGCATGCCGGGGCAGGAGGAACCCATGTCACGACACCACACAGGCCCCTCTCTTCCGCGAGCACGCGGAGTGCTCTCCGCAGGGGTGATCGACTACCTGCAGAACGACGGCTCCCTGCCGGATCCGAATGCCGCCCGGAGCGCCGACCCTTACGGCGACGATCTGCAGCTCGCCCTGTACATCTGTTACGAGCTGCACTACCGGGGGTTCGCCGGGGTGCGCCCCGAACTGGAGTGGGACCCGCCCCTGCTGGCCGTCCGGGCCGCACTGGAGGACCGCTTCCTGGTGGCTCTGCGGCGCGACGCCACGGGGACGGCGAGCCTGGGCGACCTCCTGGACGGTCTCCTCCTGGAGCCGGTCCGCGGCACCGGCCTCTCCTGGTTCCTGCAGGACCAGGGCGAACTCCGTCACCTGCGCGACTACGCCGTGCAGCGCTCGCTCTACCACCTCAAG
>NZ_DATMVN010000010.1:0-9884 GCF_035563135.1 Streptomyces sp.
GCCGCCAGGGCTGCGGCGGGTACGGCAGCGGCGGGCGGAGCCGGGACGGCCGGCACGGGGGCCGCCGGGTCCGGGAGTTCCAGGTTCCGCATCAGCAGCCAGTAACCGAACGCGGCCGCGGTGCCCAGCACCGCGCAGGCCCCCCACAGCCAGCCGGCGCCGTAGTGGTCGATCACGAAACCGGACATCAGCGGGGCGACGAGGGCCGCCACCGACCAGGACATCGTGTACATCCCCTGGTAACGGCCCCGCCCGTGGGCCGGGGACAGCTGTACGACGATGCCCGTCTGCGTCGGCGCGTTGACGATCTCGGCCAGGGTCCAGACGCACACCGTCAGCGCGTACACCCCGACCGATCCCGCGAAGGCGGTCAGCCCGAAGCCGTAACCCGCCAGCAGGGACGAGAGGACCAGCAGCCTGCGCGGGTCGCGGTGCTGGATGAACCGGGTGACGGGAATCTGGATGACCACGATCAGCACACCGTTGACAGCGATGGCCGTGCCGAAGTCGGAGCTGGACAGCCCGTCCGCCCCCATGGCCACCGGCAGGCCCACATAGCCCTGCTGGAAGATCAGCGAGACCAGGAACGACAGTCCGACGACACCCATGTAGCGCCCGTCCCGCAGGACCGTACTCAGCCTCACGTCGTCCGGCGCGGGACCGCCGGCTTTCCGGGGCGCCGTCTCGGGCCGGGATTCCGGCACCTTGAGGAAGACGAGGACGGCACACAGCAGAGTCAGGGCCGCCTCCCCCATGAAGCCCGCAAGATAGCTGTACTCGGCGATGAAGCCCGCTCCGGCCGACGACACGGCGAAACCCAGGTTGATGGCCCAGTAGTTGAGCGAGAAGGCCCGCACCCGGTCCTCGGGCCGGACGATGTCGGCCATCATCGCCTGCACGGCCGGCCGGGAGGCGTTGCTGGCCATCCCCACGACGAAGGCCACGCCCGCGATCGCCACCGGGTGGACCATGAAGCCCAGCACGGCGACCGACACCGCGGTCGAGAGCTGTGCGATCAGCATGGTCGGGCGACGCCCCAGCCGGTCCGTCATCACCCCGGCGCCCAGCGACGACACGACCCCGCCGAGCCCGTGGAGGGCGGCGACGAGACCGGCGTACGAGGCCGAGTAGCCCCGGTCGAGGGTCAGGTAGAGCGCCATGAACGTGGCGACGAACGCCCCGAGGCGGTTGACCAGCGTGCTGGTCCACAGCCACCAGAACTCCCTGGGGAGACCGGCGACCGTCTCGTGCGCCGCCTTCCTGAGACCGGCGACAGACATAGGACTTCCCCCCGGGACGTATGCGTACGGAACCTCGCCGGCCTGTGTAAGCGGCCCGATGGCTGTCCGAACATTACGAAGGCGGGTTCCCCGGCCGCCACTCAATTGACGCCACCCGTCAATCGTCGCGATCCGGTCCCGCCCCCGGTCCGCCCTGTGGCCGCGCGCGCGAAGGCCGCACGGGTTCGATTACGCTCGGACCCATGGCCGACGCACCGTACAAGCTGATCCTCCTCCGCCACGGCGAGAGCGAATGGAACGCGAAGAACCTGTTCACCGGCTGGGTGGACGTAGACCTCACCGACAAGGGCGAGAAGGAGGCGGTCCGCGGCGGTGAGCTGCTCAAGGACGCCGGCCTGCTCCCCGATGTCGTGCACACCTCCCTCCAGAAGCGCGCGATCCGCACCGCCCAGCTCGGGCTGGAAGCCGCGGACCGCCACTGGATCCCCGTGCACCGCTCCTGGCGGCTGAACGAGCGCCACTACGGCGCCCTCCAGGGCAAGGACAAGGCCCAGACGCTCGCCGAGTTCGGCGAGGAGCAGTTCATGCTCTGGCGCCGTTCGTACGACACCCCGCCGCCCGCGCTCGAGGACGGCGCCGAGTTCTCGCAGAGCGCCGACCCGCGTTACGCGACGATCCCGCCGGAGCTGCGTCCGCGCACGGAGTGCCTCAAGGACGTCGTCATCCGCATGCTGCCGTACTGGTACGACGGCATCGTCCCGGACCTCCTCGACGGCAAGACCGTCCTGGTCGCCGCCCACGGCAACAGCCTGCGCGGGCTGGTGAAGCACCTGGACGGCATCTCCGACGACGCCATCTCGGGCCTCAACATCCCGACCGGCATCCCGCTCGCCTACGAGCTGGACGCCGACTTCCGCCCCCTGAAGCCGGGCGGCACCTACCTCGACCCGGACGCGGCGAAGGCCGCGATCGAGGCCGTGAAGAACCAGGGCAAGAAGAAGTAACCCTGACTGATCAAGCCCCCTGCCTGCGGATTTCCCGCTGGCAGGGGGCTTGTCATTGTGCGGGGGCCCGCCCCGGACCGTTGCGCTCACGATGCGGTGCGCGGTGAGGGTCCCCAGGTACCCGTCCGCCCGCTCGATGGGATCGTGCGCGGACGGCTTGAACCGCGCGACCGCCCCCGGGTGGAGTGCGCGGTCGCAGACGGTGGAGCCGACGTCGGTGGGGTTGGGGTAGCAGGCGTCGTACCAGTCGTTGTCGGCGCGCCGGAAGCGGTACTGCTCCTCCGTCAGCCGGCCCTGCCGTGCCGGCTCGTCAGCCGGCACGAAGACCCCGGGGAAGTGGCCGCGCGGGTGGCGCGCCGTTCCCTGGAAGCGGACGTACGGCGCATCGTGCACGGGCACACCTGCGTGCCGGCCCTCCTCGGCGCCCACGGATGCTCCCACCGGACGGGGCATCGCCGTCCCTGCCCGCCGGATCTGCCCGGACGGGCGGGCACCCGCTAACGTGGCTTCCACACCTGCCTGTTACCCAGGTACACACCCCCGGCGGTACGGGCGTGCAGGGCGCGGACAGCAAGGAGATCGGGGAGAGCGGTCATGGGCGAGTCTCTGAAGACCTTCGTCGGCGGCGCCGAGGTCGAGGTACCCAACAGCATTCCGGCGATCCGTGCCGCGCTGCCCCAGGACAGACGCGAGGAGTTCGACCACGCGATCAACGAGGCCGGCGTGCACGAGATCCAGGCCGTCATGCGGCACTGGATGCTCGAGTCCGTACCCGATCCCGAGGCCGAACGGATCCTGGACCGGCTGGCGCAGGACGAGGCCGAGAGGCGGAACGTCGCTTGAGTTTCCGCATCTCCTACGCACCGCCCGCCGACGACACCCTGGCCAAGATGCGCGACGGCGACTCGTTCCGGGACGAGATGGCGCGCACCCTGGGCCTGGATCCGTACGGACACGCCTCGACCGCCGTGAAGCGTGAGCGTGACCGGCGCGAGGCCACGGTGTCCGGCGCCATCGTCCTCTACTACGTCTCCGGGTCCGTGCTGACGGTCACCGTGGTCAGGCTCGTACCGCTGCCGTGACCCGGAGAGGCGGCGGGGTGGTCAGCCGAGCTTCTCGACCTGTGCGTCGATCACCGCGGTCGGCAGCTCGAAGTCGGATTCCGCCCCCGTCCTGCCGAGGTTGAGGGAGAAGAACGTGGCAACCGTGCCTCCCTGACGCAGGATCACGAGCTTGAAGGGGACCGCTTCGTCGCCCTCGCCCATCTGCACGCGCCAGGCGAGAGCCTCCTCGCCGCCCGTCACCTTTTCCTCGGTCAGCTTGGTGACCTTCTGCTTCGAGCCCTTCATGGTCAGGGTGAAGCCGCCGGTCGCGCACTCGGTGGCGGATTCGCGGATCTCGGTGAGGCTCTTCGTGGCGCCGTCGCCGTCGTACGAGGCCAGGGTGACCAGGGACGAGGTCACGTCGAGCGCGTCGGCGAGCGCGTCCTCGGGGTCGGCGGACTCGTTCTTCGTGGGCACCTCGACGACCTTGCGCCCGGCGTTCCCCACCGGGGCGCCCCGCTTCACACCGTAGAAGGCGAAGCCGATCGGCTCGCACTCCTTCTTGTCGACGGTGACCTCCCCGGGCTGCGCGATGTCCTCGGGGCCGGTCTTCGTGATCTTGTGTCCCGTCACATCACCCTGCTCCAGGGACACCTTCTCCAGCTCCGCCGAGGACAGCGCCTTGACCGCCGCGGGCTCGGCGGAGGCGCCGCCCTTCGCGCCCGGGGCGCCGCCGTCCGCCTCGGCGCCGGAGTCCGAGCCGCTGCAGGCGGTGGTGAGCAGGGTCAGGGACGCCACGACTGCGGCAAGGGTGGTACGGCGTACGGCGGTGGTGCGCATGGTTCGTTCATCTCTCCGTCCGAAGGAGCAACGGCCCTGTCCCGGAGCGAAATTCGGGCTCACACGGGAGGGCCGCCGCAATGCGACACACTCTACGATCGGACACCTGTCCGATGATCGTCCCGAACGGTCACGGCATGTGATCGTGATTCCCTTGTGATCACCCCGTGAAGCTCCTGTGTGACGGTCGTCCCCTAGCTGAGCCATGGAGGGACCCGCCCGTGCCGGTCGACACCACAGCAGCCGTCCTGGAAGCCGTCGGGGCCGGCGAGCCCGCTTCCTTCGAACCGCTCGCCGGGGGCACGTACAACACCGTGACCCGCGTGACCTTCGAGGACGGCAGGGACTGGGTGGTGAAGGTCCCTCCGGCGCACGCCGAGGGCCTGAGCCACGAACAGCGCCTGCTCGTCAATGAGGTCACCTTCCACCGGGCCGCCGCCACCACGGGTGCCGCGGTGCCCCGGGTCGTGCACAGCGAGCTCGACCCCGGGGCGCCGACCGGTGCGTACGTCGTCATGACCACGTGCCCGGGGCAGCCCTGGAGCACCGTCGCCGGTGACCTGACGGACGGTGAGACACGCTCCCTGCGCACCGAGTTCGGCCGCGCCGTCGGCCGGCTGCACGGGGTCACGGGCCCCGCCGGTTTCGGGTATCCGGCCGAACCCCTGGGACCGCTCGCCCCCACCTGGCGCCAGGCGTTCACCACGATGACCGACGCCGTGCTCGCGGATGCCGAGAGGTACGGCGTGAGGCTGCCGTGGCCGGCCGGCCGGATCCGTGAGGTGCTCGCCGGGGCGTCAAACGTGCTGGACGAGGTGACCCGGCCCGCCCTGGTCCATTTCGACCTGTGGCAGGGAAACCTCCTGGTGACCGGGGAGCCCGGCGCCCGGCGCATCGGCGGGATCATCGACGGCGAGCGGATGTTCTGGGGCGATCCGCTCGCCGATCTCGTCTCCACGAGCCTGTTCGGCGACCCGGAGACGGACCTGGACTTCCTCGCCGGTCACGCGGCCGCGACGGGTGCGCCGATCGTGTTCACCCCGTCCGTACGACGCCGGATCGACCTCTGCCGCAGTTACCTCTACCTGATCATGCTCACCGAGACGGTGCCCAGGGGCACCGGGCCCGAGGAGCTGGCCCGGACGTGGGAGGAGGTGGCCCCGCGGCTGGTCGCGGCGCTGGAACGGCTCGGGTAGACCTCAGGACGGGCGCTGGGTCAGATGGGTGAAGGCGTCCAGGTTGCGGGTCGATTCGCCGCGCTCCACCCGCCAGGCGTACTCCTTGCGGATCGCGCTCGCGAAGCCCAGTTCGAGCAGTGGGTTGAACGCGCCGTCCGCCGCCTCCAGGACCGCGCCCAGCAACCGGTCGAGTTCCTCGGGCGTGACGACCGAGAGCGGGAGCCTGCCGACGAGATAGATGTCGCCGAGCCGGTCGATGGCGTAACTCACCCCGAAGAGGCGGAGGTTGTGCTCCAGGAGCCACCGGTGCACGGCGGCGTCGTTCTCGTCCGGGTGGCGGATGACGAACGCGTTGAGAGAGAGGGAGTGCTGTCCGACGAGCAGGGAACAGGTCGTGGACAGCTTGCGTGTGCCGGGCAGTTTCACGACGTAGGTGCCGGGCTCGGGGCTCTCCCATTCGAGCTCCGCGTCGTTCAGCACCGTCTCGATGACCTGCGCCGCTGCTGCTTCGTCGGATACGTCAGCCATGCTGCGAGCGTACGACAACGCGCCCGGGAGCTCAGCCCGGGTGCTCAGCCGTGGTGCGCGCGGGTCCTCAGCCGTGATGCGCGCGGGCACGGCGCCGGTGGTCGTGCATCGCCGCCGTGTACACATCGGCGGTGGCCGACGCCGCCGTGTCCCAGCCGAACGACTGGGCGTGCGCGGCCGCGGCCCCGCCCATCCGGCCGGCCAGTTCCGCGTCGTCCGCGAACCGGCCCAGCGCCTGCGCGTACGCCTCCGGTTCGTGGCCCGGTATCAGGAAGCCGCTGACGCCGTCCCGCACCGCGACCGGGAGGCCGCCCACCGCCGCCGCGACCACCGGTGTGCCGGCCGCCTGGGCCTCTATGGCGACGAGCCCGAACGACTCGCTGTACGACGGCATGACCAGCACGGACGCCGCCCGGAACCAGTCGGCGAGCTGATCCTGGCCGACCGGCGGGTGGAACTGGACGGTGTCGGCGATGCCCAGGCGCGCGGCGAGCTTCTGCAGGCCCTCCGGCTTGGCGAGCCCGCTGCCGCTGGGGCCGCCGACGACGGGTACGACGATGCGTGAGCGCAGTGAGGGGTCGCGCTCCAGGAGCACCGCGACGGCGCGCAGCAGCACGTCCGGGGCCTTCAGCGGCTGGATACGGCCCGCGAAGAGCGGGATCAGGGCGTCCTGCGGCAGGCCGAGGCGGGCGCGCGCGGCGGCGCGGCCGTCGCCGGGGCGGAAACGCTCCAGATTGACCCCGGGGTGCACGACGGCGACGGCCGCCGGGTCCGCGTCGTAGAAGCGGATGAGTTCGTCGGCCTCCCCGGCGGTGTTGGCGATGAGCCGGTCGGAGGCGTGCACGATCTGGGTCTCGCCGATGACGCGGGCGGCGGGTTCGGGGGTGTCGCCCTCGGCGAGCGCGGCGTTCTTGACCTTCGCCATGGTGTGCATGGCGTGGACGAGGGGAACGCCCCAGCGCTGGGCGGCGAGCCAGCCGACCTGTCCGGAGAGCCAGTAGTGGGAGTGGACCAGGTCGTAGTGACCGGGGCGCTGACCTGCCCAGGCCTGCATCACACCGTGGGTGAAGGCGCAGAGCTGAGCGGGCAGCTCCTCCTTGGCGAGGCCCTCGTACGGCCCCGCGTCGACGTGCCGGACCAGGACCCCGGGTGCCAGTTCGACGACCGGGGGCAGTCCGCCCGTGGTGGCCCGGGTGAAGATCTCGACCTCGATGCCGATCGCGGCGAGGCGCTTGGCCAGCTCCACGATGTAGACGTTCATGCCGCCCGCGTCGCCGGTGCCGGGCTGGTGCAGGGGAGAGGTGTGCACGGAGAGCATCGCGACACGGCGTGGCCTGCGGTGCCCGGCGAAGCCGCCCGGGAAGCGGATACGGGGTGCCGCACGGCTGCTGCCGAGCCGGGAGACGTACTGGCTCACGGGTCCGCTCCTCCTCGCTCAGGGCATGACACGCACGGGGCAGGCGCGCCCCTCGAAGTGCGGGAACAGTGGAATCCAACCTTTCATTTCCGTTTTGCCAAATTATTACGGTCCCTCCGGCGTGCCGGAGGTGCCCCGCCGCTCCTGCCGCCCCGGGTGAGTCCGCCGGTGGTTCGCATACGCTCCTTTTCATGCACCAGCGCCCCATCGGCACCGCCACCCGCGGGACCACCAACCCCAACCGTCTGCGCCGCATGGACCGCTGGATCGCCGCCACCCACGGCCCCGCCCTGCGCCGCAGCGACTCGCCCGTGGCGGTGGACCTCGGCTACGGCGCGGCGCCCTGGACCGCCGTCGAACTGCTGGGGCGGCTGCGCACCGCCGAGCCGCGCACGGCCGTCGTCGGGGTCGAGATCGACCCCGCGCGGGTCGCGGCGGCCCAGCCCTACGAGCGCGAGGGCCTCACCTTCGTGCACGGCGGCTTCGAGATCCCCACGGGCGGCCGGCCGGTCCTCATCCGGGCCGCGAACGTGCTGCGCCAGTACGACGAGGGCGAGGTCGCCGCGGTCTGGCAGCGGCTGTGCGCCCGGCTCGCACCCGGGGGCCTGCTGGTCGAGGGCACCTGCGACGAGATCGGCCGCCGGCACGTGTGGGTCGCGCTCGGCCCCGAGGGCCCGCGCACCGTCACCTTCGCGACCCGGCTCGCCTCGCTGGAGCGCCCCTCGGACCTCGCCGAGCGCCTGCCGAAGGCCCTGATCCACCGCAATGTCCCGGGTGAACCGGTGCACGCCTTCCTGCGGGACCTCGACCGGGCCTGGGCGGCGGCATCCCCGTACGCGTCCCTGGGCGCGCGGCAGCGCTGGATCGCGGCGGTCCGGGCGGTCTCGGCCGACTGGCCCGTGACGGACGGCCTGCGGCGGTGGCGGCAGGGCGAGGTCACGGTGCGCTGGTCCGCCCTGCGGCCCGCCGAGAGGTGAACGGCGCCTGACGGGAACACGTCGGCCAGGGACGCCGGCCGAATCCGGGAACGCCGCCGGATCACCGTTCGTCCCCCTGTGTGACAGGGAGGGTGACGTGTTCCTCTGTTGCTTTACGGGACACCGTGGCACGATCGCGTCGTCACCTGAATATTACTGACGGTAAGTCAGATGCGTGCGATACGGCTTTCAGCGCCTTTCGCCCGGAGGGGGAGCTTGTGAACCGACGCCACTGCGCCACTGCCGCGATCACCCTGGTCTGCGCACTGGCCCTGCTGACCGCGCCGGTCCAGGCCATGGCCGCCCCGGTACCCGAGCCCGGGCCGGCAGCCACCGCTCCCGCCGTCGCGAAGAAGAGCCTCGAAGAAGTACGCGAGGAGATCGACACCCTCTACCGCAAGGCGGGGGCGGCCACGGACGCGTACAACCTCGCCGAGGAGCAGTCCGAGAAGCAGTCCGGCGAGATCACCCGGCTGGCCGAGGCGATCGCCGACGGACGGGCGAAAATCGCCGAACTGAAGGACAGGGCGGGCGCCCAGGCCCGTGAGCAGTACCGCAACGGCGGGCTCCCCCCGGGTGCGCAGCTGGTGCTGAGCGGCGATCCCGACCTCTTCCTGACCGGCATCAACCAGGCCAGGACGAGCCAGCAGGCCGCCAAGGGCATGCTGACCGAACTCAAGCAGGCCCAGGAGGACTTGGAGACGTACGCCAAGGACGCGAGTCTCAACCAGGAGAAGATCGAGGCCAACCGGGTCAAGCAGGCCAAGGCCAGGAAGAGCATCAACGCCCAGATCGCGGCGGCCGAGAAGCTGGAATCGCAGCTGGCGAAGGAGGAGCGGGCCGGCCTCCTGGAACTGGAACGGAACGCCGCGTCCACGGCGCAGGCCGCCTGGCTCTCCTCCGGTGCGCTCAAGGACATCAACCGCGAGGCGAGCCCGGCGGGCAAGCAGGCACTGGCCTTCGCGACCGCCCAGATCGGCAAGCCGTACGTATGGGGAGCCGAGGGCCCCGGCTCGTACGACTGCTCGGGGCTGACCTCACAGGCCTGGGCGGCGGCGGAACGGCCGATCCCCCGGACCTCGCAGGAACAGTGGCGGCAGCTGCCCCGCATCCCCGTCCAGGACATGCGCCCCGGTGACCTGGTCATCTACCACGGCGACGCCAGCCATGTGGGGATGTACGTCGGGGACGGCTTGATCGTGCACGCCCCCCGGCCCGGCCGGGACGTCACGCTGGCGGGCGCGGGCTCCATGCAGATCCTGGGTGTGGTCCGGCCCGACAGGTAGGCGCCGGAAGCGCGGCCGCCGTCGTGTGAGGGCCGGCACGTGACGCACGCCGCTCCCCGCGCCCGGGGGACGCCCCGGCCCATGTGTGCGATGCGTGGCGGACGCGTGATGTTCGTCATGACGGCTTGTCCGTTTCGTGTGCGCCCATGACGCCGGATCCGTGGTGGGACGCGGCTTATGGCCGCGCATATGACGGAGGATGATCGCCGGGCGCCATTCCGTTCCCCTGCCGCAGGCCGCTATCGTCCCCGTCGGCGGGTCGTCGATCGTCGCTCCGCCGCGCCCTCGGGGGGAGGGAAGGAAACCCGAACCGATGCCCGTACCCGTACCGCAGCAACGTGCCGTTCCCGCTGCGGAGACCACTCATGGC
>NZ_DATMVN010000011.1:0-2708 GCF_035563135.1 Streptomyces sp.
GACGCCCGGGTGCCCGCCCTCCGCTCGGCCGGCGAGGGGCGGGCACCTGTGCGGCCGGATCGGCGGTTCAGCCGGCCGGCCTGTTCCCGGTCGGGATCGTGATCGGGGTGGTGGTCGAGGAGGTGCCCTTGTTGAGGAACAGCATGGCCAGGGCGCGCACGAACTGGTCGAGCATGTAGAAGGCGCCGGGCATGACGGGCGACAGGCCCTCGCGGAACAGGATGAAGGCCGGCCACGCGGTGCGGACCAGGGCCGCTGCCGCGTAGTCGCGCGGCAGTTTCAGCCAGTCCCCGACCTCGTCGCTGAGGGCGTAGCGCACGAACTCGTTCAGGAAACCGCGCGTCACACCGAGGTCGATCTCCGCCGTCAGACCGAGCAGCACCTCGGCCAGGTCGAGGCCCTCGGGCGTCGGGGCGAGGATCGGGGTGAGCACCTGGGCCGACTGCGCTTCCGCAGCCGCCCAGGTCTTCGGAATGAACTCGTCCGGCACACCGAGCAGGTGGATGGCGACTTGCCACGAATGCAGGAACGCCTCCTGGTCCGCGGCCGACATCGGGATCTTCCAGTCGAGCATCTTCCTGTGCACGTAGGTGCCCAGGCTGTGGAAGGTGACCAGGATGTCGGCGACGCTGATCGGGATGGCCTGGTCGGCGCCCGCCTTCCAGTGCGGTGACTGCGGCAGCAGGTGGCGTACTGCTCCGTGCACCAGTCGCGTCTTGTTGGCGGTGACGATGAACTGTCCTGTCGGCTTGAACGCGTCCCGCTGGGACAGGTCGTAGCCGAACGTGAACGTCTTGGCCGCACGGTCCTTCATGTCGGCGCCGCCGAAGGACCAGTAGACGCTCCTGGCCTCCCGCGGGATCACGGTGCTCATGATCCCGCTGCCGAGGCCGTACAGCATGAACAGGTAGGTGTCCTTGCGCCGGTTGAAGTCGGCGGCGCGGGCCAGCTTGACGGGGTCGGCCCAGGAGGGCAGCTTGTTGACCTTTCCCAGGTGTGCCGCGAGGTCGGCCGGCAGACCGCTGGGCAGTGCGTCGCTGTTGTTCACCCACCCCGCCATCGCGGCGTTGACCGCCGGCACCTGGCCGTTTTCGAGCAGCGAAGCCATCAGAGGATCCGTCGCGCTGTCCCAGATGTACTCCGGGTCGGCGCCCGTGCCGCTTCCGGCCACCGAGTCCGCCGCCGCCCACGCCTTGGTGGAGCCCGCCGCGCCCACGAGGCCGAGTGCGACACCGAGGGACAGAATGCTTCGCCTGTTGGGATTGTTCATTAACTTACCCACTTCCCTGCTCAACCAGATGGCAGCCATGCGCCTATCTGACAAGCCAGTTGCGCTACCACCACGTTTAGGATCTTGCTGAGCTGTGTGATTCCTCATTAACATAGCGAGGTGTGTCACCGTCGGCAATGGTCATGACCGACGCTGTGCACCATCCGCTCCGCCCCCCGCGATCCCGCCGGGTCCCGAAGCCCGGAGCCCGGAGCCCTGAGCCCGGGGCCGGAGCCCTGAGCCCGGAGTCCGGTCTTCGGCCCCGGGCACCGAGGGCTGCCACCGGCGGTTGTCCCCCACGCGAGCTACAGGCAGGTGTCCACCCCGAGGTGACGATTCGGGAAGGCCGGATCCGTAGCGTTCGAGGCACCGCGGCGCCCCGGTCGCGGACCCCGGGAAGGAGCGCTCATGAGGTTCGTCTGGCAGTTGTCGGCCGTCGCGGTGGTATCCATGATCGGCAATCAGGTCGTCACCGCCGCGGAGTACAGCCCATGGCTCCAGCTCGCCCTGGGACTCCTGGCGGCCGTGTTCGCCGTACTCCTCTACGGATGGGTGGTGCGGACGACCGAGCACCGCCCGTCCACCGAGGTGGCCCGCAAGGGCGCCGGGGCCGCGATCGGCCGGGGGCTGCTGATCGGCGTCGCGATGTTCGGCGCCGTCATCACGAGCATCTTCCTCAACGCCCACTACGAGATCAACGGTCTGGCTTCCCCGACCGGTGCGGTCGGGCTGGCCGGCTTCATGGCGGCCGTCGCCGTGATGGAGGAACTGCTGTTCCGCGGCGTCCTGTTCCGGATCGTCGAGGAGCGCACCGGCACCTGGACCGCGCTGGCGCTGACCGCCGTGCTGTTCGGCGCCGCGCACCTGTTCAACCCGAACGCCAGTCTGTGGGGCGCCCTCGCCATCGCGATCGAGGCCGGTGGCATGCTCGCCGCCGCCTACGCCGCGACCCGCACCCTGTGGGTGCCGATCGGCCTGCACTTCGGCTGGAACTTCGCGGCCGCCGGCATCTTCAGCTCCGAGGTCTCCGGCGGCGACACCCCGCAGGGGCTGCTGGACACCGTCACCTCGGGCCCGACGTGGGTCACCGGCGGCGACTTCGGCCCCGAAGGAAGCGTGTACGCGGTGCTGTTCGGCGCACTGATCACCATCGGTTTCCTGTGGCTGGCCCACCGGCGCGGCAACCTGGTGCCCCGCCGCCGCCGCGCCGGCAAGGCGACCGCCTCCCCTACACTTCCCCGATGACCGGACTTCCGCGGATCCAGGAACTGTGGCGCCGGTCAGGCTCCACAGCCTGGTACGCCCCGCTCGCGCTGGCGCTGTTCGCCGTCTCGCTGGTGTACCACCACAACGGCACGGAAGTCGGCGGCCTGCCGACGCGCCCCTGGGACGCCCTGGCCGTCGTGGCGGTCGCCCTCCAGTGCCTCCCGCTCGCCGG
>NZ_DATMVN010000012.1:0-5754 GCF_035563135.1 Streptomyces sp.
GAGCCCGGGTCCCCGCGCAAGCGCCGTGCGAGCGGCCTGGTCGCCGCCGTGGCGGCGGCCGCACTGGTCGCGGGCGGCGTCGGCGGAGCCCTCGGCTACTGGGCCGCCGACAGCAACGCCTCCGGTTCCTCCTCCGGGTCCACCACGGTCGCCGCCTCCGACAGCCCGAAGGACTTCAAGCGTGACGCGGGCACGGTCGCGGGTGTCGCGGCGGGCGCGCTGCCCAGCGTGGTCACCATCGACGCGCAGTCCGGCGACGGTGAGGGCGGCACGGGCACCGGCTTCGTGTACGACAAGGAGGGCCACATCCTCACGAACAACCATGTGGTGGCCTCCGCGGCGGACAGCGGTCAGCTGACCGCGACGTTCTCCAACGGCAAGAAGTACGACGCCGAGGTCGTCGGCCGGGCCCAGGGCTACGACGTGGCGGTGCTGAAGCTGAAGAGCCCCCCG
The DNA here is from genome assembly GCF_035563135.1 of Streptomyces sp. Lineage (GTDB taxonomy): Bacteria > Actinomycetota > Actinomycetes > Streptomycetales > Streptomycetaceae > Streptomyces. The sequence continues at coordinate 454 of NZ_DATMVN010000012.1, forward strand.
GAGGGCCTGACCCCGCTGCCCCTGGGCGACTCGGACAAGGTCGCGGTGGGCGATTCCACCATCGCGATCGGTGCGCCGTTCGGTCTCTCCAACACGGTCACCACGGGCATCATCAGCGCGAAGGACCGCCCGGTCGCCTCCGGTGACGGTTCCAGCAACAAGAACTCGTACATGAGCGCCCTGCAGACCGACGCGTCGATCAACCCGGGCAACTCGGGCGGACCGCTCCTGGACGCGGGCGGTGCGGTCATCGGCATCAACTCCGCCATCCAGTCCACCAGCGGCGGCGGTGTCGGGCAGTCCCAGGCCGGTTCCATCGGCCTCGGCTTCGCCATCCCGGTCAACCAGGCGAAGAACGTCGCCGAGCAGCTGATCAGGACGGGCCAGCCCGTCTACCCGGTGATCGGCGCGACGGTGACGATGGAGGAGAAGACCGGCGGCGCCGTCATCTCGGACGAGGGCGCGGGCGGCACCCCGGCCGTCACTCCGGACGGCCCCGCTGCCAAGGCCGGGCTGAAGGCCGGTGACGTGATCACCAAGTTGGACGACACGGTGGTCGAGAGCGGCCCGACGCTGATCGGCGAGATCTGGACCCACAAGCCGGGTGACAGGGTCACGCTCACCTACACGCGCGACGGCAAGACGTCCACGGTCGAACTCACCCTGGGCGAGCGCAAGGGCGACAGCTGACCGGCTGGGCCGTCCCACGCATCGGGCCGGCCCCGGGCGCGGGGCCCGGCGACGGCGCGGGGCGGGCTGCCCGAGCGGTCTGAGGGCACGGTCCTGAAAACCGTCGTGGCGGGGGCCCGTGCCCGGCCGGCCCGGGTCAGGAGCGCTCGCGGGCGGCCGGGTTGTTCAGGCAGAGCGCGATGTTCCGGACCGCGGCGGTGAGTTCCTCGATCACCCGGGCCGCCTGTTCCGCGTTGTGGAAGGCCGGACGTTCCGCCAGGGCCAGGCCCAGTTCCTGGGCGGTCCGGAGAGCAGGCTCGACGCCCTCGGCGGAAGGGGTGGCCGGCGCGGGAGCCTCGGCCGCCGGCGGGAGCCTCGGCACCACCGGCTCCGCCCCGGGCACGCCGGAGGCTGCGGATGCCGGCTGGTACGACGGCTCGGGTACGGCCGGTGCCGGTGCCGGTGCCGGTGCGCCGGGTGCCGGTGCGCCGGACGCCGGTGCCTCCCGATGTCCCTCGGACCAGGTGTGGACGGCGCCGAAGTCGCCCGTCGTGGAGGTGCACTCCTCATCCGGCCACGCCGACGCGGCCGGCACGGACTGCGCGGGACGGGAGGCCTGCTCGGTGTGGGGGGACGCGTCCCGCGCCTGCCGCGTCCGGGGGAGCACGAAGTGGTCGAAACCCGGGAACGCAGGAGTGGCGGAGGGCACGGAGGGTACGGAGGGGCCGGGGTGTCGCGCGTGGTAATCGGTCTGCCACTGCATGCGGTAGCAGTCGACCTGGTCGGCACAGGAGGTGCGGGCGTGGAAGACGGCCGTGTCCTTCCCCAGGTCCGGGTACCAGAGGTTGGGGCCCGGGAAGCGCACGGTCCGCACCCGCGGTTTGATCGGCTCGGCGCACCCCATGCAGCAGTTCTCCGGCACCATGAGCGGGATGCCGCCGTTCTGCTCCGGCGAACGGGGCCCGCCCTCCCAGCGGTACTCCCCGTGGCGGCAGGGCGGTAGCTCACCGCAGGCGCGGCAGACGGCGTAGTGCTCGGGGAGGACCCGCCAGTCGTGGCTGGCGGGCGCACACCAGTGCTTCGACGCGGAGCGGGGCAGGTTCTCGTTACGCAGCACCAGCACCACCGGGCGCTTGTAGAACTCGGTCCGCTCCGGGGCCGGTTTGACCGCCTGGTTGTTGGTCCGCCGCAGTTCGTTGGCGTGCCACCACAGTTCCACGTGGTCGCGCCACGCCTTCTCGTAGGAGTCCGGCCACCGGTCGCTCGGATAGCTGTTGATCTCCAGGATCCGCCACGCCTGCCGGTCGAGTACCACGATGGAGCCGGCCCGCAGTCGCATGTGCGTCCCGTTGTCCCCCTCGTCCGGCCAGTCGTGCCGGCCGATATGGGTGGGCTGATCTGGGAGCCACTCGCACACCTGCATGACATGCTCCTCGGTAAAGGGAACTTCCTAGTTTCAACTGGGGCAGTGGGCAACATTCTGACAAACAGGACGTTTAGGTCGATTCAGACACGCACGCGTTGCTGATCGAAGGTGACCGGAAACGCCTCCCGTGTCACCGCTCCCTTTCGCGCATATCGCTGCTGCCAGGTCTTTCGGCCCCGGATCCGATAATCGGACTGGTCTGCCATCGGCGCGTGGGTAGCGACTTCGTACCCTGGTGACCACGTCCGACACTCACCCGTATGTGTGGTGGTGTGCAGGTTGTCGTCACTCCGTACGTGTACATCACCTTGCGCGCCCGACGCCGAACGTCCTACGACGGCGCGCCGGTGGACCCGGAAAGTGGTATGGGCGTGAGCAGCGACGGGCCTGCCACGGACCACCACCCCTCGCGGCGCGCGAGCCGGGTACGCTGTACCCGCTCCGCCCCTGAAGGGGCGGTGCGTGGGTGGGTTGCCCGAGCGGCCTAAGGGAACGGTCTTGAAAACCGTCGTGGCAGCGATGTCACCGTGGGTTCAAATCCCACACCCACCGCAGGCGAAAGGTCCCCGACCAGTACGTATGGTCGGGGGCCTTTGCCATGTCCGTTCCCTGCCGGGCACCGCTGTTCCCCCTGGTTTCCCGCTCTGTCGGGCACGGAAGGGGCATGCGGGGGGCACGGCTGGGCCACGACTTTTGAGCTGCCGGGGTCAGCTCGTCAGCGGCTGATCGGGATCTCGTAGACGATCTCGCAGTGCGCTGCGGGCACCACGATGTCCGCTGTCTCCGCGGGACGGCCCTCGTCGCTGTAGTACGTCCGCCGGATGTGCGTCACGAGTGCGGCTTTCTGGATGCCGAGTAGCGATGCTTCCTCGGCGGTCGCGTGCCTGGGTTCGGGCTGCTCCACCGCATGACTGATGGTGACTCCGATCTCGGCCATGCGGTTCACGACCCCGGCTCCCGCGTGGGGCCCTCCCTCGGGGAGAACGACGAGGGTCCCGCCAGTGATGGCGTACGGCTCCCAACTCGTCGACAACTGGACCGGCTTCCCGTCCGCAAGGAACTCGTACGTCGTGCGAACGCACAGCTCGCCCTCGGCGATCCCGAGCCGCTTCGCGATCTCCGCCGGGGCCGGCACTTTCGCGTCGGTCCGGCTCTCCCAGTCGCTCTGTCGGCGAAGGGCCTTCATGTCCTGGCGGAACGGGGATCCACTGGGCTGCTCACGTGCCGACGACCGGACGACTCTCACGCGCTCCCGGGGCTCGGCGACGTAGGTCCCCGATCCGGCCCGGCCTTCCAGCACGCCTTGGGAGATCAGCAACTCCTGTGCTCTGCGCACCACGTTCTCGCCCACGCCGCACTCCTGGCCGATCTGGGCGCGGGATGGGAGTCGGTCGCCCGGTTCCCAGACGTGCTCCGCGATGCGCTGCCGGAGTTCGTCGGCGATGCGGAGGTACGGCGGTTGCTCAGACATATGGAAAATCTAGTCCACTAGATCTAATCTAGTTAACTAGCTTCACTGGAAGTGATCACCGGCAACGGAGGGTGCGCTGTGTCCGCTTCGGAAGTGACCGCGGCGGCTATCGCCGACCGCTTGTCTGCCGCCGGCCTCCGCCCGCGCGTGGAGGAGCACACCCGGTTCACGACGGTCGAGGCAGAAGTACCGGACACGCTCTCCGCCGATTCCTGGCGGGAGGTTCTGGACGCGGTGGCCTTGGCCGATCGATTCGGCCTCCTGGCCACCAGCTTGAACGGCCGCACCTTATGGGCGGTCGTACGTAAAACGGTCCCCACGACAGGCGACGTCGGGGGACCGGGCTATCAGCGATGGGAGCTGAACAGCATGCTCAACCGTATCCGCCGAGCCATCTCGCGCACCAGAGCGCGGTGCTTCCCCAACGGTCGGCACCGCCGCCCCTTAACGCCCTTCCGGCCGCTGGCCCCTCCCACCTGCCCCGCGCCCGCTGACGCTTCGACCATCGCCCTGAGGCGGACTCCGGTGGGCCCGCTCCACCGTTACCCGCTGGGGGGAGAGGACGTCGCACTTGCCCGTCCGTACCTGCTGGCGTGGGAAGAGCAGCGTGCACGGACGCGCTCAGTGCTCGTCGCCCCGCACCTGTCGGCCGATGCCTGGTTGGCCCTCGCGGGGGCCCGCTGATGCCTCCTCGCCGACAACCGCACCCGACAGGGACAGCTTCCGTCCCCTACCGCTCGATCGCCTGCCGGATCGGCACGCACTACTCCTGCACCGAGCCGTCCCCGCCTGCGGCGACGGAGGACGTACCGGTGACCTACGAGGAGTGCATCTGCCCATGCCACTCGGCCCCCGAACCGCCCGTGCCCGTGAAGGCGATGGCATGAGGACACCAGCCCCCGGCGGCGCGTTGGTCTCCACCGTCGAGGTCACTGCGGCCACCGTGCAGCGCGGCGACATCATCCAACTCGGCGGTCAGGCCTGCCGAGTGAGCGACCTCTTCCAGCTCCCCCAAGGGGCCAAGCAACTGGTCTTCGAGTCGGGCGAACTGCTGGCCATACACGCCCGTACCCGGCTCTCCGTCCTGCGACTGCTGAGAAGGCGGTGACCGGACTCGTGCCCCGACGCCATAACGACATCGCCGACGACCTACGCCACCAGATCACGGCGGGCAGCATCAAGCCTGGTAAACGCCTCCCGTCCGAAGCCGGCCTGGCCGCCCGGTACAGAGTCAGCACGGTGACCCTGCGACGCGCTCTCGCCGTGCTCCAGGGCGAAGGACTCGTCGAGAAGATCCACGGCAAGGGCAACTACGTCCGTCACCCGCGCCGCAAGATCATGTACGTCGGCGGCTGGGGCACGCTGGACCCCTGGACGGCGGCCGAGCCAACGTTGCGCATCACGGTTCGCAGCACCACGGTTCCGGCCTCCGTGCACCTGACGACGTTGCTGAAGGTGCCAACGGGCAGCCCCCTCGCGGAGTACACCTGCCTCAGCCTCGAACAAGGGTCACCGCAGGGCCTGGCCCGTATCTACATCCCGCGCGACCTGGCCCCGGCCGGAGTCCTCGACGACGACTCCGTGTGCCGGGAGGCAGCCACGAGATTCGCCGTCCTCGGCCCCTCGCCGGCCACCATCCGAGAGACGGTCTCCGCCCGCTCTCCCACTTCAGACGAAGCGTCGGCCCTCCGGATCGGAAACAACATGGCCGTTCTCGCGATCACCCGCATCGCCA
>NZ_DATMVN010000013.1:0-7074 GCF_035563135.1 Streptomyces sp.
CCTGGGCGCGCTGGCGTTCCTGAGCCGGGGAAGGGACAGCTGGGGCCGCCGCGGAGCGGCCGTGTACCCATGGCGCTCCCCAGGGCCGCAAGGTGCACACCGCAGCCGGCACCCGTGGGGTGGTGCCGCCGCGGAGCGGCCTGAACGGCGCAGCAGAGCGCCGACGGGCCCGTGACGGCCCGAGCGGGACCAGGACGGGGACCAGGAGCACGAAGGGAAGCGAGGTGCGCGCACCTGCGGGGCCCGGGGTGCCCCGCAGGGCGCCGTTGACGGTCCGGGCCGGCGACTGCCCCGCCAGGCCCGGAGGGGGAGGCGGGATAGGGCAAGGGCGGTGGTGGGCCCGGCCATTCAGGCCGGGCCCACCACCGCCCGCCCGGAGCGCCACAAGGCGCTCCGGGCATGGCGGAGGCGTAGAACACCGGGGGCCAGCGCCAGCAGGCCTCGTCGGTGGGCCTGGGGAGACCGGAGGCGCCGTGTTGGGGCGGAGGGGTGGAAGGGGGTGTGGGGGGGAGGAGAGGCGGCTGCTGCGAGCGTGGCGGGCTGCGGATGGCGGGAGCGGTCGGCGGAGTTCGGTGGCGGGCTGTCCGGCTCCGCGTGGGGGGAGCTGTCCGGAGCGAGTGGGGGTACGGTGACCGGGCTGTCCGGATGGCTGACTGAGCTGCAGAAACCTCCTCCTGATCGCACGCGTGCCCGAATGCGCAGGAGAAGGTCAGCTTTTCCGCCAGGGGCGTTTCCGGAGAGGCGTGTCATTACTGTGAAGACAAACCGGCATGCTGTTGGCCATGCCACGAGGAACGCCAGAACCCCTGAGGGATCGAGCTACAGCACCTGTCGTCGAGCGTGTGAGGAAGCGTTACCGGCAGGCCGGCGATCGCGACCTGGAGCTCTTCCCCGCGCCAGAGGACATCTTCGGCGTCCTGGTCTATCTCCGGGAGCGGGAAGAGGTCCTGGAGCGGCCGGTGCGCCGCCTGGAGTCTCTGAGGAAGCGGACGAAGGAGGAAGAGCAGCAACTCGCCGATGCTCGGGTAGCCCTGCGGGAGAACAGCCTCGACCGTCTCCGGTTGATCCGGCGGCTGCGCGAGCTGGTCGACGTCCAGGAGGTCGCTGTGCTCGAGGCCTGCTTCCGAAACGGGCTCAAGGGCCGGGAGATGGGCGTCATTCTGGGCATTGAGTCCCGCGGGGGTGCTGCGCTTCGACTGCAGCGGCTGCGCCTGGCGATTCAGACGAAGTGGGAGTTGCGCACTCCCCGCCTGGCGAAGGCACGGGCGGCCCAGGACGCGGAGGAGACCCGGCGCGTCACCTCTGGGCACGCCCGGGTCCGCCAGGCCGCGCTCAATCTGTTGTCTGTGCGGTCGTCGTTCCTTGAAGTTGAGGACCTGGATGAGTGGTGGGACGACCTCGCTTGGCACCTCGATGGCAACGACGAGACGCCTTCGGAGCAGGCGAGCACGGCCGCCCATCTCCGCCAAGTGGTCAGGGACATCCGCGCCCAGGCAGCACTGGAAGGGGTGCCGCCGGCCTCCGACGAGGTTGCGTTGCGGCATCTCGCGGAGGCCGAGGCGGCGGCGCGGCGGACCTGAGGTGCCGCGCAGTCTGCGTAGGTGGCGTGGGAGACACTCGCTGTCTCCCACGGGAGACAGTTGTCCGACAAGGAAGAGACCGCGATGAGGGGATGGATACCCGTATCCGGTGCGCTCCGGATACGGCGGCGGAGTAGCTGTTGCGAGGGAGGTCGCCCGGATATGCCCTCGCGGCTGGGCTGGATACCCGCTGCCAATGACGGATTGCCGGAGTAGCTGGAACGCCACACGGTCTCCCGCGGGAGACGGTTGTCCTGGGCCGACCCGGTTGCGCCTGGATACCGAGTCTGGCTGCTTGCGGTTCGGTTGGCGGGCGGCAGTTGGCAGCGATGGCAAGGGCATAGCCAGCCGCGGCGGCGACTGGCAGGTGTTGTCAGATGAGCTGACAGGCGGTTTCCTGCCGTGCAGCGGCGCCGGATGCAATGCGGGCACCCATGGGTATCCAGTCGCGGCAGTCCTATCCATGAGGGAGGAACACCGACAAGGGTGCCTCGGGACCCTTGGCAACGCCGAAGCTTTGGGTAGGGCGCCGGCGCATTCTTCATGCCGGACGTTGGCAGCTGTGCCGACCGTGGATGGTGACGGGGTCGGCCGGGTTGGCAGATATCCGGTTGTCAACCGTCAACGGTGGTTTGCCACCCGTGTCGACTGTCGGCAGACGTGACGCATGCTCGGTTGCTGGTATTCAGGAGTTTGTGCGACTAAGTGATGCTTGCGGACGGAAGTGACCATTTCAGGCCGGTTATTGCCCCCCGTAGTCGGATCGGTTCGCGCGGCAACCCACGCCGGGCTGCGGCTGACAGCTACCTTGGGGGCGGGCTGTCCAGGCTGGTTTCAGCGCCGCTGGTGGACTAAAACTCACAAGCAGCGCTGTACCGGTTCCAGATGCCGGGCCGCTGTCCGGCAAGATAGAGCCCGTCAGGGGAGGCGCGAGCGCGCTCTCGTCGCCCCTGAAACGCACAGCGCCCGCCGGGGAGGCATTTCCCCAACGGGCGCAAGGTGCTCGACCCTCAACCGTCTGCAAGGAGCAAGAGTCGTGAAGACCAACGATAGCCACCTCACGAGGGGTGGCAACGCATGACCAGCGAGACTTTGAAAGACGTGACCGCCGAAGGCGCGACCGCCATTCCCGCTCAGCACGAGGGCCATGATGAGGAGGGGGAGGCGACTGACGCTGGCGGCGCGTACGTGCCGCCGGAGCAGGAGCCGGACGTTGTCACTGTGGCCGGCTTCAAGGGAGGCGTGGGTAAGAGCCGCACCGCCAAGGAGCTGGCCTGGCTCCTGGACGGCGTTCTCACCGACTTCGAGTGGGACTGGGGCGGGGTGACCCGCGGATGGGGCTACTTCGAAGAGGCCAGGCTCAAATCGCCTCTCATTCGGGCATTCCAGACTGGTGAGACGCCTAAGCCCCTGTCCGGTCGAGGCCGGAAGCCGGACCTCATTCCTGGCCACACGGACTTCGAGCGCAACCAGCCGCGGTCCGAGGCGGTGGCCGAGTCGTTGCTGCAGTGGTCGCGTGACCTGAAGCGGCGCCTGGTGGTCGACACCCACCCGGGCGGAAGTGAATCCACCTACGGGGCGATGGCGGCTGCTCGTGTGACCGTCGTACCGGCCGTGCTGGGAAATGAGGAGCTCCGTGCCTTGGAGGGCCTTCTGAAGAACCTGCCGGACTACCCTCTCCTGCTCATCCCGTACAAGGTCGGGCGGAGTCCTGCCGCTTGGCTGCTCGACGAGCTTGAGCGCCTCGCAGAGGAGAACAAGGCTGAGATCGGTCCTGCCGTGGGTGACTACTACTGGATCCCGCAGCGTCGGCTTCGGGTGCCCATCTGTGCGAGCCCGGTGTCCAAGCGGACGGCGCCGTTCGTCGAGGAGATGAAGGCTGTCGCGGAGGCGGTGGAGAAGTATGGCCGATGAATCGTCGACGCAGCCGCAGGCCGGCATGGCTGCGCTGCGAGCCCGTAAGGGCACCAAGAAGACGGCTGCTGCAACCCAAGGCACCACCAAGGTGGCCGAGGCCCCCGTTGAGACGGCACGACGGACTCCGCCGCCGCCGAAGTTTCCGAAGGCATCTGCCGCAGAAGGCTCCAGCGGTACAGGGGATGCTGGCGTTGCCCCGGCGGAGCAGAACGGCGGACGCTCCGTCGCCCAGGCCGCGGCGGAGCAGCCGGTCAGCGTGCCGGCTGCTGATTCTGAGGTGACGAACGTCGAAGGCGCAGATACCGGGCGTCAGCGGGTCACGACCTCGGGGCCGGAGGAAGCGCCCGCACAGGAGCAGATGGAGCACAGCCCCGGCGACGAAGGGGCGGCAGTGGCGACTGCTGCCCCGGCGGCGGAGGGGGCGGCGCTGCCGGTCGACAAGCCGGACGCCGGGGATACCTCTGCTCAGGGCGGAGGCTCCCCGAGTTCCGCTGACATCCCGGTGCAAGCGCGGACTCCAGAAGCGCAGCAGGCGCCCAAGAGCTCCGACGGCGATCGTGTGGCTGATGCCCAGGAGAAGGCTGCTGCTGTTCCGCCTCGGGCTGAGGCAGCCCAGCCGGCTGCGGCGGAGCCTGCGACCGGGCATCAAGCGGCCGATGAAGCGGCTGCTGATGGCACCCGAAGTGACAGCGGGGACGTCCCCGGCGCCGCGCTCGAGCGCCGCTCGGCGCAGGCCCCTGTCGCCGTCACGAGCCAGTGGGACCGGCATGTTCCCCCGCCTGTCAACGAGGGGTTCCCTCGAGCTGAGGAGATCCTGAACCAGCGGTTCATCACCAGGGAGGCACTGAACGCATCGGTGCCTGCAGAGCTGCAGATCCCTCACCGACTGCAGCTGCTCAAGGTCGTGTCCCGGATAAACCACATCCCGCCGGCCGACCTGGTCGCCGTGGCCGTGGACTGGTTCCTTCGAGGTGGCAAGGCTTCGGCCGACGACATGCTGCCGCCGTGGAACCGATACACGGGGCACGGCACCCCTGAGGACATCCGTCCGGCTGAAGTGGTGCTCAACGAGCGGTTCATCACGCGCGAATCTCTCAAGTCACAGGTGCCGAGGGACCTGCAACTGAACCATCGGCTGGCCATGTATCGAGTCCTGAACCGGCTGGAAAAGATGCCGCCTGCTGACATCGTCACGGTTGCCCTTGACCGGTGGCTGAGGGTCATGCGCTTCTGACCAGCTCTTATGGAAGGCCGAATGCCCGCCACCTGCCCCGGTGGCGGGCATTCGTCGCTAGGTAGTACTAGGCTTTCATCCGTCCGAACGCCTAGAATTATAGCCGTTTCCATAGCCGTATCCCTAGGTGTCCCTACGTGGAAGGAAAGAAGTGCCGCGCAGAGTATCCCTGGCCCGCAAAGCCCAGGAGCTGGCCGACGCCCTGAAGGCCCAGGAAGAGCGCGAGGGAGGTGCAGTCACGGGTTTCAGCCCGCATCCCGAGACCGAAGCCCTCCTGATGCGCCGGGGAGTAGATCGGGAGCAACTGAACTACGCCGTCCCCGAGCAGCTAGAACTGAAGCGCCGCCTCAACGCGTACAACGTCGAACGCGGCGGCCTCGGCGTAGGCAACCTCGTTGCGGCTGTCCTCGACGCCTTCCTGCGAGCGGAGGGCTACGCACCCGACCTGGACTACCAGAAGGGCGACAGGTCCGGCAGTCAACTGCCGCCGGACTGAGAAGGCGAGCCTTGGCTCCGGGCTGTGGAGTCACCGTGATTCGCGGGAGCGGGACTGTGGCCGCTTCGCTTCCTACCTTCTGGGTCGTCAGCAACGGAACGACCCAGGAGCAGCGATGACCACCGCGTACACCGAGACGATCAGGGAGACCACCCCGGCAGGCCACCAGCGTGCCGTCGCGTTCGCGCTGTCGCAGCTCCTCACCGAGTTCCCGGACCTGCCGACGCCGCACTGGTCGATTCCGATCCCGCAGCCGGAGGACGACCGGGCGCTGTACGGGTACCTCCAGCGTGAGCACGAGACGGTGGAGGCTTTCCAGGCGTACGTGAAGGCGCTGGGCGGCGAGGTCACGAGCTGTGCCCCGGTGGAGATGTACGGACGCCTCGTGCGCACGCACACCGTGGTCGCACAGTGGAAGGGCATCCGGGTGGACGTCACTGTCACTCTGCCCGCCAGCATCGACGTGCAGGCAGCGCTGTGACCGCCACCGTCGGCGCCGACCACCGGCTGCGGCTGGACGTCGGCCCGCTCGCACTCGGCCCCAACGACGTGCACGCGCTGCTCTGCTACGCCTACGGCGGCCACACAGACTCCCTTCCTTCCGACCTGACCCAGGAACAGATCGAAGGTGCCATCCGGGCTGTGCTGATCATGTACGGCCTGCCCGGCGCTCTGCGCTGGGAGCCTGGCGTCGAACCCCAGCAAGCTACCCAGGTCTCCTCGTGGGCCTGGCGCCTGATCGAGCGCCGGTTTCCTACGCTGATCTTCACGACCTGACCTCCTGGCCAGCCGCGCCCTGCATCCCCCTGCGGGCGCGGCACCGCCGACCGGCCTACCCCTCAGCCGGTCGATGACTGCCGCCCCGCACCGTGACCCCCTCACGGTGCGGGGCGGCAGGTCGTTTCGGGCGCTCGACCGCGGCCTCCATCGTGAGCCCTGCTGTCCGCATCATCCGAAGACCGCACGGAGCCGGTGCTTGGGTCTTGCTGCCCGCCGCCGGCCAGCACCTCATACGGCAACTCGCCACTTCTGGGGAGGGCACCGACGCGGTGCTTACCTGTCACCGCGACAGACCGGCGACGACGGTGAACCTGCCGCTGTTTCCCCGCACACCGCCCTGCATCAAGGACTTCAGGAGCCCACCCATGGCCAGCGTCAACGAAACCGTTCGTCAGCTGATCGAGCGCTACCCTTGCGGCTACCCGCACCGCACGGAAGCTCTGCACCAGATCCTCGTAGTGCTCGGCGCCGGGTACGAGTGGCGAGACGGCCAAGTCGTCAGCCGGTTCCCCGAGGAGGACACGTGCGCCCGCATGCACCGGGACTTCCAGTACTCGGCTGAGCAGGTGGCCGAGTTGACAGAGGTCGGCATCGAGGTGAGGGAACAGTTCATCACCGGGCGGTGCCCGAACGAGGACCTCCGCAGCCGAGCAGACGAGCTGGCCCGGAAGACGGGGAAGCTGCTGCACGGCCCGTACCAGCCGCATCCGACTCTGCTCTTCCTGGACGTTCCGGCAAACGCCCATGCGGACTGGGCCGCTGCTGCGGCAGAGATCGCAGCGGTGGTCGGCCCTCTGTGGGCTGCCGGAGCTGACCTGGAGCTGGACCCGTACGAGCGGACCGACTATGTCTTGAGGGAGAGGGACAAAGCCCTCCGTCGCCTGGAAGCGGTCTACGGCCCCGAGGTCATCAACGCCGCTCTGTAGACGCGTGGTTGGCCGCATGCGAGTGGCGGGCCCCGATCCCACGGATCCCGGAGGCCCGCCACTCAGCCGTTGTGCGCCTGCCGTCGACGGAGGGACCGGCGACGGTGGTCCCGAGGCGATGTACTACCAGGACAGCTTCTC
>NZ_DATMVN010000014.1:0-18165 GCF_035563135.1 Streptomyces sp.
CCGACGGTGGCACCGGTGGTCCAGCCCGGGATGCGGATGCGCATCGCCCAGGTGCCGGCGGCTTTTCCGGTGATCCGCAGGGTCGTGGTGTCGCCGACCGGGAACGTGGTGGTCTGGGTGACCGTGATCCCGCGCTGCGGCCAGGTGAGCACCGAGGGCACGAACAGGTTCACGATCAGCGTGCTGTCGCTGTGGAAGTAGACGGAGTCCATGAGCCTGGTGTTCATCTCCAGGCCCGTTCCCTGGCAGCACCAGAAGGAGTCGTAGTCGGTGCTCCAGGTGCCGCCGCCCCACGCCGGGCCCACACCGCGCCGGCTTCCCGGAGCGAGCGGGGTGAAGTAGGTGACGTGGCCGTGGCTGTCGGCCGGGTTCTGCTGGCCGATCATCTGGTTCAGCCACGCCTGCTCGTAGAAGTCGAACAGTGCGGCCCTGTCCGGGTCCAGCGCGAACAGTTCACGGGTGAGGGTGAGCATATTGAAGGTGTTGCAGCTCTCGCAGGTGTCCTGGTCCAGGAAGGAGGCGATGGCGTCCGGTGCGCGGAAGTGCTCCGCCTGGCTGTTGCCGCCGATCGCGTAGGTGTGCGTGCCGACGCAGATGTCCCAGGCGTTGGCGGCGATGTCCCGGTAGCGTGTGGCCCCCGTCGCCTTGTACTCCCGGGCGGCCCCGATCCACTTCGGCACCTGGGTGTTGGCGTGCAGTCCGTCGAGCCGGTCCTGGCCGGCGGCCAGCGGGTCGAACACCGCGGCATGGTCGAAGCGCCGGGCGACGGTGAGCCACCGTGTGTCGCCCGTCTGCTGGTGGAGGTCGCTCAGCACGGCGTTCATGCCACCGAACTCCGTCCCCAGCATGGCCTGCATCTGCTTGCCGCTGAGCCGGCCGGTACGCCGGTCCACCCATCCGGCCAGGGCCAGGAGCACGTCACGGGCCTTGGTGCTGCCCATGTGGCGCCACACGTCCAGCAGACCGGCGAGGGTCTTGTGGACGGTGTAGTACGGCACGTTGCCATTGCTCAGGGTCCGCTGTTCGAGGGCGGTGAAGTCGGACTCGGGATAGCCCGACAGATACCCGTCGCTGAACCCGGCAGCGCTGTTGTTGGCCTGGCACCGGGCCAGTCCGTCGACCATGCGGGCGGCCTTGTCCCGGCAGACGGTGTCCCCGGTCACGGCGTACAGCTGCGCCCAGGCCGTGAGGAAATGCCCCTGGACATGGCTCCGGAAGGGGAACGTGGGCGCCTCCCAGCCGCCGGTGGCAGCCGCGCCGCCGGTGGGCAGCCGGTGGTTGGCGCGGAAGTTGTACAGCAGTCTGTCGGTGTCGACGAACCGGAGATAGTTGCGGGTGCGGTTCTGGTTGTCCAGCCACCGGCTCGCGGTCAGGCGGACCTGGCCGAGTGCGAAGGGGGAGGCCGACACCCCGATGCCGGCCGCAGCGGGGGGAACGGCGGCCCGGGCGGGGGAGCTGTCGATGAGGGGCCCGGCGGCGGAGGCGGCGGCCGAGGCCCCGGCGATCCGAAGCAGGTGCCGTCGGCTGACGGAGGAGGACATCGTGCGGCCCTTTCTGTGACGGGAGAGCGCATGCTTGCTCATGGACACTCGTTCAGGGTGTGGCCGTTCGATATTTCGCACGTCGTTCGTTATGCCGACGGAACCATAAGGGCGCCGTCAGGAGGCGTCAATGCTGCTGCCGCCCTCAAGTGATGGACGGAAGAAGGAGATTGGCACAGATGCGTGGCGCGGATGCGCGGCCGGAGGGATCGGGGCGGATCACGACGCGACGGCCCGGCCGGGGGTTCCCGGCCGGGCCGTCGCTCATTCTGCGCTTCGTGCGCGTCCGTGGCCACGCCTGGTGGCGTCTCCTCGGGCGCGCCTCCCCCTCCCTTCGCCCGGTCAGCGCGTCTCCACCGGCCTCGCGTGTGCGAAGCCCCTGTGGTGCCAGACCAGACCGCCCGCCGGGCGGCCCAGGCAGTCGGCGACGGCCACCCGGCCCACCAGGATCGTGTGGTCCCCCGCCTCGATCACATCGTGCCGCGCGCAGGTCAACCGCAGTGCGGCGTCCGACAGTTGCGGTGCATGGCGTGAGGTCGGCCCGTCGGCCAGCGCGACGTCCTCGAAGCGCTGTGCGGTGGGGCCCGCGAACTTCCGTGCCAGGGCCTCGTTCTCGGGGCCGAGCAGATGGACGGTGAAGGCCGCGGCTCCGGTCAGTACGTCGTGGGTGCGCGAGCCACGGTCCAGGCAGACCAGGAGCAGCGGGGGGTCGAGCGACAGCGAGGACACCGCGCTGGCCGTCAGGCCCCGGGGGCTGCCCATGTCGTCGTAGCACGTCACGACCGTGACGGGGGCGGCGAGGGAGGCCATCGCGGCACGGAACTCGTCGGCCGGGATGTCGCGGGCCATGACTGTCCCGGGTGCCTCGGGGACCAGGGCGGAGGCCGTGACCGTGCTCCGTGCCGCGGACTCGGCCAGCAGGCTCGTGGCGCTCATCGGGCCGCTCCTTCCAGCTCGCGGTCCGGCACCGCCGGCGAAGCCGTCCCGGGACCGGCCGGTCCCGGCAGCCAGCGGCCGCGCGGCTCACCCACCGTTCCCCGGGCCAGGTCCCAGGCCACCATGCCGCCCGTCACCACCGTCGTGAACCGCCCCGTGAACATCCAGCCCTCGTACGCCGACCAGCCGCACAGCGACTGCACGTGCCGCGCCGACAACTGCCAGCGCGCAACGGGATCGAGGAGTGCGAGATCGGCGTCCGCGCCGACCGTCAGACGGCCCTTGCCGGCCAGCCCGAACAGGTCGGCGGGCCCCTTGCCCATCAGCCGCGCGAGATGGGCGGCCGCCGTGTCGGCCTCGATCCCGCGCGCGAGCAGGCCCGTCCAGACGGAGACGGCGAGTTCCTGGACGCCGGGCAGGCCGGGCGGCGCGTCGGCCGGCGGGCGGTTCTTCTCCTCGACGGTGTGCGGGGCGTGATCGCTTCCGATGGTGGTGGCCTCGCCGCTGAGCACCGCCCGCCAGAGTCGTTCCTGGTCGCGCGGGGCCCGGATCGCCGGGGAGAGCCGGGTCCGCGGGCCGCGCCGGGCGGTGTCGTGATCGGTGAACGACAGGTGATGGCCGGTGACCTCGAAAGTGATCGGCAGCCCCTCGTCCGCCGCCGCGGCCAGCAGGTCGGTCTCCTCCGCCGACGACACATGCAGCACGTGCACCTTGGTCCCGTACGTCCGGGCCAGCTGGACGACCTTGGCGACGGCGACGATCGCCCCGGAGCGCGGGCGGTGCGGTTCGTAGGCGTCGTACGACTGGGGGTCCCCGCCCCGGGAGTCCAGCAGGTCGAAGACGTGCTGGTCCTCGGCGTGCAGCACGAGGCGCACATCGCCGCGCGCGGCGGAGGCGAAGGCCGCCTCCAGCTGATGTGCCTCGCGGAAGACCACGGGCGCGGTGTGGTGCCCGGCCATGAACGCCTTCGCGGAAGTCGCCACCGCCGGGTCCATGCCTGCGAGGACCTCCGGGTGATCGGGGTCGGCCCCCAGGTGGAAACGGTGGTCCACGTACGAGCGGCCCGCGATCAGTGCCGCCTTGGCCCGCAGGGACGCCGCGTCCAGGGACGGCGGCCGAGTGTTCGGCATGTCCATGACGGTGGTCACTCCGCCCGCCAGGGCGGCCCGGCTGCCGTGCTCCCAGGTCTCCTTGTGCTCCAGGCCGGGGGTGCGGAAGTGCACGTGCGAGTCGATCAGACCCGGCAGGACGTACCGGCCGCGAGCGTCCAGGCGTGGCCCGGCGGGAAGCGGATCACCGGGAGCGACGAGGGCGTCGATGCGACCGCCTCGGACGACGACGGCGCCGTCGTGGACCCCGTCGGGGGTGACGAGGCGGCCCCCTTCCACCACCAGGTCGGCTTCGGCGGCGTGCGCGTGGCGGAAGGTCGCGGATATGCGGGAGGAGGGGAGGTTGTTCATCGGTTCCACGGCAGACTCACCAGTTCCTTGCAGAGGTCGTTGGTCGGTCCCATCAGGGCGACGGCACGGGCGTCGCGCCCGAACCGGTTGATCGGGTGCGTCTCGACGTATCCCGCCGAGCCGAGGAACTGGGCCACGTCCGCCACGACCCGCTCGGCCGTCGAGGAGGCGGCCAGCTTGGAGTGCAGGGTGGTCAGCCCGGGATCCGCCGAGGTGCGGCGGCCGGCGCGCTCCACCACCGCGCGGGCGGACTCGACCTGGGTGGCCAGGTCCACCAGGCGGTGGCGCACCGCCTGGTGGGCGTAGAGCCCTCGGCGCCCGGCGTGTTCGTGCGCGGCGTCGAGTGCCGCCTGGGCGACCCCCACGGCGACCGCGCCGAGCGTGGCACCGCTGTTGCGGACCCGGGCGATGATGGAGGCGGCGACACCCGGTGCGCCGAGCCGCGCGGTGTCGGGGACACGGCACTCCCGCACCGACACGAAACCCGTGGCGGAGCCGCGCATTCCGGTCAGCTGGAGCGAGGTGTCGGGCAGCAGGCCGGGATGGTCGCCGGGGATCAGGAAGAACGTCTGCCCGGCGGCCCCGTACCCGGTGTCCTGCGAGGACTCCGAGGAGGACGGCTCCTCCTGCGACTGCGCCAGGACGAGATAGACGTCCGCCAGCCCGGCACTGGTGGTGAAGGACTTCGCTCCGTCGAGCACCCAGCCCCCGTCAGGGGTGCGGCGGGCCTGCGTCGACAGCTTCTTCTTGTCGGCCCCCGCCCCGCTCTCGGACCAGGCGGAAGCGGCCAGCCACTGGCCGCCGGCCAGCTTGGGCAGAACCTGTCGGTGCTGGGCGGGAGTGCCGTTCTCGACGATCCGGCTGGTCACCGCGCAGTGCTGGAAGAGCATGATCGCTGCGGAGGCGTTCACCGCGGCGACCTGCTCCACGCAGGTGTTGAGCGCCACCGCGTCAGCTCCCGCACCGCCGTGCGACTTGGGGACGACGAGAGCGAGCAGGCCGCTCCCGCGCAGCACGGCGACGGCCTGACGGTCCGGCTCCCCGCTGCGGTCGGCCACCTCGGCACAGGCCGCCAGACGGTTCAGGACCTCCGGCGAAGGGACGAGGGGCGCGGGACGCACGGCGCCGGTGCGGCCGGCACGGCGGGAGCCGGTCGTCGTGTACGGATCGATGGCGAACGGATCGGGCAGGGCCTGCGGCGGCGCGCTCCGGCGCTCGGCGGTCAGGCTGTCAGCGGAACCCACGAGGTCTCCTCGGATGCGTGGTCGGACGTGGCGAGTACGGGAGTACGGCGGCCGGCGGCGGGACCGGGCTGCGGAGCGGAGGCCCCGGGGCGCTTCAGCAGCCCCCGGTACTCGACCTGCTTCTCCGCGACCGACACCCAGTCGAGCCTGCGGACCCCGTCGGGGCCCTGCGTCGAGCGGGCGGCGACACGCACACACCCACCGGGCGTGCGCACCGGCAGCAGCGCGTCGGGGTCCTGCGCCGCCCGGCCGGCGAGCGACCACGGGACGGAGCCCGCGATCCCGGCCGCGGCGCCCAGGCAGATCGCACCGGTCAGGGCGACCGTCGGGTGCCAGGACGGCACGGACACCGCCCGCACGAAGAGCCCGCCGCCCTCCTGCGGCAGCAGGGCGGCGATCTTCGGGAAGGCTCCGAAGGTGTCCCAGCCCTGCGACTCGCAGACCGCGACCCGCAGCCGGGTCATGGCGCTGAACAGCCGCGGATCGTCCGCGAAGAGTGCACCGGGGCCGCGTACCCCCAGTTCGGAGGCGTCGACGAAGGCGTACGGGTTGCCCATCGACACCAGCGAGACGGGCACGGACCGGCCTTCGAAGGGGACGTGGGTCACCGCCTCGCCCGTCATGAGCAGCTCGGGCAGCCTCAGCGGCGGTGAGCACAGGAAGTGGGCGGTGAACCGGGTGCCGCCGTCGGAGGTCTCCTCGGTCTCGCAGACCACGTTGTCGCCGTTGTTCAGGACGTTGACCCGGACGCGGCAGCCCGGCACCAGCGGCTGGATCATGCCGGTTCGGGCGGCGGCCTCGACGGCGGCCAGGATCGAGTGACCGCACGAGCCACGCAGATCGAAGCTGTCATGGCTCTGGGGCAGGGACTGCACGAACCGGTAGTCGAGATCGAAGAGAGGGTGCCTGGAAGGCCGGACGATGGCGTTCTTCAGCACGTCACCCGCACCCTGCCCGGACAGGTCGGCCCGCAGGCCGGTGAGCGCGCGCAGGAGCTCGGGCTCGGACTCGGGGAAGACACGGCCGTCGAGGACGGCGGTGGGGCACGGCGCGCCGTGCGCCCTGGCAAGTGAGACGCTCATCCGAAGGCCCCCACCGGCTCGGGGGCGCGCACCGCGGCCCTGGCGGACGACCCGAAGAACTCGGTACGCCACATCTGGTGTGACATCAGCGCCCACAGGGCCAGCGACACCTGGTCGGACGGCCGGGCCGTCTGCTCGGCGAACAGGGCGTCCACGGCCTCGTACCGCAGCCGGCCGTCGGCACGCAGCGCCTGCGGGGACAGGACGTCGCGGGCCATCGCCCACAGCCGCTGGCCGGGAACCAGCATCGCGGTGATCGGCAGCGTGAACGGCTGCTTGGGACGGTTCAGGACACTGTGCGGCAGCAGTCCGTCGGCGGCCCGGTACAGGGCGCGTTTGACGCCCGTGCCGGGGACGGTGCGGTGCCGGTCGGGCAGCGTCGCCGCGTACCGCACGACGGCGGGCTGGCAGAACGGGAGCCTGGCCTCCACCGAACTGGCCATCGACAGGTGGTCCACCCGGCGCAGGTGGTAGGCCGGGAGCCGGTAGCGCTGCTCGATGCGGCAGATCCGCTGGAGGCGGCTGCCCGCGCCGTGCGCGAGCGTGTCGGTGAGGCCGGGCGGCAGCATGGCCGACGCGCCGAGGGAGTGGACACGGTCGGCGTAGTCGCCGGTGTAGAGGTGCTCGCGGAGGGAACGCGGCACGGCGGCCAGATGATCGAGGTAGGCGCCGGCCCAGTCCGCGCCCTCGGGTGCGGCGAGCGCCTGGGTCATGCGGGCGTAACCGCCGAAGAGTTCGTCTGCCGCGTCACCCGTGAGGGCGACCTTGAACCCGGCGTCGCGGACCGCGCGGAACAGCGAATAGGTGCTGAGGGTGATCGGGTCGGCGTTCGGCTGCCCGAGGTGCCGTACGACATCGCCCATCAGGTCGGGGAAGGTGGCCGGGTCGATCTCCACCTGGTGATGGACGGTGCCGGTGTGCCGGGAGACCTCGTCGGCGAAGACACGCTCGTCACCGGGCCAGTTGCCCGTGTAGGCGATGTTGAAGGTGTGCAGGGCGTCGGACGCGCCGCGGTCCCGCAGGGCGCGGGCGGCGAGCGCCGTGACCAGGCTGGAGTCGAGACCGCCCGAGGTGATGGCGGCGACCGGGGCGTCGGCGACGAGCAGCCGGGACACCTCCCGCGCCAGCAGCTCGCGCAGTTCACCGCCCGCCTGCGCGAGGCTGCGCCCCTCGGGGACCGGTGGTGCGGACTCGTAGCCCATCCGCCGGGTGGTGAGACGCAGCCCCTCCTCCCGGGTGACGACGGCGGTGGCGGCCGGCGGCAGCACGTCGATGCCCTGGAACATGGTGCGCTGGCCGAAGGGCGTCTTGGCCGACAGGTAGGTGTGCAGGCCCAGTTCGTCCTCGTAGGGGCGTACGTCGGTGAAGCCGAGCAGGGCGGGGAGCTCCGAGGCGAAGTGGAAGCGGCCGCTGCGCTCCTCCCAGTGGTAGTACAAGGGCTTCATGCCGGACGCGTCGGTGGCGACCACCAGGCGCGGGGCGCCCCGCAGGTCCATGACGGCGACGGAGAACATGCCGTCGAGCTGCTCGGCGAACCGGTCGCCGTACGTCAGGTACAGCGCCGGCAGGATCGAGCCGTCGCAGCGGTCCTCGAAGTGATGACCCTGCCTGATGAGTTCGGTGCGCAGCCGGTCGTGGTTGTAGAGCTCGCCGTTGAAGACGACGGTGATGTCACCGAGGCGGTACGGCTGGGCGCCGCCCTCGGGGTCCATGATCGACAGCCTGTTGTTGCCGAGAGCCCAGCCGGAGCCCTGGGCGAAGGACTGGGCGTCGGGCCCCCCGTGGTGCTGGAGGACGGCGACGTCGCGCATTTCCTGGGCGGTGGTACGGGCGTGGAAGGATCCGTGGATGCGGCACATGGCTCAGATCACCTGACGTCGGAGGAGAGACCGGCGGCGGAGTAGAGCGCCGGGTCGTACGGGCTGGGACCGCCGCAGGTCACGAAGCGCCGGGCTTCGGGACCGGTGTGCGGGTTGCGCGCGCCGTGCAGGACACCGGGCGCGGCGTACAGGACGTCACCTGCGGCGACATCGATCCAGCGGTCGCGCAGGTACATCTGGCCGATGCCCTCGAAGGCGATGAACGCCTCGTCGCTGTCGGGATGCAGGTGGACGTTGAAGGTCTGACCGGGCTGCTGGATCCCGCAGTGCAGGCAGAGCTGGCTGCTGCCGTTGCCGGGCCAGAAGACGAAGTTCATGGTGGCGCGGTCGGTGTCGGGGGCGATCTGACCGGTGCCGCCGAAGCCGCGCAGCTGGGTGGTCTCGTCCCAGAGGCTGGAGAAGGGCTCGGGTGCCGTGCCGGCGCGGCGTCCGGCGGCCAGTGGGGTGCGCCAGACGTAGACGGTCAGGCCCTCCGCGCCGGCGGTGAGGGCCAGGGCCTGCCCGGTGGGCGCGTACACGGCGTCGGAACGGCCCACCCGGCGGGTGCGGGAGCCGACCGCCGCCGTCCCCAGACCGTCGAAGACCACCGCGGTGTTCTCCTCCTCGACGCTCGCCTCGGGGCTGAAGGACTCGCCCGCCGCGATGCGTACGACGTGCAGGGTGACATGAGTGGCGCCCGCGGCGGGGCTCACCGGAGTGGCGAGTGCGGTCCGCCCGCCGGGCCGGCCCGGCAGGGGAGCGAACTGGAAGTCGGAGGCGGCGATGATGCGGGCGTCCCCGAGGGGAGTCGCGGTCAGGGTTCCCGAGGTGGATGTGCGCATGATGCGGTGGGCTCCTTGAGGGGTGGGGGAGGGAGCGAGGGGCTCGTGGTGCTTCCCTTCGTCCTGTGACTCCAGGTTCGCCCTGGCCGATCCCGCTGCCCTCCCGCTCCGCTACCGGTGCGGGGGACATGACCGGGAAGCGTCCCGGATCACCCGGCTGCCATGTCCCGATGCCGCCGCGGGGCAAGCGGTGAGGTGCGTCCAGCGCAACGAGCCGGGGCCGGCGCAGGCACCCGGAAAGGGTGTCCGCGCCGGCCCCGGCTCGGTGTGGTGCGTCGTGCGGCTCCTGGTGCGGGCAGCTGCTTACGAGGCGGCCTTCTGCGGTACGCGGGCGGGCGCCACCGGGGTCGGAGGTGCGGCCTCCGCGCGCTTGGACAGGACGGAGAAGCGGCCCTCGGCCAGGGCCAGCGCGGCGATGACGACGACACCGCCCACCGGCACGTTCCAGGTCAGCGGCTCTCCGAGGGCCAGCACACCGACGGCCACGGAGAACACCGGCACCAGGTAGTTCACGCCGGACGCCGTCGTCGGCCCGGCATCCGCGATCAGCCGGTTGAGCAGCGCGAAGGCGATGCCGGTGGAGGCGGCGCCCAGCACCAGCAGCGCGAGCAGCGGCTTGGCGGTGAGGTCGCCGTGCAGCGTCCAGCCGGTCATGAAGGTGGTGACCACCACGGTGATGACGGCGGCGGCACCGAGCTGGGCGGCGGTCACGGAGAGGGCCGGCAGCTTGTGGGGGCCGATGAAGCGGCGTACGTACACGAAGCTGACGGCGTAGCTGGCCGCGGCGCCGACACAGGCGAGCTGACCGCCGAGCGTGCCGAACCCGTCGGTGTTCCACGGCCCGACGACCACGATCAGCCCCACGAACCCGCCGAGCAGACCGGCCACCTTGCGGGTCGTCGGCCTCTCCTCGGAGAGCGCGAGGGCGGCGACACCCATCGTGATGAGGGGAGTCGCTCCCTGGATGACCCCGGCAGTGGTCGCGGTGGTGTGCTGCTCGCCGATGGCGAAGAGGGTGAAGGGGATGACATTGCCGAAGACGGAGGCGACGGCGATGTGTCCCCAGATCTTGCGTGAGGGCAGGGTGAGCCGCTTCAGGGCGAGGATGCCGAGAACGACGAGAGCGCCGACGATCAGGCGGCCGGAGGCGAGCTGAAGAGGCGCGAAGGCCTCCAGCGACATCTTGATGAAGGCGAAGCTGCAGCCCCACAGGGCGGCCAGCAGGCCGAAGCGGCCCCAGTTGGTGAGGTTCATGACGTGTTCTCCTCGGAAGAGAGGCGGGATACGGGGGATTTCGGGGGACGACAGCGGGACGTCGGTGTCAGTGGTGCACGTGCGGGGCCTGGTGCGGGTGCGTGGTGCCGTGCCCGTGGGAGTGCGGGTGGTCGTGGTCCGTGTCGGGGGCGTCGACCTCGTACTGGTCGTACTTCTCCATCAGGGCGACCATCTCCTCGCGCGAGGGCCGGTTGCCGTCGGCGAGGAGGGCGGAGAGACCTTCGAAGTAACCCTCGCGGTGTTCCGCCGGGGTGAAGATGATCAGCATTTCGACGAGCGAGTCGCTCTCGTTGCGGAAGCCGTGCACCGCGTTCTCCGGCACGTGCAGGAAGTCGCCCGCCCTCGCCGTGCGCCAGCCGGTGCCGTCGTGCAGGCGTACTTCGCCGGTCAGCACGTAGAACGATTCGGAGATGCGGGAATGGTAGTGCGGGTCGGCTCCGCCGGCGCCCGGCAGCATCGAGTGGTGGAAGAGCCCGAAGCGGCCGTCGGTGGTCTCGGCGAGGGCGATGAACCGGGTGGTGGTGGCTGTTCCGATCTCGGCCTTCACCGCGTCGGCATAGGCCCGGAACATGGCGTGGCTCATGCTCAGGCCTCCCACATGCTCAGGTAGCGCTCACCGGTGTCGGGCAGCAGCGTCACCACGATGCCGTCGGCGAACACCGGCCTGCGGGCCACCAGTTCACTCGCGTACGCGGCCGCGCCGGACGAGACGCCGGTGAACAGACCCTGACCGCGGGCGAGTCTGCGCGCGGTCCGCAAGGCGTCCTCGTCGGAGACGGTGAGTACCTCGTCGATCAGCGTGACGTCGGTGGTGACGGCGACGAAACCGCCGTTGAGGCCCGGGATGCGGTGCTGGCCCGCGTAGCCCTGGGAGAGGATCGGCGACTTCTCCGGCTCGACGGCTATCACCCGCACGTCCGGGTCCTGCTCCTTGAGGTGACGGGCGACCCCGGTGAGGGTCCCGCCGGTGCCGACCCCGCACACGAAGGCGGCGATGCGGCGGCCGGTGGACGCCACGGCGGAGTGGATCTCGGGGCCGGTGGTCTCGTAATGGGCCCGGACGTTGTCCTGGTTCTCGTGCTGGCACGGGAACCAGGAGCCGGGAGTGGCCGCGTGCAGCCGCTCCGCCTCGGCGATGGCCCCCGGGTAGCCGAGCGCGCTCGGTGTCTGGACGATCTCCGCTCCGAAGGCACGCAGCAGCTTGACGCGTTCGGTGGTGGCGTTGTCCGGGAGCACGATCACACAGCCATAGCCGCGGGAGGCTGCGAAGGCGGCGAGCGAGATACCGGTGTTGCCGGAGGTGGCCTCGATGACGGTGCCGCCGGGCCGGAGGTCGCCGCGGTCCTCCGCGGCGCGCAGCATGTAGAGCGCGGCGCGGTCCTTGCTGGAGGACATGGGGTTGGCCGACTCCAGCTTCGCCAGCACACGGGCGCCGGGAGCCGGATCACGCAGGCGCAGTTCCAGCAGCGGCGTCGAACCGACGAGGTCCTCGATGCGGGAGGCCACTGCGGGGCGGGAGGGGGCGATGGGAGCCAGGGGGGCCTGTGCGATGGTCGTCACGGTTCTCATCTCTCGCAATCGGGGGAGGAGGGGAGTGCAGCGGCGCGGGGAATCACCAGGAACCCGCAGAGGCGATGACGGTGAAGACGTCCTCCATCAGCTCGGGCCGGCGGCCCGGCTCCTTGATGACGGCGGTGGGCGCGAGCACCCGGGCGCCCCCGGGGACGTCCTTGTTGACCAGGGCCTGCGCACCGATGACCGCGCGGTCGCCGACAGTCACCGGACCGAGGACGGTGGAGTTGGCGCCGAGGATGACACCGCTGCCGACGACGGGGTGGCGGCGGTCGCCCTCGGGCCGCTTGTTGTCGCTCCACCAGCCGACCGCGCCCAGGGTGACCTGGTGGTACATCGTCACGTCGTCGCCGACGACGGCGGTCTCTCCGATCACCACCCCGGCGCCGTGGTCGATGAAGACCCGGCGGCCCAGCACCGCGCCCGGATGGATCTCGACCGCCGTCACCCGGCGCGCCCACCGCGCGAGCAGCCGGGCCGGTATCCGCAGACCGCGGCCGTGCATGCGGTGGGCGATCCGGTGCGCCCACAGTGCGGTGAGCGCGGGGTGGAGCACCGCTTCCTTCGCACCCCGCACCGACGGGTCGCGTGCGACGACGACCTGGAGGTCCTCGCGGAGGGCGGCCAGAAGACGGGGGGTGGCGGAGGCAGGTGTCGCGTCGGGGGTGCCCGTCGTCGCGGGACCGCCGGTGGGGGCGGTGCCGGAAGCGGGGCCGGAGGCGGGTATCGGCTCCGGTTTCGTCGGACTGAGCAGGCTCATCGTGGCTCCAGTGGCGGGGCGGGCCTCTTGACTGGAACAGAGCGTGCCGGGCCGCCTTCCCGATGGAGTCCCGGCCCGTTCCCGTCCGGTGGGGTCCTCGGAGGTGTCGGCGGAACGAAGAGGGAACGTCGCGGGAAAGAGACGGGAACGGCCGCCCCCACACTCGCCTGAGCAAGCACCGCCGCCGCACTCCGGCTGTCCCGCCGGACCCCGGGCTCTCCGGGGCGCCGGCCTGCCGGTGCCCGGTCGAACCGCGCATCGGCCCCACCCGAATTCGAGCAGAGGAGCTCCCCGTGCCCGTGATCTCAGTCGACTGGTGGAAAGGGAACGACCGTGCCCGACGCCAGGAGCTCGTCAGCGAACTGACCGCCTGCGTGTCCCGCGTAGCGGGGTGTCCCGAGGAGGCCGTCACCGTCATCGTGCGGGACGTGGAACCCGGCCACTGGGGGAAGGGCGGGACGCTCGCCGACGCACTCCAGGCCGATGCCGCCGTCGCTCCTTCTCCCGTCCCGCAGGACACAGGCGGACAGCCATGACGTCGCCCACCGGACAGGGTCGCTCCGACCCCCGTCCTCTTCTCCTGGTCACCCCGCCGCCCCGGTTGGTCGCGGAGGCGACGGAGGCCGGCTTCCACGTCCTCACCGTCACCGACACAGCCGGCTTCCCGGACGACGACGCGCTCGGCGCGCACCTCGCGGAGACCGCCCGGACCCACCGGGTGAGCATGCTGATCGCCTGCGGCGAAGCGAGCGTCCTGCCCGGTGTACTGGAGACGGCCGAACAGCTGGGGCTGTCCCCGAACCCGGCCGCCGCGGCCCGGCTGCTCGCCGACCCGTCACAGATCCGGGGCCTGCTGACCCGTAGCGGCCCTCAGTGGGCGGCGGTCGCGCTGCCCACCGGGCCACGGGACGGACCGCTGCCGTACGACATCGAGTACGGCGTGGAGACGCTGACGGCGGAAGGCATGCACAGGGTCACCGGCATCGTCGAACTGCGCTTCACGGAACCGGGCGTGGGCTCCACAGGGCCCGCGTCCGGGCCGGGGCAGCCTTCCGGCGGTTCCGAGGCGGTGAGGGAGGACGCCCCCCGCCACGCCTTTCCCGCACCGCTCACCCGGCAGGAAGAGGCAGAGATCCGGGCCCTCGCCACCGGGCTGCTCGACCTCGCCGGCTACGAATTCGGGTACGCCTTCACCCGGATCGCGCACACCGCGGACGGCCCCCGCATCATCAACTCCCGCACTCAGCAAGCACCGTGGCCCGCGTCCCGCCTGATCGAGCTGACCACGGGACTGGTGCCGGAGCGAGAACTGGTGCGGGCGCTGTCGGGAAAGCCGATGGAGGCGCCTGTGCTGGTCGGATGCGCCGCGGCCGTCCCGCTGCGTGGTCCGCACGATGCCCCGGAGGGCATCACGACGCTCGCGGGTGTACGGGAGGTGCGGGACGGGCACGTCCTGCTCACGGCCCTCACTCCTGCCGAACTCGCCGTCCGTACGTCTGCCGTCCTCGACCACCTGGCCTGACCAGGCTCCCTCCCCCTGCGAAGGCCCGCCGCGCGATCCGGCGGGCCCTTCGCGTACCTGCGGTTCCGGGTGCCCCTCCTCGTGCCTTCCCGTGTCTGCGGTGAGGGTTTCCCGCTCCGTTCCCGTCGGGCGGGGAAGGGCGGGAGCGGAAGCGGAACGGGCCGGGAGCGGGTCCCGCGAATGTCGTTCCTGTCAGCAGGAAAGCCCAGGCAGAAACACTCCAGAAGGCGGGAAATCAGATGCGGAACACGGTGTTCACGATGGCGGGATTCGTAACGGCGGCCGTTCTCACGCTGGGGGCGAGCAGCACCGCCCTCGCGGCCACGACGGACCGCACCGTGCACGCTTCGGTGGCCACCGCGCACCTGGTGACGAACGAGGGCGAGGGTCCGAACGTCGCTCCGACTTCGGGTGAGGGTCCGAATGTTGCTCCGACTTCGGGTGAGGGTCCGAATGTCGCTCCGACTTCGGGTGAGGGTCCGAACGTTGCTCCGACCTCCGGTGAGGGCCCGAATGTTGCTCCGACCTCCGGTGAGGGCCCCAACCTCGCGGTCTGACCGCGGCCGCCTCCCACGTATCGGCGCCCCCGCTCCCGGTGCCCCCGTCAAACGGAAGCCCGCTCCCCACCGAGGGAGCGGGCTTCCGCGTGCCGATGCCGATGCCGATGCCGATGCCGACGCCGATGACGGACGAGCAGCAGCCTGGGCACGCCGTCCCGGCGGGAAGGCCGGTTCAGGCCGCCCGTTCCGCCGGGATCCCCATCGCGTCGAAAGCCCCGTCCGCCGTTGCCAGGTGTACCTGGGCCGCTTCGTGTTCGCCGAGGTGTTCCAGAGCGTGGGCCATGCCGGCCAGCGCGCGTGCCTCCTCGACCCGGTAGCCCACGCCGGAGGCCGCGTGGTGTGCCTGCTGGTGGAGTTCGAGAGCGAGGGCGTACCGGCCCCTGCGGGCATGCAACCGGCCGATGATGTTGCCGACGGCTGCTTCCCGCATCGGCGCACCGCTGAGGTCGCCCAGCTGGAGCGCGGAGTCCGCCCACTCGGTGGCCTGCGCGGTCTCGCCGAGCCGGTCGGCGGTGTCGGCGGACAGGGCGAGCAGCAGGGACATGTCGGCGGGCGACATGACGTCCACAGCCAGCTTGCGGGCCCGGCGCAGCAGATCGGCGGCCTCGTCCACCGACCCCAGGCCGAGCCGGGCGACCGCCAGATCGATGAGGCTCTCGACCTCCTTGTCGATGGCTCCGATCTTGCGGGAGAGCGTGACGGCACGGGTGGCGGCCTCCACGGCTTCGGGGAAGCGGCCCCACTCGGCGTACAGATTGCTCAGGTTGGTGAGGGATTCGGCTTCGGCGCGCTCCGCGCCGAGCTCACGTTTGATCGCGATGGACCGTTCCAGGCGGGGGAGAGCCTCGTCGTACCGCCCCAACGCGCTGAGCAGGAGGCCGAGGACGCCGGTGTCCTTGGCTTCGCCGCGCCGGTCGGCGAGGCTGACGGCCAGACCGAACGCCTCCTCCGACATCGTGATGCCCTCCTCGAAGCGGCCCAGCTTCCAGCAGGCGACGGCCAGGTTCGACAGGCTCAGCCGCAACAGCGCCGGATCACCGAGCCTGCGGGAGGCGGTGACGGCGGTGCGGCACAGCTCCCGGAATTCCTCCAGGCGTCCGCGCAGATCGAGCGGGAAGACAACGTTGGCGGCGAGCAGCCCGACATGGCTGTCCAGTTCCCAGCGGTACGCGAGGGACACGGCGGCCAGCAGCGAGTCCTGTTCGCGCTCCAGCCAGTTCCGGGCCTGCTCGGGGGTGCTCAGCGGCGGAAGCTCGGCGGTCGACCGGTGCTCGGGGCGGCGGATCCGGGACCGCCCGGGGAAGAGGAGGTCGCAAGCGGCGTCGGTGGCGCTCAGCGCGAAATCGAGGAGGCGGTGCACGGCGCGGGCCGCCTCCTCGTCGCCCGGGCTCCTCCCACCGTTTTCGGGTGCCGGGCGGCCGCTGCCGCGCGAGAGGTTCTGGGCGAAGCTGCGGACCAGGTCGTGGAAGGCGTAGCGGCCGGTCTCGTGCTGTTGCAGCAGATGCATGTCGAGGAGGTACTCCAGCACGTCCTCCGCGTCCCGCGCCCGCTTGTCGAGCAGGGCGCCGGCCGCGTACGCCTCGATCTCGGCCCCGGGATGCTGGCCCAGCAGCCGGAACGCCTCCCGGGTCTCGGCCGACAGCCCCTCGTAGGACAGCCGCAGGGTCACCTCGACACTGCGTTCGCCCGAGTTGAGCTCGGACAGCCGGTGGGCGTCGTCGCGGAGCCGGTCGACCAGATAGCGGACGGTCCAGCGGGGACGCTTGCGCAGCCGGGCGGCGGCGATGCGCAGCGCGAGCGGCAGATGGCCGCAGAGCTCGGCGAGCTGTGCGACGGCCTCCGGCTCCGCGCGGGCCCGGGTACCACCGAGGACGCCCTCGACGAGGGCGACGCTGTCCTGCGGGGGCATCACACCGAGGGAGACGGTGTGCGCGGCGTCGAGGTCCACGAGCAGGGCGCGGCTGGTGACCAGGACGAGGGTCTGGGTGGGGGACGCGAGAAGGGGCCGGACCTGGGACTCGTCCGCAGCGTTGTCAAGCAGCAGGATCATCCGGCGAGAGCTCATGGTGCGCCGCCACAGGGCGATGCGGCCCTCCGCGTCGTCGGGGATGCGCTCGCCCGGCGCGCCGAGCATGCGCAGCAGGGCCTCGGCGGCGGCTCCGGCGCTGAGGGGCTGCTCGCTCGGGGTGAACCCGCGCAGATCGATGTGGAGTTGCGCGTCCGGGTAACGGTCGGCGAGCTGGTGGGCCGCGCGTACGGCGAGGGAGGTCTTGCCGCTGCCGCCCATGCCGTCGATGGCGACGATGAGGGGGCCGGTGCCCGGCGCGTCCTCCACGAAATCGAGCAACTGGCGCACCTCCTCCTCACGGCCGGTGAAGTCGCGCAGGTCGTAGGGGAGGGTGGAGGGCGAGCCCTCCGGGGTGAACGGAGCGGCTGCGGGCCCGGCGGGCTGGGGCGGGGCGGCGAGCTCGGGGCTGTTGCGCAGGATGGCCTGGTGCAGGTCGGCGAGGGCGTCGCCGGGGCCGATGCCGAGTTCGTCGGCCAGGAACTCGCGGACCTTCGCGAACTCCTCCAGTGCCTCGGCCTGCCGGCCGGACTGGAACAGGGCGAGCATCAGCTGGCCGCGCAGAGTCTCGCGGAGTGGATTTGCCTCGATGAACTCTCTTAACTCTCCTATGAGTTCACCGTTCTCACCTGCTGCGAGCCGGAGGTCGAAAAGCTGCTCGACGGCGGTCAGCCGCCGCTCCTCCAGAGCCGCGGAAGCGGCGGAGAGCACAGAGCCGCCGCTTCCGGACAGGAGGGGGCCCCGCCACAGGTCGAGAGCCTCACGCAATGCGGTGGCGGCGTGCACACTCTGTCCTGCGGCGGTCGCTTCCCTGGCTTGTTTCAGCCCCTCGGTGAACCGGCTGAGGTCCACCTGGCCGGGTGTGGTCAGCGCCCTGTACCCCGGTCCCTCGGTGACGATCAGGTTCCGTCCGTCGGGGATGCGCTGCCGCAGCTCGGCTACGGCCTTGCGCACCTGGTGGGCGGCGGTGGCGGGTGCGTTCTCGTCCCAGGCGGCTTCCACGAGCCGGAAGACGGGGAGTACGCGCCGGGGCTCCAGGAGCAGGGTGACCAGCACTCTTTCGTGCACGGGGCCACCGACCCGGATGCGTTCGGACCCGTCCCAGCATTCGAACGAGCCGAGAATCCGGAAACGGACCCCGTGCTCCCCTATGCCCTCGCCCATGAATCTCGTCCCTCCAGCAGGCCCCTGAGCAGCTGCTGCTGCCCCCCATGAACACCGACGTCCCTCACCCTGCCGGCCCGAATGAGCCATCACATCAGGGCTCTTCGGTGGGCGGCAAGACGGCCCTCCCCGCTGTGGCTTCAAATTCCTCCCCCGGTAAAAAACTGATTTGCCATCAGTACATATCCGTCACCCCCGGGCCGGGCCCCGGGGCCGGCCGTGCGGCGGTACCCGGGCGTGCCTGCCGTGGGAGCGGGCGGCACCGGCGGCGGCGGAGGTGGTT
>NZ_DATMVN010000015.1:0-2100 GCF_035563135.1 Streptomyces sp.
GGTCGCTGGCGGACGGTGCGCATGGGTCAACGGTCCCGCATCAACGCCCGCGGGGGAAGGACACGGCAGGGGTCGTTCCCGGACCCCCCGCCGGGAGCAGGGCTGCGGGCCTGTATCGTTGTCGACGGCCCGGACGCACCAGACCGGGTCGGAACGGGGCTGTGGCGCAGCTGGTAGCGCACCACACTGGCAGTGTGGGGGTCAGGGGTTCGAGTCCCCTCAGCTCCACCCCTCTGAGCAGGCCGTTCTCCGTTCCGGAGAGCGGCCTGACTCGTTCGTGGTGATCCGTGCTGGTCCGCCGGCGTCGGTGCAGCGGCGGTGTCGCCGGCGTCGCGGGAGCCACCTGAAGGAGCGGCTGCTGTGGCTTGTGTGCTGACATCTCACGGTCCTCACCTCAGCCGGTGTCGCCGGTGTCGCCGTGGGGCGCGCCGACCGGCTTGGACTCCGGTGAGCCGCGCTGCCGCAGGTAGACCGCGAAGATCGCCATCGAACCGACGGCGAGGAACTCCGACTGCCAGTTCTGGAACGTGCGGCTCCAGAAGTCCGGGCGGCCGAGGTAGCCCAGCCAGCTGACCGGGTCTTCGTGGTCGGTGAGCTGCTCGCTGTTGTAGGCGGCCCAGCCGGCCACCGACATCGCGCCCCAGGTGAGCAGGAAGAACCCGCCCATCACGAATCCCAGCGACCGGGAGAAGAGCGTCGTCCGCCAGCCGCCGCCGCGCACCCAGGCCGGGGAGTCGGGCCGGGCGTGCTCACCGACGCGCTGTTCCTCGTCCGTCTCAGGGCCGATCTTGTGCGCCTCCTTGGACTCTGCCGAGCCGCGCTGCACCAGCCAGACGGTGGCGAAGACGTAGAGGAAGAACTGCAAGTACTCCGACTGCCAGTTCTCCATCACGTCGACGGCGAAGGACGAAGAGGTCAGGTAGCGACCCAAGGACAGCGCAACCAGCCCCTGCGCCTCCCGCTGCTCGTTGAAGTCCGCGGCGCCGGACAAGGCCTGACCGACCAGCGAGCCGAGGAACAGCCCGCCGAAGGCCAGGCTCAGCCCGTTGTTCCGGACGACCTCCCGGACGCTCATCTGCCCAGCAATCCAAGCGTTGTGCAGTAGGCGACCCCGGCGATGATGAGCACCAGGTAGGTCACGTAGACGCCACGCACGCCTCTCACGACGCCTCCAGCTGACATTCGTAGGGCCCGTCGCCGCCGGGTTCGCAGGCCGCGGCGCTGACCAGCCACCCGCTGTCGTCCCGGGTGAGGAAGTACGTGTCGTCGCTCAGCTGCACCAAGGCGTCCTCACCCCACACCGCGACGGAGTCGACATCGCCGCTGCCGAGCGGCAGCTCGCCGATGGCCTCGATGCAGGCACTGCCCTCGTCGAGCTCGAGCGAGGTGCGGGTGGCCGGCGCGAGCAGCCCGCAGCGGACCTGTGCATCACCGGCTGCAAAGGACGATGCGACGGTTCGCACGCCTGGCTCGTCGGCGTTGGTACAGCCGGATAGCGCGGTGAGCAGTAGCGCTCCCAGTGCCCGGGATTTCCACCGACGGCCCATGATCATCGGAATCTCCTCTGTTGGCGGTCGGCAAACCCCGGCGAACCGCCATCACCTTTTGGGGTGACGCCGCCAGGGCGCCATGAGTGCCCGCGCCGAGTTGGTGGGGGGTACCGGACGGATGGGCTCTCTCATGTCTTCGATCAGACCCGCTTGGTCACGCCGACCTTCGCTCTCCATCCGTTGGGCACACAGCCCCGCACCACCGCCCGGCGGCTGTTGAACGCGGTTGTCGACCTTTGGTCGGTGCGTCCGCGGCCGGAGTGCAGGCTGCGGTCAGGCGCCAGCTGCGTGGCTGCCCCGCTGCAGACCGGCCCGACGTCATGTCGTTGTCTCCCGGGTCCGGTAGGTCAGTTCCAGCGCGTGGCTGAGGCCAGGCAGAAACGCGGCTGCTGCCTCGAGTGCGATGTTGCCGGTGGGATTCACCACCTTCAGCGCCGACCGTGTCAAGCAGCCCGCGGCCCAGGTCCCGTTCCAGCGAGCGGTTGAGGCGTGCTGGTCAGTGGTTGCCGGGCTGGCATTCGGCGGGCTTGCCGTCGCTGGACAGACCAAC
>NZ_DATMVN010000016.1:0-4050 GCF_035563135.1 Streptomyces sp.
CGCTTCGACAGCGAGTACCTCTCCCACGAGCAGGACGCCGAGGGGGTCACCAGCCTGGTCCGCGACCGGCTCACCGGCCAGGAGCACACGGTGCCCTCGCGCTACCTGCTCGGCGCCGACGGTGCCCGCAGCAGGATCGCCGAGCAGCTGGGACTGCCCTTCGAGGGGCCCGGTCCCGTCTCGGGCACGCTGGGTGTCATCTTCGAGGCCGACCTGTCGCGCTTCGTGGAGCACCGGCCGTCGGTCCTGTACTGGATGCTCCAGCCCGGAGCCGAGAAGGAGGGCGTCGGCCTGGGTGTGCTGCGGATGGTCAAGCCGTGGCACGAGTGGATGCTGATGTGGGGCTACGACCCCGCGCAGGGCGCCCCCGAGCTGACCGACGATTTCGTCCGCGAGCTGGCCGTACAGCTCGTCGGCTCGGACGACTTCGAAATGCGCGTCAAGTCGTCCTCGCCGTGGACGGTCAACCACCACTTCGCCACCTCCGTCGCCAAGGGCCGGGTGTTCTGCGCGGGCGACGCGGTCCACCGCCACCCGCCGACCAACGGTCTCGGTTCCAACACCTCGATCCAGGACTCGTACAACCTGGCCTGGAAGCTGGCGCACGTCATCCGCGGCACCGCGGCGCCGTCCCTCCTGGACAGTTACGACGCCGAGCGGGCACCCATCGCGAGGCAGATCGTGGAGCGCGCCAACCAGTCCATCGCGGACACCGGCCGCATAGTCGAGGCCCTGGACCTCACCGACACCTCGGAGGCGTCGGTACTCGACAAGCACCTCGCGGCCCGCAAGGAACCGGGACCGAAGGGTGAGAAGATCCGCCGGGCCCTGCGCGAGGCGATCGCCTACAAGTCGTACGAGTTCAACGCGCACGGCGTCGAGCACAATCAGCGCTATGTCTCCGGTGCCGTCGTGCCGGACGGCTCGGGCCCGGAGGAGTTCGCCCGCGACCGCGAGCTGTACGCCCAGCCGACGACCCGGCCGGGCGCCAAGCTGCCGCACACCTGGGTGACGCACAAGGGCAGGAAGTGCTCCACCCTGGACCTGGGAGGGCGCGGTGAGTTCAGCGTCTTCACCGGTATCGGAGGCGAGGCCTGGCGCAAGGCCGCCGCCGCTCTGTCGGTCGAGCGCGGACTGGTCCTGCGCCCGGTCTCGATCGGTCCCGGCGAGGAGTACGAGGACCTGTACGGCACCTGGGCCGAGCTCAGCGAGATCGCCGACGGCAGCGTCCTGCTGGTCCGTCCCGACCTCTACATCGCCTACCGGAACGGCACCGCGCCGGCCTCCCCTCAGGAGGCGTACCAGCTGCTGTCCCAGGCTCTGACAGAGGTGCTCGGGGTGCACGCCTGACGGTCGGGCACCGCGCGGGCCGTCCGCGCGGTCTGCCCGGGAACGGGCGGCGGTTCTCCCGGCCGCATGACACCGCGCCAGCCCGCTGCGGCCGTTCGGACAGGACGGCCGCACCGACGAGCATGCCGGCCTGCCCCAAAGCCCACAGGCAATTCAGCAACAGAGCCGGGACCTGGGTCACAGGCACGGCTCCCCGGTTCCACTAGCCTCCGGCGGGTGAGCGATCAGTCAAACAACAGCCCGAGTGTCGTTCTTCTCCCGCCCGTCGGCAACGACGCGCGGACCTGGGACTTCGTCGACCTGCCCGACGGCGCCCGGCGTCACCGGTTCCCCGGGTTCGGCCGTCCCCGGGCGGAGGCAGCGCTGACGATGGCCGGCCTGGCCGACGAGGTCGTCGCCATGCATCCGGGACGGCTCCACCTCGTCGGTGTCTCCATGGGCGGCATGGTCGCGTTGAACGCGGCACTGCGTCATCCGGACCGGGTGGCCTCGGTGCTCGTCGCCTGCACCGGTGCGTCCGCGTCTCCCGCCGTGATGGAGCAGCGCGCCGTCGCCGCGGAGACCGGCGGCATGTCCCACGTCCTGCAGGACACCTTGTCCCGCTGGTTCACGCCGCAGGCGCTGTCGGCCGCTCCAGCGCACCCCGGCGTGGCCTACGCCCGCACCCTCCTGATGGGCCTGGACCCTTTCGCGTTCGCCGCCGGGTGGCGGGCGATCGCCACCCACGACACGGCTTCCCGGCTCGGGCGGCTGGGCATGCCGGTGACGGCCGTGGCCGGAGGGAAGGACCGCGCGTCCGCCGTCAGCCGTTCCGAGGAGATCGCGGAGCGGGCCCCCCACGGGCGTCTGGTCGTCGTCGACGACGCCCCGCACATGATCCAGCTGGAACAGCCCGCCGCCCTGGCCCGGATCATCGGCGAACATGTGGCGTGGTCGGTGGAACATCCCAGCTGAGGGCGGCTGTGGGCCTGTGTGCGCCGGGATTTCGCGCTCCTTCACACCCCGCGAGGAACATCCGCAGTGTCCGTCATCACAGACTGATTGGATGGCCCCGCGATGGCACAGTCGACGCTGACTCCGCCCGCACGTTCCCTGCCTGTCCCCGCTACGCGCACCTCCGGACCCGATCCGCTCGCCCGGATATCACCCGCGGCACGCGAAGCGTGGCGGCTGACGTCACTGTCGTCGCTCCCGCCGGACGTGACCAGGACGATCCTGGCCCAGGCGGTCGAGACGCGTGCCGGGGCAGGGGACGTGCTCTACCGCGGTGCCGACCACGCCGAGACAGCGGTATTCGGCGTGGTCGTCGACGGACTGCTCCGCTTCTACGTCCACGCACCCGACGGCCGGTCGATGACCGTCCGGTACGCCGGCCGCGGCGAGCTGGTCGGCGTGCGGGGACTGGCGCTGGAGACCAGCACCGGCCCGGCGTCGCAGCGCTACGGCGGGCGCGCGCTGAACGGGGAGGCGCTGCAGAACAGCACGCTCCTCCTGCTTCCCCGTACGACGGTCACGGCGCTCGCCCGGCGGCGCGCGGAACTGTCCTGGGCGCTGACCGGGGAGATCGCCCGGCAGGCCATGCTCGACCAGGAGCTCATCGCGACCAACGTCTTCAGCCCGATCCGCGCCCGGGTGGCCCGTCACCTCCTGATGCTCGGGGTGAAGCAGGGGCAGGAGCTGGTCCTGCGCGTCAGCCACCAGGAGATCGCCGACGCGATCGGCTCGGTGCGCGAGGTGGTGTCCCGGGCGCTCTGCCGCTTCCAGGACGAAGGACTCGTCGAGCGGCGCGGCCGGCTGACCGTACTCCGCGACCCCAGGGCTCTCTACCAGGCTTCGCTCGGCTGATCCCCCCCCGGGGTACCGGGCCCACGTTCACCGGCGCAGCTTCTCCAGCAGGAGCCGCGTGCTGGCCGACGGGATCGTCCCCAGATCACCCAACGCCTCCTCGCACGCGCGGAAGACCTCGATCACACCGTCGTGGTCGCCGAGCATGCCGGCCACCTGCAGGAGCGTCTGCCAGGCACCTTCCCGGTAAGGGTCCTCGCGCAGGACCCGCTCGGCGTGGGCCTGCGCCTCGGGGTAGTGCTCGGCGGCCAGTGCGAGCTGGGCCGCCTCGGCGTGTGCGTCGGTGATCAGCGCCCTCACCCGGCTCCTGCGCTCGTCCGCCCACCCACCCCGGACCGAGGGGAGGTAGTCTCCGGCATCCGCTGTCCGCAGTGCGGAGACGAGAGCACGCAGACGTTCCTGCCCCGGAAGGTTCCGGGCGGTCCGGAGCCGGCGCTCGAGCTCCGCGGACTCGCTGGTGACCGCCAGCGCGTCGGAGAGGACGATCTCGTCGCCGTCGGTGCCGACCGCGGCCTGCTCCGGCAGCGCCCGGTTGAGCCGGCTCCGCGCCTGACGCAGGTAGGCCTGGGCGGAACGATCCGTGCTCCCGAAGAGCGCTTCCATCACCTGCCTGCGCCGCGCCCGGCCGCCCTGAGCGATGAGGTAGGCCAGCAGCTCAGGACTCTTGCGGATGCCGGTCGGCACGGGGACGCCGTCAACGAGCAGTTCGACCGAACCGAACTCGCGCAGCAGCACGGAGGAGAGCGCCACCAACCGGCGGTCGGCTGCGCGTTGAGTGTGCAGTGCCCGGCCGAAGTCGTGCCAGGACGAGGTCGCCGAGGTTTCCGCGTCGATGCGTCGCGACACGACGGCCGG
>NZ_DATMVN010000017.1:0-9204 GCF_035563135.1 Streptomyces sp.
CGCCCCGGACACCGGCCCGCGGTCCGGTACGCGCCGGGGGCGACGGGTCAGCTGCACCGTCGCCCTGACCGTCGCGGGCGCCCTCGCGGTGGCGACCGTCGGCGCCGCGATGCTGGGTGACCTGTTCAAGGACGGCGGCGACCACGGCAACGACGCCGCGCAGCAGCCCCCGGCGGCCGGGCGGACCTCTCCGCCGGCTTCGGCGTCCGCGTCGGTGGACGTGCTGCCCAAGGCGTTCGCCGGCACCTGGAAGGGCCCCACGACCGAGCGCAGCGGCGCACCGCACGGCACCCTCACCGCCGTGTTCGTGCAGGGCGGGAAGGGGGAGGAGGTGGTCCGGCTGTCGTACCGGTTCGACGCGCTCGGGACCACCGTGATCTGCAAGGGCGTCGGCACGCTCGTCTCCGGCACGGCCACCGAGCTGAAGGTCCGCGAGCGCGCCGACCCGGACGCCCGCACCGGTGCGCTGTGCACCGGGGGCGAGGCCGACCTGGTCTTCACCCTGACCTCCGAGGGCACCCTGCGCTACGAATCCCACGAGGAGGCGGCGGGCACGCCGAAGGGCACACTCACCCGGTCCGGCGGCTGACCCCACAAGGGGCTGGCGTACGCTGGATCGGTCCGTGGAACCGCAGAAAAACCGCCGAAAGGTGACAGCCCGGTGACCGAGAAGGCCGACCTTCAGCCCATCCTCGACCGCGCCGCCGAAGGCGGGCGGATCACTCCTGAGGAGGCGCTCGACCTGTACAGGTCGGCACCGCTGCACGCGCTGGGGGCCGCGGCCGACGCCGTACGCCGCCGCCGCTACGCCGGTACGGAGCACATCGCGACGTACATCATCGAGCGCAACATCAACTACACCAACGTCTGCGTCACGGCCTGCAAGTTCTGCGCGTTCTACGCCCCGCCCAAGGACACCGGCAAGGGCTGGTCCCGCGACCTCGACGACATCCTGCGCCGGTGTGCCGAGACCGTCGAGCTGGGCGGCACCCAGATCATGTTCCAGGGCGGCCACCACCCGGACTACGGCGTCGAGTACTACGAGGAGCACTTCTCCGCGATCAAGAAGGCGTTCCCGCAGCTGGTCATCCACTCGCTGGGCGCCTCCGAGATCGAGCACATGGCCCGCATCTCGGGTGTCTCCGCGAAGGAGGCCATCCAGCGGATCCACACCGCCGGCCTCGACTCCTTCGCCGGCGCCGGCGCCGAACTCCTGCCCGCCAGGCCGCGTACGGCGATCGCCCCGCTCAAGGAGTCCGGCGAGCGCTGGCTGGAGATCATGGAGATCGCGCACGGCCTCGGTGTCGAGTCCACCTCCACCATGCTGATGGGCACCGGCGAGACCAACGCCGAACGCATCGAGCACCTGCGGATGATCCGCGACGTCCAGGACCGCACCGGCGGCTTCCGCGCCTTCATCCCGTACACCTACCAGCCGGAGAACAACAAGCTGAAGGGGCGGACGCAGGCCACGCTCTTCGAGTACCTGCGGATGATCGCCATCGCCCGGCTCTTCCTCGACAACGTCGCCCACATCCAGGGCTCCTGGCTGACCACCGGCAAGGAGGTCGGCCAGCTCTCCCTCCACTACGGCGCGGACGACCTCGGCTCGATCATGCTGGAGGAGAACGTCGTCTCCTCGGCCGGTGCCAGGCACCGCTCGAACCGGCTGGAGATCATCGACCTGATCCGCAAGGCGGGCCGCGTCCCCGCCCAGCGCGCCACCACCTACGAACACCTGGTCGTCCACGACGACCCGGCGAACGACCCGGTCGACGAGCGCGTCGTCTCGCACATCTCCTCCACGGCGATCGCGGGCGGCACCGCCCACCCGGAGCTGAAGCTCCTCGACGCCAACTGAGGCACCGGTGCTGACCGTTCACGCCGCGCCACTCGTCCTTCCGGTCGGCGCTGCGGGCATCGCCGACGGCGCGGTCGCGGTGGACGGCGACCGGATCGTGGCCCTCGGGCCGTACGACGGGGTGACGGCCGCCCACCCGGCGGCCCGGGTCCGGCAGTGGCCGGGCGTCCTCACCCCGGGCCTGCGCCAGTGGGACGGCGTCGCGCTGCTGACCCGCTGCTACCACCCGGACCCGCGCGAGGCGGACGAGCTCGGCGAGCAGCCGCTGACCGGGGCCGATTTCGAGCGGCTGGCCGGGCGGATGGACGAACCCCGCCGGGCGGGCAGCGTACGCCGCGGACTGCAACGCATGCTGCGCCACGGCACCACCCATGTCGCGGGCGCCTTCACCGATCCCGCCGTACGCACCGCCGTGGGCCGCGCGGGCCTCACGGTGGTGCCGCCTGTGGGGGGCCCGGCCGGCGGACCGGACCTGGACCCCTTCGCCGGGGGGCGTGATCTCGCGGCTGCCGCACACGGCCCGCTCGCCGTCGGGGGCCGCGCGGACCTCGCGGTCTTCGACGTGCCGGACGAAGCGGCACTGTGCGCGGCGGGCGCCCGGACCTGCGTGGCCACGGTCCTCGGCGGGCGGCTGGTGCACCGGCGGCGGTGAGGCGGCGGTGGTGAGACGGCGGTGCGGGCGAGCGCACCGGCGGCGGGTGACGGCCGCACCGAGGTGAGCCACGGCCGCACCGGTGGCGGGTCACGGGACCGAGGGCCCGCCCAGGTAGCGGCCGTTCGCGTCGTACGGCCAGGCGTTGGACGTGCAGCCCTTCAGCCCCTTGATCTGCTGCATCATGGCGGGCGCGGGCTTGCCGGGTCCGGGGCAGGTCTCGTGGCCGTGCCCGAGCCAGTGGCCCACCTCGTGGTTGATGATCAGGGCCCGGTACTCGGTCGCCGGACCGTCGAAGGTCGGCGAACCGAGCTGCCACCGGGCCAGGTTGACCATGACGTTCTTCCCGCCGCGGCAGTTCACCTCGCCCCTGGTGTTCAGTCCGTACTGTCCGCAGAGCCGGTCGGTGGTCTTCGGCGTCCCTATCCGGATGACCAGCCCCGCCGATCCGTCGTCGACCTGACGGAACGTACGGGTCCCGTCCTTGCTCCAGCCCCGGGGGTCGGCGAGTATCTCCGCGATGTCCTCGGCGGCGCTGTCCGGGTCCACACCGCTGCCGTCCTCCACCTCGACGCGGTAACGGCTGCCGCCACCCCCGGACGGGACGCCCGCACGGGCCACGGTGAAGGTGCCGGGGCCGGACTGCGGCACGGAGTCCGGATCGACGGACTCCTCGGCGCTCGGCGAGCTCACCGGGGACTCCGAGGGCCCGGGGCTCACCGCCGCCTTCGGCGAGGCCGGCACCACCGGCGGAACCACGGCCTCCGGGGAGGCCGGAGCCGCGTCCTGGCCGGCCGCGACCGTGGCGTCGTCGTCCTGCCACGGCGGGGCGAGGTAGAGGAACGCCGCGACGGCCACCACCGTGATCACCGCACCGGTGAACCCGGCGCGTCGGCGCCGCATCCGTCTTCGGCGGGCCCTTAAGCCCCTCCGGGCCTGTGCGCGGGAGGGCCGGCCCCCGGGAGCGGGCCCCCTGGCCGGCCGGCGGGCACCGGAGTCGTTCCGTATGCGAGGCGCGTCGTCACTGTGCATGTTCTGGTGATCACCCGTGGTCTCGGAGCGTCCGCACGGGGGGACGGACATCCGCCCCGCGCGCTGATCTGCTTCTCGGGCACCGGGTGGACACCGGCGCAGAAAACCCTTTCCCCTCGCCGGGTGAGACGCCGATCAGGACAGTGATGTTCCCGAAATCGGGAAGACGTTCGAGGTGGTGGCCCGTCCGGTCGGAGCCCCGGGGCGCACTGCCGGCGCCGAAAGGCTGAAGATGCTCCACGCCGCCGGGAGCGGCCGGGAGCCGGGCTGCTTGAATGGGACGGTGACCCGAGCATCCCTGGACAAGCAGCCGCACGAAGTCGCCTCGATGTTCGACGACGTGGCGGCGAACTACGACCTCACCAACGACGTGCTGTCGCTCGGACAGGCGCGGCTCTGGCGCAGGGAGGTCGCCCGCGCCGTCGACGCCCGGCCCGCCCAGAAGATCCTCGACCTGGCAGCGGGCACGGCCACCTCCTCGCAGCCGTTCGCGCAGGCCGGTGCCTACGTGGTGCCCTGCGACTTCTCGATCGGCATGCTCCGGGTCGGCAAGGAGCGCCACCCGTGGATGCCCTTCACTGCGGGCGACGGCACGAAGCTCCCCTTCAAGGACGAGACCTTCGACGCGGTCACGATCTCCTTCGGGCTGCGCAACATCCAGGACACCGGTGCCGCGCTGAGCGAGCTGTACCGGGTCACCAAGTCCGGCGGCCGTGTGGTGATCTGCGAGTTCTCCCAGCCGACGTGGACGCCCTTCCGGACCGTGTACACCGAGTACCTGATGCGTGCGCTGCCGCCGGTGGCCCGGGCGGTGTCGTCCAACCCGGACGCCTACGTCTACCTCGCCGAGTCGATCCGCGCCTGGCCCGACCAGCCCGGCCTCGCGGCGCTGTTGCAGAAGGCCGGCTGGTCGAAGGTCGCCTGGCGCAACCTCACCGGGGGAGTGGTGGCACTCCACCGGGGCGTACGCGACTGAACCCGGTCGCAGGTCTCGGAGCTTCGGCCGGACGCAGTACGCCTCCTGCCTCGGCGCCGGGGTGGTGTACGTCTCGGCCTGGGGCAAGCGGGAACGCCCTGGCCCTGGTCGATGGGGCGGTGTTTTGACCGCGCCATCCGGCCTACGAGCGACACGCACGGCCTTGGCGAGGTAGCCAAGGCTCATGGGCCCGCCCTCGCTGTGGGCTGTTCGCGCGTTCCGAGCCTCCGGGTTCGCTGCCTGAGATGTGCCCCGCCATGCGCTTCCTGACCGGAGCGCGGCGGGGCCTTCGTCGTTCCGTGTGGAGGTACAGCGAAGCCCCGTCGTTGCGAGCGTGATGAGGCTGCTTTGGGCGGGTGGGGTCCGGCGCCGGGCCGGTGACCGTGAGGCTCTGGCCGCGATCATCTTCGTGGCGACTTCGGGCTGCACCTGGCGCCAGCTCCCGCCGGTCTTCGGACCGGCCTGGCCCACGGTCTGCCGACGCTTCGCTCAGTGGAGTGGGGGCGGGTCTGGGCCCGGCTCTATCGGATCGTGCTCGATGAGCTTGGTGCCCGGGGTGAACGTGACTGGTCGCGGTGCGCGATCGACTCGGTCAGCGTCCGGGCTGCACAAGGGGGCCTCTGACGGGACCGAATCCGACCGATCGCGGCAAGCTGGGATCGAGGATTCACCTCACCACTGACCGCGACGGACTACCGCTGTCACTGGATATCTCAGGTGCGAACATGGACGACAGCCTGGCCTTGAGCCGCTGGTGCGCGGCATCCCGCCCATCCGCTCCCGCCGAGGCCCACGCCGTCGACGCCTGGCGAAACTGCACGCCGACAAGGGCTACGGCTACGACCACCTGCGTCGGTGGCTCCGCAGCCGTGGCATCCGCCACCGCACCGCCCGCAAGGGCGTCGAGTCCCCACAACGGCTCGGCCGCCATCGGTGGGTGGTCGGAGAGGACCGTGTCCTGGCTGGGCGGCTGCCGCCGGCTCCACCGCCGCTACGAACGCAAGGCCGAACACTTCCTCGCCCTCGTCGGGATAGCCGCAACCCTGATCAGCTTCCGCCGACTGAGATGACCCCGTCCGGCACACCTACGCGCCACAGGTCGTTCGGGCCACGCTAGAGCGGGCGATACGTCTGGTACCTGCCTTCCAGCGACGTGGCCGCCGCATCAGCTACGTCCGCCCGCGGACCTGCCTCACA
The DNA here is from genome assembly GCF_035563135.1 of Streptomyces sp. GTDB lineage: Bacteria > Actinomycetota > Actinomycetes > Streptomycetales > Streptomycetaceae > Streptomyces. The sequence goes on from NZ_DATMVN010000017.1 coordinate 5,719, forward strand.
CCTCTCCAGGAATGCGCGGACCCGCTCACCCGGCCATCCCGCTGCTGCCGCTGCCACCCAGAAGCGCAGTCCATCGTGCGAGTTCAGCGGCGCAAGAAAATCGAGGATGTAGTCGACGGTCTCCGGCTCCGGCACCGCGCGCAGCATGGCGACAGCGCGGAGGGCTCCCTCGGCAAGCATGGGCGTTCCGCTGTCCAGGCACCATCGCACCGGGACTGAGACTCCCTCTTCCGCGCTGCGCAGCCGCACGATCGAGTCGCCAAGGGCGACATACACCATCGTGGCTTCCAGGGGCCGCTGAGTCAGATCACTCAGGAACGGGACCGCCGGCCGGTGATCGCACGCTCCGAGTGCCATGACCATCTGGTACTGGGTTTCCCACGTCCGCAGGTCGAGAACCTCGCGTTGGAGAGCCAGCAACAGCGCCGGGCCAGCGGCCGTGACAGCGAGCTTGCGCAGTCGTTTCGCAGCCGCACGTCGCTTCGCCGAGGACCTGTCGTCAAGCTGAGCGACCGCCTCGTCCAACGTCAACACCGCGTACGCCTCCTGATGAGATCCAATCGATCGACAACGCTAGGTGCTGCCACTGACACTGAGCGGCGGGCGACGACTTCGGCCGTCAGACAGCCATAAGAAAAGACGCCTTGTACCAACGGGGGGACTCGGTCATGGGGTGCCCTTTCGTAACTGTTCGAGCGTGGTTACGGATGCTGCTCGCGAAGCAGCTTCGGCGTGGAGCTGATGGTAGGTCGTAGGCATGGGCTGTACGACCCTCATGTCCCGTTTCGGCTGTCCCTGCTGTTGTGCAGACTTGGAGTATGCGACCGGCCTGGAAGGCGTGGCGGGGTTTTCGTCGTTTCGTGTGGAGGTACAGCAAAGCCCCACCGTGCCGAGCGCGATGGGGCCGCTTTGAACGGGCGGGGTCCGGCCGCTTGGTCAGGCGGTGCCGAACCCTCCGGCCTTGACGCCCGCGACGAAGGACGTGAAGGAGCTGGTGGCGAAGTCCAGAACCGGGCCGGCCGGGTTCTTGGAGTCACGGACGGGGACGATGCCGCGCGGGGCGACGAGGTTGGTGGCGACCTCGACGCACTGGCCGCCGTTACTGCTGTACGAGGACGTGAACCAACGGGGGGATTCGGTCGTCACTGGGTGCCCTTTCGTAACTGTTCGATCGTGGCTACGGACGCCGCTTGCGAAGCAGCTTCGGCCTGTAGCTGATGGTAGGCCGTCAGCATGGGCTGCACGAACCTCATATCTCGCTCCAGATGTCCCTGCTGTGCAGACTCGGAGTATGCGATATGCGATCGGTCCGGGAGGATGAGGAGGGTCACCGGCAAGTCGAACGAGCGCCGCTCCCCAAGGTCGAACGGAGCCACTTGAAGGACTGTGGAAGGTAGCTCGGCGAACGTAACGAGCCGATCCAACTGAGCTGCCATGACCCCGGGGCCCCCGACTTGTCGCCGGATGCAACTCTCGTCCAGCACTGCGTAGACAAGTGGTGGGGGTGTCCGGCTAAGGGCGGCTTGTCGCTCAGCAAGGTGAGTAAGCCGTTCCTCTGCCTGCTGTTCTGTGATCGCTCCCCGCCGCACTGCGCCCGTCGCAATTGCTGCCGCATACTCCGGGGTCTGAAGCAAGCCTGGAATGATGCCCAGTTCAAAGAGCCGTATCTCTGCGGCGCGTAGCTCCTGCTGTACGTACTCCGGGAACCCCTCCAGAAGCGCTGTGTTCTTGATGGCGTGCACCATGCGCTGAAACCTGTCACCCGTACCGAGTGCCTTGTCAACACTGATCGCGAAGCGACCAGTTGGAGGGCGTCGACCAACTTCGACGGCGGAAATGTGCGTCCCGGTGTACCCCATGCGCACGCCTAGCTCGTCCTGTGTCCAGCCTCGCTCGTCCCGCAGTGCTCGCAGGCGCTCACCAAAAGCCGCCGCTGGTGACGCTTCGGGGTTCAGTGCTTTCCGGTTCACCATGCACAGTCCCTAACTCTCCGAACGCAACTCCCAAGTTGAAGACAGCGTGACTCTAGACCACGCTGAGTCGCCCGAGTAGCGGAACAACTACGGAGAGGAGCGGTGGTGTCTGCGCAGAACGTTCCCCCGGACGGGCACGGACCCGCCCATGTTCCGGCCCCCGGCACGCTCGTCGTGGACACCGGAAACGGTGACCAGGTGGGCGAGTTCCGGGGGTTGGCCGGCCCGTACTGGGCGCTGCGGCCGGTCTGCGGTGGGCCCGAGTGGGAAGCGGAGCCCGAACGCGTCCGGCCCGCCGATCCGATGGAGCGGCTGCGTGCGATAAACGCCAGGAAGAACGCCCGCAGCGAAGGGCGCATCCTGTGAAGCCCGTTGCCCCCTTATCTGACCTGCGCTTCCGGGCCGAGGTCTACGGGGGTGACGCGGGGGTGAGTGTCTGTCTCGGTGGTCTCGACGTACAGAGCCCCCGGCGGGCGCTGCGGTGGTTACGACGGCAGGCGCACCGGTTCGCCGACGCCCTGGACCCTGATCCGTCCACCGCATGGGCCCCGCCCCAGACACTGCGACCCGTCGCGCACACCGAGCGGGACGCTCCCGCCGAACTCCGGTTCTGGGCCGGGGACGCCGAGTGCCAGGAGCACGCGGTGCACCGGCTCACCCAAGGTCACCCGTACGAGTTCCTGGCACACGACGACACCTGTTGGTACGCACTCACCGCACACCCCTTGAGCACCCCCGCACCCGCCCGGCTCTTCGGGGCGCCGGCTCCCGCACAGCTCCCGCCCGGCCGCGCCTGGAACGCCATGTGCGGCCGGGTGGGTCCAAGCAGCGATCAGCACGACGACACGGAGGGAACACCCATGACCCTGCTCATCGAACCGCCCACCCGCGAACCGGTCGCCGGTGTCCACTCCCTGGAACTGGAGATCGCCGGAGCGTGCCAAGTCACGTACGCGCATTGCTTGTCGGAGGCGGTGACGGGGACGTGACCGGGCAGGTGGAGCGGGACATGGCGGGGTTCGTGCTCACCCGGAGCGCGGAAGGGAACGAGCACGGTACGGGCCGCTGTTCCGTTGGACACCGAGGGCTCATTGCCGCTGCTCGGTGCGCGGGTCCGCATCACGCCCGAGGGGGTGTGCCGCCCGCCCCGTGGGACGTGGTGCGCGTCCCTGGGTGACCGTTGAGCCCCGTCCGCTCGTCCGACGCCCCCGAGTCGGACGGGCGGGCGGTCTCCCCCGACCGGACAGGCCCCGAGTAGGGACAGGACGTGTTCCGCCCGAACTGACGTGTTCGGACTCCCGCCCCGGTCCGCCCCGCGAGATGTGAGCCGGCCCGGTCATGACGGGCCGATCTTCCAGGGGTGCCGCACCCATACCGGTGCGGTGAGGGAACAGTCCCGCCCGTGTGCTGCCCCGCGTGGCGCACGGGCGGGGCACCTGACCCTTTCCGTCCTCAAGCAGAGAGAACAGCCGTGCGCGTCCCCATCCCCTACGTTGCCGCCCGCAGCACCGAG
>NZ_DATMVN010000018.1:0-3042 GCF_035563135.1 Streptomyces sp.
CCAGGCCCTCGACGAGCACCGCGAAGAGCTGCGCGAGCTGACCATCGCCGAGGCCGGCGCGCCCCGCCAGCTCACCCACGGCCCGCAGCTCGACGAGCCGATCGGCATGGTGAAGTACTACGCCGATCTGCTGGAGGATTACGAATTCACCGAGGACCTGGGCGAGCGGGAGTCCCGCGGCCAGCGCCATCACCGCTGGGTGGAGAAGGAGGCGGCCGGTGTCGTCGCCGCGATCCTGCCCTACAACTTCCCCAACCAGCTCGCCCTGGCCAAACTCGCCCCCGCGCTCGCCGCCGGCTGCACCGTCGTCCTCAAGGGCGCCCCGCAGACCCCGCTCACCACCCTCGCCCTCGGTGAGCTGATCGCCGAGCACACCGACATCCCGGCCGGCGTCGTCAACGTCCTCAGCTCCACCACACCCGAGGTCGGCGAGGTGCTCACCACCCACCGTGATGTCGACGTGGTCACCTTCACCGGGGCCACCGCCACAGGTCGGCGGATCATGGCCGCCGCGTCCGGATCGGTGAAGCGCGTCTTCCTCGAACTCGGCGGCAAATCGGCCATGATCGTCCTGGACGACGCCGACATCACCAAGGCCGCCATGTTCGCCGCCTTCACCATCTGCTCCCATTCGGGACAGGGCTGCGCCCTCACCTCCCGCCTCCTCGTGCCACGTGCCCGGCACGACGAGATCGTGCAGATGGTCGCGGCCGGGCTGGACCGCGTCCGGGTCGGTGATCCCACGGACCCGCGGGTGAACATGGGACCGCTCATCAGCGAGGAGCAGCGCGACAAGGTCGACGGCATGGTCCGCCGGGCCGTCGACGAGGGAGCGGTCCTGGTCCGCGGCGGCAAGCGCGTCGACCCCGGCTTCTTCTACGCGCCGACCCTCCTGGCGGAGGTGGACCCGGTGAGCGAGATCGCCCAGGAGGAGGTCTTCGGCCCCGTCCTGGCCGTCATTGCCTACGACGACGAGGACGACGCCGTCCGCATCGCCAACAACTCCCGCTACGGCCTGTCCGGTGCCGTGCACAGCGCCGACGAGGACCGCGCGGTCCGGATCGCCCGGCGTATCCGCACCGGCACGTTCTCCATCAACGGCGGCAACTACTTCGCCCCTGACGTGCCCTTCGGCGGCTACAAGCAGTCCGGCATCGGCCGGGAGAACGGCCGGTCCGGTTTCGAGGAGTTCCTGGAGGAGAAGGCCTTCGCCCGCATCGTGGTACCGCAGGGGCAGGCATGAAGCCGCTGGAGGGGTTCCGCGTCCTGGAAGTCGCGATGTACGGCTTCGTGCCCTCGGCCGGAGCCGTCCTCGCGGACTGGGGCGCCGACGTGATCAAGGTCGAGCACGCGGTCACCGGGGACCCGCAACGCGGGCTGCGTCAGACCGGCACGTTCAGGGTGGAGGGTGACCCCAACCCCAACGTCGCCCACGCCAACCGCGGCAAACGCTCCCTCGGTCTCGACATGGCGACGCCCGAGGGACGCGAGGTGCTGTACGAACTGGCCAAGGACGCGGACGTCTTCCTCACCAGCTTCCTGCCCGCCTCCCGTGCCCGCCTCGGCATCGACGTCGACGACATCCGCACCGTCAACCCGCAGATCGTCTACGCCCGCGGCAGCGCGCTCGGTCCCCGCGGAGCCGAGGCCGACCGCGGCGGTTACGACATGACGGCCTTCTGGGCCCGCGCCGGTACGGCGGCAAGCATCACCCCGCCCGGCATGGACGGCATGATCATGCCGCCCGGACCGGCCTACGGCGACACCGTCTCCGGCACCAACCTGGCCGGCGGCATCGCGGCCGCGCTGCTGCGCCGCGAACGCACGGGCGAGCCCTCCGTGGTCGACGTCTCCCTGCTCGGCAGCGGCCTGTGGGCACTCGGCCACTCCATCGGCCTGTCCCTGCACCTCGACCGTGCGTGGGAAGGCGTCACACCCAGCAGTCACGGCTCACCCACCAACCCGCTGTCCGGGCTGTACCGCACCGCCGACGACCGGTACATCTCCTTCGTCATGCTCCAGCCGACGAGGTTCTGGGCCAACGTGTGCCACTGCCTGGGCCGTCCCGACCTCGCGGACGACCCCCGCTTCGCCACCGCCGAGACCATCGCGGCGCACACCGGTGACGCGGTGAAGATCCTGCGCGAGGTGATCGCCACCCGCCCGCTCGCCGAGTGGTCCGAGCGGTTCGCCGCGCTGGACGGCCCCTGGGCGCCCGTCCAGGACACGCTCCAGGCCGCCACCGACGCCCAGGTACGCGCCAACGGCTACATCGGGCGGGCCGGCGACCTCGAACTCGTCGCCAGCCCGGTCCAGTTCGATGTCGAGGACACGACCCTCCGCCCGGCTCCGGAGTTCGCCGCGCAGACGGAGGAGATCCTCACCGAGCTCGGCTACGACTGGGACCGCATCCTCGCCCTCAAGGCGAGCGGCACGGTCACCTGACCCTCTTCTCCCGTCACCTCCCCCGGACGACGGCGTCCGGGCCTCCCGAGGAGGCACCATGCGCAGGCTGCTCACAGGCGGTGTCACCGTTCTCGCGGTGCTGCTGGCCGCCGGCTGCTCCACCCGGTCCGACGACGACACCGGCTCCACGCCGCGGAACAGCCCCACAGCGCAGGAGTCGCAGGCCACGTCGTCCGACTTCGGCACCCTGAGGGACGTGTGCGGCCCCGGCGTGGCCGGGAAGTCATCCGTACAGGGGGTCAGGGACGACAAGATCCAGGTCGGTGTGTTCTCCGACGTCGGCTTCACCAAGAAGTCCGAGTTCGTCGACGCGGCGAAGGTGTTCACGTCCTGGTGCAACGACGCGGGCGGCATCAACGGCCGCGAGCTCGAAGCGGTCAGCAGGGACACCCGGTTCATGGAGGTCCGTCAGCGGACCCTGGACGCCTGCAGGGAGGACTTCGCGCTGGTCGGAGGGGGAGCCGCCATGGACAGCCTCGGTGTGAAGGACCGGCTCAAGTGCCTGCTGCCGAACTTCCCCGCACAGGCCAGCCAGATCGGTGCGATCGGCAGCGACCTCCAGGTCATCGGGTCGCA
>NZ_DATMVN010000019.1:0-13506 GCF_035563135.1 Streptomyces sp.
TACCGGTGCGGTGAGGGAACAGTCCCGCCCGTGTGCTGCCCCGCGTGGCGCACGGGCGGGGCACCTGACCCTTTCCGTCCTCAAGCAGAGAGAACAGCCGTGCGCGTCCCCATCCCCTACGTTGCCGCCCGCAGCACCGAGCTCCCTCCCCTGGTATCCGACCTCTGCGTGGAAGTGCCGCCCAACGGGAAACCCCGCCTCGCCTACACCCGCCCCCACCCCGGCGACCGCGACGCGCACGGAAACCTCTGGGCCCGCATGACCGCAGGGGAAGGCGGAACCGTCCTGTACCACTCCATGCACCCCACCCGACAGCGCCGGTGCATGGAAAACCTGTGGTGCCAGGTATGCGCACAACCCGCCCCCACAGCCGCGGGAACCTTGTTCATCGAATGGCAGCACCCCGACGAACCACCGCTGCGCCTGGAGCGCGTCGTCACCGACATGCCGCCCCTGTGCCCGGCCTGCGTACCCCTGTCACTGAAGTACTGCCCCTTCCTGCGCGAGGAGGAGGCGGAACCCGTCCTGCTGCTGGCCCGCAAATCCGTGGTGAGCGGCGTCTCCGGCACCCTCTACCGGGTACAGGGCGACCGCGAAGGATGGACCGCCTCAGAAGAAGACGTGTACTCCAGCTACACCCAGCCCCGCCTCCCCGGGCTCCTCGCGCAACGCCTCTACCGGAAACTGCGCGGCGTGAGTGTCCTGGACCCCGACAGCCTCACCGACCGCCAGGGCCGCCCCTCATGACACGAGCCGCCCACCGCTGCAACGCCGCAGCTCCCGCCCCCTGGGCCGGCATCGTCCGGGCCGACCCACCGCAGGACCGGTTCGGACTCCACGACCGGCTGGTCTGCGAACTGGACCGGGAACACCCCGAAGACCACGCGGACTTCCTTGAGAACCTCGGGCGAGGGGACCCGGAGGTGTGGGTGTGGTGGACCCATGAGGACTACACGTACGTCACCGCCAGACCATGCGAAAGGGTGGACCCCACCGTGGACCCCATGCGGCAGACGGCGTGCACGCTGTACGTCGAGCACCCCGGCGGGCACTCCTGGGAATTCACCAACATCCTCAACGGCTGAGACACCCCCGTCGCCCCGGGGCTCGCTGGCCCGAGGCCGCCCGGCGCCGCCTCACCGGCGGAGTGGTGGCACTCCGCCGGGGGCGTACGCGACGGGGGACCGGCCGGGCTCAGAGCTCCAGCCGGAAGCAGTACGCCTCCTGCCCCGTCACCGGGGAGGTGTACGTCTCGGCCTGCCGCATGCCGAGGCGTACGGCCACCGCCACGGAGCGGGCGTTGCGCGTGTTGATCATCGCGACGACCTCCCGCACCCCGAGCGCCCGTATCCGCTCCAGCGTGGTCCGTGCGGCCGCCGTCGCGTAGCCGTGCCCCCAGGCGGCCCGGCCCAGCCGCCAGCCGATCTCGATCTCGCCCACCGGTCCGAACGACTCGTGCGGCCACGGCTGGGCGCCGGTGAAGCCGAGCACCTCGCCCGCGTCGTCCAGCACCGTCCACAGGCAGTGGCCGAGCTCCGCGTCGTGGCGGCGCTGCCGCGCGGTCAGCTCCTCGTACACGGAGTACTCCGCCGGGCGGCCGCCGTGGAACTCCATCACCTCCGGATCGGCGAACACCCGGTGCCAGGCGGAGGCGTCCTCGTCGGTGGGGACACGCAGGTGTACGGACGGGGTCGTGTCAGGCGCGTGCGGCATCAGGGAGCCCTTCGGGAGGTTGATCAGCAGGCACCCATAGACTGCACGTGCCATGTGCCGCGCGGCACGCGAATTCGAGTCTTCGGGAGATCCGACCGTGACCGAGCCCCTCTCCGAGCACAGCGCGGACGTGATCGTCGTCGGAGCGGGCCCAGCCGGCTCGACGACCGCGTACCACCTCGCCAAGGCCGGACTCGACGTGCTCCTCCTGGAGAAGACGGCCTTCCCGCGGGAGAAGGTCTGCGGCGACGGCCTCACCCCGCGCGCCACCAAGCAGCTCGTCTCCATGGGCATCGACATCTCCGAAGAGGCCGGCTGGCTGCGCAACAAGGGCCTGCGCATCATCGGCGGCGGTGTGCGCCTCCAGCTGGACTGGCCGGACCTCGCCTCGTACCCGGACTACGGTCTGGTCCGCAAGCGCGACGACTTCGACGAGCAGCTCGCCCGCCAGGCCCAGAAGGCGGGCGCCCGGCTGTACGAGCGCTGCAACGTCGGTGAGCCCGTGAAGGACGAGCGCACCGGCCGCATCACCGGCGTCCACGCGAAGCTCGGCGAGGAGAAGACCCCGGTCACCTTCCACGCCCCGCTCGTCGTCGCCGCCGACGGCAACTCGACCCGGCTCTCCCTCCACATGGGCCTGCACCGCCGCGAGGACCGCCCGATGGGTGTCGCGGTCCGTACGTACTTCACCTCGCCCCGCCACGACGACGACTACCTGGAGTCCTGGCTGGAGCTGTGGGACCGCCGCGGCGCCGAGGACCGTCTGCTGCCCGGTTACGGCTGGATCTTCGGCATGGGCGACGGCACCTCCAACGTCGGCCTCGGCATCCTGAACTCCTCGTCCGCCTTCAAGGAGCTCGACTGGCGCGAGGTGCTCAAGGCCTGGTGCGCCTCCATGCCGGAGGACTGGGGCTACACCCCCGAGAACATGACGATGCCGATCCGCGGCGCCGCGCTCCCGATGGCCTTCAACCGCCAGCCGCACTACACCAAGGGCCTGCTGCTCGTCGGTGACGCGGGCGGGCTCGTCAACCCGTTCAACGGCGAAGGCATCGCCTACGCCATGGAGTCGGGCCAGATCGCCGCGGACGTCATCGTCCAGGCGCACGCCCGTGCCACCCCGGCCCAGCGTGAACTGGCCCTGCACCGCTACCCGAAGATCCTCAAGGACACCTACGGCGGCTACTACACGCTGGGCCGCGCCTTCGTGAAGATGATCGGGAACCCGAAGGTCATGAAGATCGCGACGCAGCGCGGCCTGACCCACCCGGTCCTGATGAAGTTCACGCTGAAGATGCTCGCCAACCTCACCGACCCGACGGGCGGCGACGCCATGGACCGCATCATCAACGGCCTCTCGAAGGTCGCCCCGAAGGCCTGAGCCGACGGGCCCGGGGCCGTCCCCGGGCCCCGGACCCCGGCGGACGGCCCTGCGGTAGGTTTCGGGCCATGGGGGCGACACGGGCATGGACGACCGGCGGCTGCCGGAGACTCGGCGCGGCCGGATCGCTGGCGGCCGTGCTGGGGGGCTGGGCCGTCGGCACGCTGCCGGCCCACGACCCGTGGGGACTGTGGGTCCCCCACGGGCCCGCGGTGACCGCGGCGGGTTACGCACTGGCGTACGGCGGGCTGACGGTGCTCGTCGTCGCCTGGTGGCTGTACGGCAGGACGGGCGCCGGCGTACGGGACAGCCTGGTCACCCTGGGGTGGTGGACCGCGCCGTTCGTGGTGGCGCCCCCGCTGTACAGCGCCGACGTCTACAGCTACATCGCCCAGGGCGCGATGGTCCTCGAAGGCCATGACGTCTACGAGGTGGGGCCGTCCGTCCTGGACCCCGCAGGGCCGGGCGGGGACGCCGCCGCGAGCGTCGGCGGCCACTGGACCGACACCCCGGCGCCGTACGGCCCGTTCTTCCTCCTCCTGGCGAAGGGCGTGGCCTGGGCGACCGGTGGCACGATCGTGCCCGCCGTCCTCGCCATGCGACTGCTCGCCCTGGCGGCACTGGCCCTGATCGCCTGGGCGCTGCCGCACCTCGCACGGGCGCACGGCCGCAGCCCGGGCGCCGCCCTGTGGCTGGGTGCGTTGAACCCGCTGCTGCTGATGCACGTGGCGGGCGGCCTCCACAACGACGGGCTGATGATCGGCCTGATGCTGGCGGGCGTCGTGCTCGCGCTGCGGGGGAGGTGGATCAGCGGCTCGGTGCTCGTCGGACTCGCCATGATGGTCAAGACCCCGGCGGCGGTGGCCCTGTTGTTCATCGCCGTCCTGGTGGGCCGGGCCGCCTCCGGAGGGCTGGTGCGCCGGGCGGCGAAGGGGCTCTGGGGGCCGGGGGCGGTGGCCGGGGCGGTCGTGGTGCTGATGACGCTGCTCGGCGGGACCGGTTTCGGCTGGGTGGGTACGCAAGGCGTCGCGGGCCGGATCCACACCGCGCTCTCGGTGGCCAGTGATCTGGGCCTCGGGCTCGGCGAACTCCTGCGGCTGCTCGCCGGGACCGACCCGGACCCGGTCAAGGCCGCCGTGCAGAACCTGGGTCTCGCGGCGGGGGTCGCCCTGATCCTGCTGCTGGCGTGGCGTTCGGCCGCCGGACGCCTGGAGGCGGTGCACGGGCTGGGCCTCGGGCTGGTGGCCCTGGTGGCGCTCTCCCCGATGGTGCAGCCGTGGTACCTGCTCTGGGGGACAGCCGTGCTCGCCGCCACCGCGGCTGACAGCAAGGTCCGTGACGTGCTCGTCGTGCTCTCGGCGGCACTCGTCTACGAGACGCAGCCTTCGGGCTCCACCCCGCCGTACGGCTTCGTGCTCGCCGGACTCACCTGTGCGGCGGGGGCGCTGCTCCTGCGCCGGGAGGCGGCCGCGCACGGGAAGCCCCGGCTGCCCGGCCAGCGCCGGGGCGGGGACGTGGAGGGCACCGGGAGCACGGAGGGCGCCGGGGACACGGCGGCCGGATCCGGGGTCCGGGCAGGAAGCTGACGCCCGGCGTACCTGCCGGGGCCGCGTGGCCGGCCCCCGCGCCAGGGCATGACGACGGGCCGCCACCCCGGGCGGGGGTGGCGGCCCGTCGCTGCGGGCGCGGCCCCCGGAGGACGGCAGGGGCGACGCGCGACCGCTTGTGAATCAGAGAACGCGGACGGCGCCCGACGGCGGGTCGTAGTCCAGGGAGGCCTGCACGACGCCGGTGCTGGAGTTCTGCGCACCGACGAACTGGCCGCCGCCCACGTAGATCCCGACGTGGTACGCGCTGCCCGCACCGCCCCAGTACAGGATGTCGCCGGGCTGGAGGTTGTCGAGCGAGACCTGGGTCCCGGCGGTCGACTGGCTCTGCGAGACGCGCGGCAGGTCGATGTTCACCGAGCCGAAGGCGGCCTGGACCAGGCCCGAGCAGTCCCACGAGTTCGGGCCGGTGCCACCGGAGACGTACGCGTCACCGATCTGGGACTGCGCGAACGCGATGACGGCCGCGGCGGACCCGGTGGCGTTCGAGGACGACGGGGCGGAGAAGGACGAGGCGGACGAGCTGGAGGAGGAGGAGTCGGAGGACGCGCTGAGCGTGGTGCGCTCGGCGGAGCGGGAGGCGCGCTCGGCGGCCTCCGCCTCGGCCTTGGCGGCTGCTTCGGCCTTCTTCTTGGCCTCTGCCTTGCGGACCGCCTCGGCCTTGGCCTTCTTGGCGGCCTTGGCAGCGGTTTCGGCTGCGGCGTCCTCGTGGGCCTGCGTCTCGAATTCGAGAGCGACCGCCTGGGTCGCCTGCGCGGACGCGGCGACGGAGGTGGAGAGCCCGGCCGTGATGGTGGGCATCTCGATGGTCTGGGTCACCGGCTCGGCCTGAGCCGGACCGGCGGCACCCGCGACCGCGATGGTGCTGAGGACGCCACCGGCAACTCCTGCCCGCAGCGCCGTCTTCGAGGCACTCTGGCGGGGCTTCCGGTGGCTGGGTATGTGAGCGGTGTGGGACATGAGTACTACCGCTATCAGGGCTGTAGGGGTCCCATCAAGAAACGTGTGTTGCGACACAGTTACGTTCGGAACCCATGAATCCGCTTATTCCGGGCCCTTATTGACGCCCTAACGGGCAAAACGGGCGCACGCACATATCGCTGTGATCACGGTGTTCTTTCAATACGCCCGAATTGCCCGCCGCTTACCATCCGTTCACACGGTTGGCCAAGCCCGCTTTTCTTGAAGCGTGCATGAAGTGATGCAGGTCACAGCATGAGTCTTCCGCGAGAGGCAACCGCGCAGCCGTGGCCGGGGTGCGGTCCGGGGGCCGCCTGCATCTTGTCGTCTCGCGACCTATTGGTCAGTCATGTCCGTTTTGAGTCACGCCTTTTCGGTGGGCCCCCAAGGGACCCCGGTGATCCCGCGGTCCCCGAGGCGCCCCTTCCGGCCGTCCGCTCCGCTCGGCCATCCGTCCTGCCCGTCCGCGGCCCCGGTCCGGCCGTGAGGCGTCCTCGCTCACGGCGCCGGCCGAGGGGTGCCGCTCGCTCCGCGCTCTCCTCCCCGGCCGGCCGGCGACGGGTGCGTGAGCACCCTCCTCCTCCATCCCGCCCATGGAAGCGGAGAGTTAGTGAACGAATGCGCATGGCCACCGTCCACCTCGGTCCTGGCGGCCCCTCTTCCGGGTGGGCGTGGATTCGGACCGATTCCTTTATCACCTTCTCGGCGTCCATCGCCAATTTGCATGTAGGTGCCTACCATTGATAGTGCCCCATGGCTTTGACCAGCGGTAACGCCGTCAAATGTCACGTCTCGTAACTGCTCGGCCGCTTCGCGTGCGTAGATCACCGCTCATCCGACTTCATGATCGTTCGACGGGTGGTGGAGATCACAAACTCGGGTGTGCACCCCGTGTCGCAGATCACAGGAGAGCAGGCATAGGATGCGGGGCAGTCGGGCTTGTGAACTGCCTCACATGTGCACGATCTTGATGAGGTGGCGAGCCGGTCGCCCGATGCGGTCCAACGGTCAAGGACGACTGGAAGGAGCGAGGAGCGTGAATGCCTACGCGCCCATCCTCGTGCTCGGCGCCCTCGGGGCAGGGTTTGCGATCTTCTCCGTGGTCATGGCCACGCTTATCGGCCCCAGGCGGTACAACCGGGCAAAGCTCGAAGCGTACGAGTGCGGCATCGAACCCACCCCCACTCCAGCCGGAGGCGGCCGTTTCCCCATCAAGTACTACCTGACGGCGATGCTGTTCATCGTCTTCGACATCGAGATCGTCTTCCTCTATCCCTGGGCGGTCACCTTCGACGCCCTGGGGATCTTCGGGCTCGTGGAGATGCTGCTCTTCGTGCTCACCGTCTTCGTCGCCTACGCGTATGTGTGGCGCCGGGGCGGCCTGGAATGGGACTGAGGGGCTGAGGGGCACACCATGGGACTCGAAGAGAAGCTGCCGAGCGGCTTTGTGCTGACCACTGTCGAGCAGGCCGCCGGCTGGGTGCGGAAGTCGTCCGTCTTCCCCGCCACCTTCGGCCTCGCCTGCTGCGCCATCGAGATGATGACGACCGGCGCCGGGCGGTACGACCTGGCCCGTTTCGGAATGGAGGTCTTCCGCGGATCACCGCGGCAGGCGGACCTGATGATCGTCGCCGGGCGGGTCAGCCAGAAGATGGCGCCCGTCCTGCGGCAGGTCTACGACCAGATGCCGAGCCCCAAGTGGGTCATCTCCATGGGGGTCTGTGCGTCATCGGGTGGAATGTTCAATAACTACGCCATTGTCCAGGGTGTCGATCATATTGTCCCGGTCGACATCTATCTGCCGGGGTGCCCGCCGCGTCCCGAGATGCTGATCGACGCCATCCTCAAGCTCCACCAGAAGATCCAGGGCTCCAAGCTCGGGGTCAACGCGGAGGAGGCCGCCCGCGAGGCGGAGGAGGCGGCCCTCAAGGCACTCCCCCTGATCGAGATGAAGGGGCTGCTGCGATGAGCGACGAGCAGAACACGAACAGCGGCCAGGTACCCACCCCGCGCGACGAGTCCGGTGAGGTCATCGGCGTACGCAGGGGCATGTTCGGCGCCAGGAGCGGCGGTGACACCTCCGGTTACGGCGGACTCGTCCGCACGGTGACCCTGCCGGGGGCCACCCCCCGGCCGTACGGCGGCTGGTTCGACGAAGTGGCCGACGAGCTGGAAGGGGCCCTGGAGGAGCAGGACCTGCTCCCCGGCAACGCCGTCGAGAAGACGGTCGTCGACCGGGACGAACTCACCTTCTTCGTCGCACGCGAGCACCTGGTCCAGGTCGCCCGCACCCTGCGCGACGATCCGGCCCTGCGCTTCGAACTCTGTACGGGCGTCAGCGGAGTCCACTACCCGGGGGACAAGGGCCGCGAGCTGCATGCGGTCTACCACCTGCGCTCACTCACCCACGGGCGGCTGATCCGCCTCGAGGTGTCCGTCCCGGACAGTGATCCGCGCATCCCCTCCCTGGTCGGCGTCTACCCGACCAACGACTGGCACGAGCGCGAGACGTACGACTTCTTCGGGCTGGTCTTCGAGGGGCACCCCGCCCTGACCCGGATCATGATGCCGGACGACTGGCAGGGCTTCCCGCAGCGCAAGGACTATCCGCTCGGCGGTATCGCCGTCGAGTACAAGGGCGCCCAGATCCCGGCTCCGGACCAGCGGAGGTCGTACAGCTGATGACCACTCCCCACGCAACGCCCCACTCGACACCCAGGGCCACCACCGAGGGGACTGTATATACAGTCACCGGCGGCGACTGGGACGAGGTCGTCGAATCCGCCGCCAAGTCGGACGACGAACGCATCATCGTCAACATGGGTCCCCAGCACCCGTCCACGCACGGCGTGCTGCGGCTGATCCTGGAGATCGACGGCGAGACCGTCACCGAGGCCCGCTGCGGCATCGGCTACCTCCACACCGGCATCGAGAAGAACCTCGAATTCCGGAACTGGACCCAGGGCACCACCTTCGTCACGCGCATGGACTACCTGACCCCGTTCTTCAACGAGGCGGCGTACTGCCTCGGGGTCGAGAAGCTCCTCGGCATCGAGGACCAGATCCCCGACCGGGCCACCGTCCTGCGGGTGCTCCTGATGGAGCTCAACCGGATCTCCTCGCATCTGGTGTGCGTCGCCACCGGCGGCATGGAGCTCGGCGCCACGACGATCATGATCTACGGCTTCCGCGACCGCGAGCTCGTCCTCGACATCTTCGAGCTGATCACCGGGCTGCGGATGAACCACGCGTTCATCCGGCCCGGCGGCCTGGCCCAGGACCTGCCCATGGGCGCGGTCGACCGGCTCCGCGAGTTCGTGAAGACCATGAAGAAGAACCTGCCGGAGTACGACAAGCTCGCGACCGGCAACCCCATCTTCAAGGCCCGTATGCAGGACGTCGGATACCTCGACCTGACCGGCTGCATGGCGCTCGGAGCCACCGGCCCGGTCCTCAGGTCGGCCGGACTCCCGCACGACCTGCGCAAGACCGATCCGTACTGCGGTTACGAGGACTACGAGTTCGACGTGCCCACCGCGGACACCTGCGACGCCTACGGCCGCTTCCTCATCCGCCTGGAGGAGATGCGCCAGTCGCTCAGGATCATCGAGCAGTGCCTGGACCGGCTGGAGCCCGGCCCGGTCATGGTCGGTGACAAGAAGATCGCCTGGCCCGCACAGCTCGCGCTGGGGCCCGACGGACTCGGCAACTCGCTCGACCACATCAAGAAGATCATGGGCACCTCCATGGAGGCCCTGATCCACCACTTCAAGCTGGTGACCGAGGGCTTCCGGGTCCCGGCCGGGCAGGCGTACACCGCCATGGAGTCCCCCAAGGGCGAACTCGGCGTGCACGTCGTCTCGGACGGCGGCACGCGCCCCTTCCGGGTCCACTTCCGCGACCCGTCCTTCACCAACCTCCAGGCCATGGCGGCGATGTGCGAGGGCGGCCAGGTCGCCGACGTCATCGTCGCCGTCGCGTCCATCGACCCCGTGATGGGAGGCGTCGACCGGTGACCGCGTCCAACCAAGAAGTCAGCCTGGGGATGCCGCAGCTCCCCGCCCCCGCCTACCCGGCCGAGGTGCTCGCCCGGCTCGAAGCGGACGCGAAGGAGGTGATCGCCCGCTACCCCGGCAGCCGCTCCGCACTGCTGCCGCTGCTGCACCTGGTGCAGTCCGAGGAGGGGTACGTCTCCCGCACGGGCATGGCGTTCTGCGCCGACCAGCTCGGCCTCACCACCGCCGAGGTCACCGCGGTCGCCACCTTCTACACGATGTACCGGCGCCGGCCGAGCGGTGACTACCAGGTCGGGGTCTGCACCAACACCCTGTGCGCGGTCATGGGCGGCGACGCCATCTTCGACCGGCTCAAGGACCACCTGGGCGTCGGCAACGCCGAGACGACCGACGACGGCAAGGTCACCCTCGAACACATCGAGTGCAACGCGGCCTGCGACTTCGCACCCGTCGTGATGGTCAACTGGGAGTTCTTCGACAACCAGACGCCGGAGAGCGCCACCCGGCTCGTCGACGACCTGATCGCCGGCCGGACCGTGGAGCCCACCCGGGGCGCGCCCCTGTGCACGTACAAGGAGACGGCCCGGATCCTGGCCGGCTTCCCCGACGAGCGACCCGGTGCCGTCGAGGCGAGCGGCGGAGCGGGCCCCGCCTCCCTGGCCGGGCTGAAGCTCGCCAGGGGAGAGGCCGCACCGCACGCGCGCGTGGTCGGACAGAGGGGCGGGGCGCCTCAGGACGCGCCGCAGAAGGGCGCCGAGCACCTCAGCTCGCACGCCCGCCCGTCACCCGACCCCCACCCCTCAACGAGCCCCTTCGGGGCACCGGACGCTACGCAGCCGACCTCGGCCTCCGACCCGGAGCACCCGGCCGGGCCCGCCGCCGAGGAGGGGGAGTGATGACCTTGGCAGCCGAGATCGACCAGAACGGGACCAGCCCGGAGAAGCTCCTGGCGCCCGTCCTCTCCTCCTTCTGGGACGAACCGGAGTCCTGGACGCTGGACACCTACCGCCGGCACGACGGATACGAGGGGCTGCGCAAGGCCCTCGCGATGTCACCCGACGACCTCATCGCGTACGTCAAGGACTCCGGTCTGCGCGGACGCGGAGGAGCGGGCTTCCCCACCGGGATGAAGTGGCAGTTCATCCCGCAGGGCGACGGCAAGCCGCACTACCTCGTGGTCAACGCCGACGAGTCGGAGCCCGGGACCTGCAAGGACATCCCGCTCCTCTTCGCGAATCCGCACAGCCTCATCGAGGGCATCGTGATCGCCTGTTACGCGATCCGCTCCTCGCACGCCTTCATCTACCTGCGCGGCGAGGTCGTCCCCGTGCTGCGGCGGCTGCACGAGGCCGTGCGCGAGGCGTACGAGGCGGGGTACCTGGGGACGGACATCCTGGGTTCGGGGCTCGACCTGGAACTCACGGTGCACGCGGGTGCGGGCGCGTACATCTGCGGAGAGGAAACCGCGCTGCTCGACTCGCTCGAAGGACGGCGCGGCCAGCCCCGGCTGCGTCCCCCCTTCCCCGCGGTCGCCGGTCTGTACGCCTGTCCCACCGTCGTGAACAACGTCGAGTCCATCGCCTCGGTTCCCGCGATCCTGAACAAGGGCAAGGACTGGTTCAAGTCGATGGGCAGCGAGAAGTCCCCGGGCTTCACGCTGTACTCGCTCAGCGGGCACGTCACCAGCCCCGGCCAGTACGAGGCCCCGCTCGGCATCACCCTGCGCCAGCTGCTCGACATGAGCGGCGGCATCCGGGCCGGGCACCGCCTGAAGTTCTGGACCCCCGGCGGCTCCTCCACCCCGATGTTCACCGACGAACACCTCGACGTCCCCCTGGACTACGAGGGCGTCGGCGCCGCCGGATCGATGCTCGGCACCAAGGCGCTCCAGTGCTTCGACGAGACCACCTGCGTGGTGCGCGCCGTCACCCGCTGGACCGAGTTCTACGCCCATGAGTCCTGCGGCAAGTGCACACCGTGCCGCGAGGGGACCTACTGGCTCGTCCAGCTGCTCCGGGACATCGAGGCCGGCAACGGGCAGATGGCGGACCTCGACAAGCTCAACGACATCGCCGACAACATCAACGGCAAGTCGTTCTGCGCACTCGGCGACGGCGCCGCCTCGCCGATCTTCTCCTCGCTGAAGTACTTCCGCGAGGAGTACGAACAGCACATCACCGGCAAGGGCTGCCCCTTCGATCCGGCCAGGTCGACCCTCTGGGCCGACGACAAGGACGACAAGAACGCTCACCGGGGGGTGAACGCATGACAGTCACCACGAGTGCGCCCTCCGGGGGCGGCGAGGCGGCCGTTCCGCCCGAGGACCTCGTCACGCTCACGATCGACGGCATCGAGATCAGCGTGCCCAAGGGCACCCTCGTCATCCGCGCCGCCGAACTCCTGGGCATCGAGATCCCGCGCTTCTGCGACCACCCGCTCCTCGATCCGGCCGGCGCCTGCCGGCAGTGCATCGTCGAGGTCGAGGGCCAGCGCAAGCCGATGGCCTCCTGCACCATCACGTGCACCGACGGCATGGTCGTGAAGTCGCAGATCACCTCGTCCGTCGCGGAGAAGGCCCAGAAGGGGGTGATGGAGCTCCTGCTCATCAACCACCCGCTGGACTGCCCGGTCTGCGACAAGGGCGGTGAGTGCCCCCTGCAGAACCAGGCGATGTCGCACGGCGGCACCGACTCCCGCTTCGACGGGAAGAAGCGCACCTTCGAGAAGCCCGTGCCCATCTCCACCCAGGTGCTGCTGGACCGCGAGCGGTGCGTGCTCTGCGCGCGCTGCACCCGGTTCTCCAACCAGGTGGCGGGCGACCCGATGATCGAGCTGCTGGAGCGCGGCGCGCTCCAGCAGGTCGGCACCGGAGCGGGCGACCCCTTCGAGTCGTACTTCTCCGGCAACACCATCCAGATCTGCCCGGTCGGGGCCCTGACCTCGGCGGCGTACCGCTTCCGCTCCCGGCCCTTCGACCTGGTGTCGACGCCCTCGGTGTGCGAGCACTGCGCCGGCGGCTGCGCGACCCGGACCGACCACCGGCGCGGCAAGGTCATGCGGCGGCTCGCCGCCGACGACCCCGAGGTCAACGAGGAGTGGCTCTGCGACAAGGGGCGCTTCGGCTTCCGCTACGCCCAGCAGCGCGACCGGCTGACCACGCCGCTCGTACGCAGCGCGGAGGGTGTGCTGGAGCCGGCGAGCTGGCCCGAGGCGCTGGAGGCGGCGGCGGCCGGACTCTCGGCCGCACGCGGCAGGACCGGGGTGCTCACCGGCGGCCGGCTGACCGTCGAGGACGCCTACGCGTACAGCAAGTTCGCGCGGGTCGCCCTGAACACCAACGACATCGACTTCCGGGCCCGCGTCCACAGCGGTGAGGAAGCCGACTTCCTCGCCGCCCGGGTCGCCGGGCGCGGACGTGACCTGGACGGCAGCGGGGTCACCTACACCGCGCTGGAGAAGGCCCCGGCGGTCCTGCTCGTCGGCTTCGAGTCCGAGGAGGAGGCGCCCGGCGTCTTCCTGCGGCTCCGCAAGGCTTTCCGCAAGCGCGGCCAGCGGACCTTCGCGCTCGCCTCGCACGCCAGCCGGGGCCTCGTGAAGGCGGGCGGCACGCTGCTCCCCGCCGCGCCCGGCACCGAGACCGAATGGCTGGACGCCCTCGCGGGCGGGGTCGGCCTGGAGAGCGACGGGGCCGTCGCGGCCGAGGCGCTGCGCGGCGAAGGCGCCGTCCTTGTGGACGCCGCGGGCCACCCCTTCATGCGCCGCTACCACGCACTGGGCGACCTCGCGCCCCGCGACGTCGTCGCCCGCGCGGTGCATCGGCAGCGGCTCT
>NZ_DATMVN010000020.1:0-47415 GCF_035563135.1 Streptomyces sp.
GCGGGGAGCGCCGGGTGCACGGAGTCCGACGCGGCTTCTCGCGCCGAGGGCACCGCCGCCTCCCGCCCCGGGAGCCCGCGCATCAGCGTCGACGCGGCCGGGGCGCTGTCAAGGGCCAGCGCATCGCGGGCGCCGCCCGGGTCCGTGTAGCCCGGTCGGGTGGCTGTGGATACTGTGACGGCATGCCCGATTACCACGATGATCTGCGCCTGGCCCACGTACTGGCGGACGCTGCCGACGCGGCGACGATGGACCGGTTCAAGGCTCTGGACCTCAAGGTCGAGACCAAGCCGGACATGACTCCGGTGAGCGAGGCCGACAAACACGCGGAGGAGCTGATCCGGGGGCATCTGCACCGGGCCCGTCCGCGCGACGCGATCCTGGGTGAGGAGTACGGGATCGAGGGCAGCGGACCACGGCGCTGGGTCGTCGACCCGATCGACGGCACCAAGAACTACGTACGGGGCGTCCCCGTCTGGGCGACGCTGATCTCCCTGATGGAGGCGGGCGAGGACGGCTTCCAGCCGGTGGTGGGCGTGGTGTCCGCCCCCGCGCTGAACCGCCGCTGGTGGGCGGCGAAGGGCGCCGGTGCCTTCTCCGGCCGCAGCCTGACCTCCGCGACGCGGCTGCACGTGTCGAAGGTCGAGAGGATCGCGGACTCCTCGTTCGCGTACGCCTCGATGACCGGCTGGGAGGAACAGGGCCGGCTCGACGGCTTCATGGAGCTGACACGGGCCTGCTGGCGCACCCGGGGCTACGGGGACTTCTGGCCGTACATGATGGTCGCCGAGGGGTCGGTGGACATCTGTGCGGAGCCGGAGCTCTCCCTGTGGGACATGGCGGCGAACGCGATCATCGTCCAGGAGGCGGGCGGACGGTTCACCAGCCTGGACGGGGTCTCCGGTCCGGGCGGAGGCAACGCGGCGGCGTCCAACGGGCTGCTGCACCACGAACTGCTCGGTTACCTCAACCGGCGTCACTAGGCGGCGTCCGCCCTCTTGTTGAGGCCCCCTGCGGGTGCGACTCTGGGAGCCCCCCACTTGTGAACTTGTGAACCGGCTCACGAAGGCCGCTCCACAGCTCACGTCCCGAAGGAGGCGGCTCCCCAGATGCTTGTCCGCGACGCCATGAGCACCCTGGTCCTCACCATCGGCCCTGCCCATACGCTCCGTCAGGCGGCCCGGCTGATGTCGGCCCGACGTGTCGGAGCAGCTGTCGTCCACGACCCGGACACCTGCGGGCTCGGCATCCTCACCGAGCGCGACATCCTCGACGCGATCGGCTCCGGGCTGGATCCCGACACCGAGACCGCGTCCGCCCACACGACCACCGACGTGGTCTTCGCCACTCCGGTATGGACCCTCGCGGAAGCCGCGGAAGCCATGGCGCACGGCGGCTTCCGGCATCTGATCGTGCTGGACGGTGACGGCCCCGTGGGTGTCGTCTCGGTGCGCGACCTCATCAGGTGCTGGATACCGGCCGGAAGGCGTGCCGCCGGCCTGGTCGCCTGACTCCCCTGCCCCTCCGAGCCGCGGGCGCCTTCCGGCCCTGCCGACGCCGGTGGGCCGGACCCCCCGGAAAACCCGGGGGGTCCGGCCCACCGCCGACGACAAGGGCTACTGGCCGCGCAGGGCCTGGACCGCGACCTCCAGCCGCTTGCCGAAGTCTCCGTCGGCCTGACGGAAGTTGTTGACCGCGCGGTCGGCGATGTCGTCGCGCGAGACCTTGGAGATGAATCCGGCGAGGTTGTCGACCAGCCGGACCTTCTCGTCCTCGGACATGAGCCGGTAGAGGTTGCCGGCCTGCACGAAGTCGTTGTCCTCGGCGTGGACGGGCGCCTCGTGGTTGCCCGTTCCGCCCGTGACGGGGACGGGCTGCCAGAGCGGCCGGTTCGTCTGGACGGGACCGCCGAAGCTGTTGGGCTCGTAGTTCTTCGACCCCTTGTGCCGGCCGTCGTACAGATAGCCGTCACGGCTGTTGGTGCGCGCCTCGGTGGCGTGCGGGCGGTTCACCGGCAGGTGGTCGGCGTTGATGCCGACGCGGTAGCGGTGGGCGTCGCCGTACGCGAAGAGGCGGCCCTGGAGCATCTTGTCGGGGGACGGGCCGATACCGGGCACGAAGTGCGCCGGGCTGAAGATCGACTGCTCGACCTCGGCGAAGACGTTCTCCGGGTTGCGGTTGAGCTCCAGCTTGCCGATCTCGATCGGCGGGTAGTCCGCGTGGGGCCACACCTTGGTCAGGTCGAACGGGTTGAAGCGGTAGGTGGCCGCCTCTGCCGCCGGCATGATCTGGACCTGCACCGTCCAGGACGGGAAGTCACCGCGCTCGATGGACTCGCGCAGGTCGCGCTGATGACTGTCCGGGTCGACGCCGGAGAGGCGGACGGCCTCCTCGGTGGTGAGGTTCTTGATGCCCTGGTCGGTCTTGAAGTGGTACTTGACCCAGAAGACCTCGCCGGCCTCGTTGTTCCACTGGAAGGTGTGCGAGCCGAAGCCGTCCATGTGGCGGTACGAGGCGGGAATGCCGCGGTCACCGAAGAGCCAGGTCACCTGGTGCGTGGACTCGGGGGACAGCCCCCAGAAGTCCCAGACGTTGTCCGCCTCCTGCGACCCGGTGTACGGGTCGCGCTTCTGGGTGTGGATGAAGTCGGGGAACTTGATGGCGTCCCTGATGAAGAACACCGGGGTGTTGTTGCCGACGAGGTCGTAGTTGCCCTCTTCGGTGTAGAACTTCAGCGCCCAGCCACGGGGGTCCCTTGCCGCGTCCGCCGAGCCGAGGTTGCCCGCCACGGTGGAGAAGCGCAGGAAGGTCTCGGTCTGCTTGCCGACCTCCGAGAGGAACTTCGCCCGGGTCCACTGCGAGACGTCCCGGGTCAGCGTGAAGGTGCCGTACGCACCGGCGCCACGGGCGTGCACGACGCGCTCCGGGATGCGCTCGCGGTTGAAGTGCGCGAGCTTCTCGAGAAGCGCCTGGTCCTGGACGAGAACCGGTCCACCCGGGCCAGCGGTCTCGCTGTTCTGATTGTCGGCAACCGGAGCGCCGGCCTCCGTGGTGAGCGGTCCCTGAGTCACGCGCGCCTCCTGCGTCATGTCCTGCACAGCGTTCTTCCCTGTGCAGACCGTCTTCGGCCGCAGCCTGTCCTTGGCCGATATGTCAACGATCCTACAATAGACTTCGTCTAAGTCAATGCGGCATCCAAAGTCACACCTACTCGGAACTTGCCCCTTCCACTGCTAGGCTGGGCCTCATGAGTGACCTCTTGGAACGACTTCGTGGACGCGGCTGGCGTATGACGGCACAGCGGCGCGTGGTGGCCGAGGTTCTCGAGGGGGACCATGTGCACCTGACGGCGGACGAGGTCCACGCGAGGGCCGTCGAGCGGCTGCCCGAGATCTCCCGCGCCACCGTGTACAACACCCTCGGCGAGATGGTCTCCCTCGGAGAGGTCATCGAGGTCTCCACCGACCGCCGGGCGAAGCGGTACGACCCGAACGCCCACCGCCCCCACCACCACCTGGTGTGCGGGCGCTGCGGAGCGATCCGTGACGTGCACCCGGCCGGCAATCCGCTGGCGGACCTGCCGGACGCCGAGCGCTTCGGCTTCACGGTCTCGGACGTCGAGGTGACCTACCGCGGCACCTGCCCGAACTGCGTCGCCACGGCCTGACGGGGCGGGCAGCCCCGCACCGGGCTTTCCGTTCCGGCCGTTCCGCACCGGCCGTTCCGCACCGGGCTTTCCGCGCCGGGCTTCCCGCGCCGGGCGGCGTCCGCACGGCGCGGACTTCCACGTGCCACGGATGGCCGGCCTTGTACGGGCGAGCACTCTTTGCGCGGGCATACGTCAGAGGCCCGGATCCTTTGAAGGATCCGGGCCTCTGACTTTCAGTAGCGGGGACAGGATTTGAACCTGCGACCTCTGGGTTATGAGCCCAGCGAGCTACCGAGCTGCTCCACCCCGCGTCGTTGTGAGTGCAACACTACGGCACCCCCACCGACCTGAGCAAATTCATTCGCCGGCCACCCCCGCGCAGCCGTGGACCGGCAGGCCCGTCATCACGCGGTGAGCTCCTGCTGCAACGCCTCCAGCAGACGTGCGGCCCGCTCGGCCACCTCCGCCGGCCCCAGCTCGACCGCCCTGGCGCACCAGCGCTGCCCCTCGGTGAGCTCACCACGGCGGGCGGCGAGGAGGGCGAGACGCAGAGCGGCCCGGCCGTGCCCGTCGTTGGCGGCACGGCTCCACCACAGCGCCGCCTCACGCTCGCTGCCCTCACGGGCGAGCAGCAGGCCGAGGTTGAAGGCCCCGTTGCGGCTGCCCGATTCCGCCGCCTCGCGGTACCAGCGCGCAGCGCCGGCCATGTCACCACGGGCGGCAGCGAGCATCCCGGCCCTGACCTGGGCACGGCGGTGGCCCTGCTCGGCCGCCCTCTCGTACCACTCCTCGCATTCCGTCCTCTCCGGCATCGGCTCCCCCAGCGTCGGCGGTCCCGGTGCCGGCTGGCGCAGGTCGAGGAGTCCCGCCAGCCGGAAGGCGGCCTCGGCGCTGCCGCCGCCCGCGGCGCAGCGCAGGTGGCGCTCGGCCTCGTGCTCCTTGCCGTCCTGGAGCAGAGCCATGCCCACCTGGAGTGCGGCGTCGGTGTGCCCGGCGGCCGCCGCCCGCTGGTACCAGCCGAGCGCCGCGCCTCCCTCGTCCCGTCCGGCGTACAGAATTCCGAGATTGAAGGCGGCGTCCACGCTGCCCGCCTCCGCCGCCTTGGAGAACCAGGGTTCGGCCCCGGTCGCGTCCCCTGCCTGGAGCAGCAGCACGGCCAGCGCGTTCGCCGCCTCGCGGTGCCCTGCGTAAGCGGCGCGGCGGTACCACTGCTCGGCCTGCGGTATCCGGTCCTGGGCGGCGCAGAGCAGGCCGAGGTTGTACGCCCCGTTGACGTCACCCGCGTCCATGGCGGCCCGGTACCAGCGCTCGGCGGTCTGCTGCTCACCCCTGGCCGCGTGCAGTGCGCCCAGCGCGTTGGCCGCGTTGCCGTCGCCGTCCTGGGCGGCACGCAGCCACCACACGGCGGCGCTCTCCTCGTCACCCGCGTCGCGCAGCAGGAAACCGAGGGCGCAGGCGGCCCGGGGCTCGCCGTCCTTGGCGGCGGTGAGATACCAGCGGCCGGCCTCCTTCAGCTCGCCGCGCTGTTCGAGGATGGCGCCGAGGTGCAGTGCGGCACGGCGGTGACCGCGCGCCGCGGCCTGGCGGTACCACTGCTCGGCCTCGCCGACCCGTCCGGAGTCCGGGCCCGCGACGGGACTGTCCCGCTTCACGGGCGTACCGGCATCCAGCCCCCGGCGGCCGTCACCCACGACACGGCCCAGGCCGAAGGCGTCATGCGCGTCGCCGACGGCGGTGCGCTCGATCATCCGCGCCAGGCGGTACGCCGCCTCCCGGTGCCCCTGCTCCGCGGCGGCGCGCAGCCAGCGCTCGGCGCCGGCGTCACCGCGGTGCTCCAGCAGGTCGGCCAGTGCGTACGCGCCCAGCGCGTGGCCCTGCTCGGCGGACTGGCGCAGCCAGTACTCGGCTCCGGGCTCGTCCCCGCGCTCCCGGAAGTGCCGCCCGAGGGCATGGGCCGCGGCGGCGGAGCCGGCGACAGCGGCGATACGCCACCACCCGGCCGCCTCATCCGCGTATCCCCTCTGGTGGAGGAGCACACCGAGATTGTTGGCCGCGGCCCGGTCGCCCTCCGCGGTGGCCGCGCGCAGATAGGTCTCCGCACCGTCCAGGTCACCGCGTCGCAGCAGGAGAGCGCCCAGGACGCTCATCGATGCCGTGTCACCGGCTTCTGCGGCACGCCGGTGCCGCGCCTCGGTCTCGTCCGCGTGGTCGGCGGTGTCCGTGGTGTCGGTGGTGTCGGTGCTCTCGTCGGCATCCGCGCCTTCAGTGGCGCCGGCGCGTTCGATGAGGCCGGTCGTGCCGGCGATGTCCGCGGTGAGGACGGCGGCCGCGCGGGCGCCGTCGGCGGTGTCAGCGGTCCCGGCCAGGGCAGCGGCGAATGCCGTATCTGCCGCATTTTCCGTCGTCCGGCCGCGTCGCTGCACAAACCGCCCTGTCTCCAACAGAGTTGCCCTGTCCCCCATAAATACCATCGTCGCACCACCTGTAACCCGCGTACACCTGGTATACCGCGGCCAGTGAGGTCACTTCAGCGTTTTATCGACATGCCCACAGAGAGACAAGTGAAACACGACCGAGTCCAACTCGTGCCCCGTGAACCACACTTCACTCCGACAACTTGAGAAAAGGCCTCACGGCACGACGAAGGCCCGGATCCCTTGGGATCCGGGCCTTCGTCTTTCAGTAGCGGGGACAGGATTTGAACCTGCGACCTCTGGGTTATGAGCCCAGCGAGCTACCGAGCTGCTCCACCCCGCGTCGTTGTGTTCAAACAGTACCACGACGCGGGGTGGAGATTTCTCAGCTGCCCTGGTCGCCGCCGCCCTCCGGCTTTTCGGCGCCTTCGGCGCCCCCGGGCTCGGGCTGCGCCGCCGCGGCCCTCCGAAGGGCGTCCTCCAGAGCCGTCTGGGCCTTGCCGTAGGCCTCCCAGTCCTGCTCCTTGAGAGCCGTCTCGCCCGCCGTGTACGCCTTCTGGGCATCGGCGATGGCCTGCTTCAGAGCAGCCTCCCCGGTGGCCGGAGGTTTCGTCGGCTCCCCCGGCTCGGTCGGCTCCGCCGGCGGAGTGGTCGTATCGGACTCCTCGACCCCGAAGACCGCGTTGAGTGCCTCACCGAGGCTGTTCTCGAAGACGATCTTCGACCCGTACGAGGCGGCCACCTTGCGCAGCAGCGGATAGTTCTGCGTGCCACCGCGCGTGTAGACCGGTTCGATGTAGAGGAAACCTCCGTCGAGCGGCACGGTCAGCAGATTGCCGTACTCGATGTCCGAGTCGGTGCCCTTGAGGTTCCTCACGAACTCGGCGACGTCGTCGTTGCCGTTGAGCTCGCTCTGCACCTGGCCGGGGCCCTTCACGGTGGTGGTGACTCTCAACAGCCTTATCGTGCCGTAGTCCTTGCTGGCCGCGTCCGCGTCGACCGCCATGAACGCCCCGAGGTCGGGCCGCCCTCTCGGTGTGAACGTCGTGGTCAGCGAGAACTTCTGGGCGTCCTGGCCCGGCATCTTCATGCTCAGGTAGTACGGCGGGACGGCCCCGGGTTCCTTGTTGGTCGGGTCGTCCGGCACCTGCCAGGCGTCACTGCCGCTGTAGAACTGGGCGGGGTCCTCGACGTGGTAGCGCGTGAGCAGCTCCCGCTGGACCTTGAACAGATCCTGCGGGTAACGCAGGTGGTCCATCAGGTCCTGCGGGATGTCACCGCGTGACTTCACCGTCCCGGGGAACGCCTTGCGCCACGTCTTGAGCACCGGGTCCTCGGTGTCCCACTCGTAGAGGGTGACCTTGCCGGTGTACGCGTCGACGGTGGCCTTCACCGAGTTGCGGATGTAGTTGACCTGGTTCTGCTGGGCGACGACCGCACGCTGGTTGGTGGTCAGCGAGTCGGCCGTGGTGGAGCCGAGCGTCGTACGCGAGGCGTACGGATAGCCGTTGGTCGTGGTGTAGGCGTCCACGACCCACTGGATGCGCTTGCCCACCACCGCCGGATAGGCGTCGCCGTCGATCGTCAGCCAGGGAGCGACCGCCTCCACACGCTCCTTGGGCGTCCGGTTGTACAGGATGCGCGAACCGTCTCCGATGGCTCCGGAGTACAGGATCTGCGGCTCGCTGAAGGACACCGCGTAGGCGGCGCGGTTGAAGGCGTTGGAGAGACTGACCCCGCTCCTGCCCTTGTAACTGGTGGTCTTCTCGCCGTCCTCCTCGTAGTCGAGCTCCTTCTGGGGCCCGCCGACGATGGAGTACTGCTCGGTCTTCTCACCGTAGTAGATCCGCTGCTCGTACTCCCCCAGCTCGCCGGTGGTCGGCAGGCCCGACTCCGTGAAGTCCGGGGAACCCGCCGGGTTGGTGCCCGTCGTGGTGCCGCGGGCCGCGATGGCGCCGTAGCCGTGGGTGTACGTGAAGTGGTCGTTGATCCAGTTCCGCTTGGGGAGACCGCCGAGGTTGAGCTCGCGCAGGCCGATGACGGTGTCCTGCTCCTTGCCGTCCTCACCCTTGTAGCGGTCGACGTCCAGCGTCTTGGGGAACTGGTAGTAGTTCCTCTTCTGCTGGAGCTGCTGGAAGGCCGGCGAGACGACGTTCGGGTCCATCACCCGGTAGCTCGCCGCTTCGCCCGCGGAGGCGCGGAGCTTGGCCTCGTCCGTCGTCGTGCCCTTGCCGGAGTAGTCGTCCACCTGCGCGTCGTCGATATCGTAGGCATCACGTGTCGCGTCGATGTTCTTCCGGATGAACGGCGCTTCCTTGGCCTGTTCGTTGGGCTGGACCTGGAACTTCTGCACGATCGCCGGGTAGAGCCCGCCGATCAGGACCGCCGAGAGGACCATCAGGCCGAAGCCGATCACCGGCAGCTGCCAGGTGCGCCGCCAGAGGGTCGCGAAGAAGAGCAGCGCACAGATCACGGCGATGCAGAACAGGATCGTCTTCGCCGGCAGATAGGCGTTGGCGTCGACGTACCGCAGGCCCGTCCAGTTGTCCGTGGCCTTGAAGTCACTGGACTTCACGGCCAGGCCGTACCGGTCGAGCCAGTACGCCACGGCCTTCAGCGCGACGAAGACGCCGAGCAGCACGGAGAGATGGCCCGTGGCCGCACCCGTGGCCCGCGCGCCGGGACTCGTGATGCGCAGCCCGCCGTAGAGGTAGTGGGTCAGCGCCGCCGCGATCAGCGACAGCACCACCGCGGCGAAGCCGAACCCGAGCATGAAGCGGTACCACGGCAGGTCGAAGGCGAAGAAGGCGACGTCCAGCTTGAACTGGGGGTCCTTCTGCCCGAACGGCACACCGTTGACGTACAGCAGCCATGTACGCCACTGGCCGGACGCGGAGGCGCCGGCGATCAGCCCGACGAGGGCGGTGACCGCGAGCAGCACCCACTTCTTGTACGGGGCGACGCTCATCCGGTAGCGGTCCAGGCTCTGCTGCTCCAGCGACATCGCGCTCAGCGGCGGCCGGAGCCGGTGCGCGAGCCAGATGTTCACACCGATGGCGAGGGCCATCAGCAGTCCGAAGACGAGGAACAGTCCGATCTTGGTCCACAGAGTGGTGGTGAAGACAGACGAAAAAGCGACCGACCTGTACCAGAGCCAGTCCGTCCAGAACCCGGCGAACATGACGAAGGCCATGGCGAGAACCGCCAGGACACCCAATGTCATGAGCAGGGTACGGACGCGCCGGGACGGGCGGCCGACTCTGATCCGTGGCCCGGTCGGGCCTCCGCCGCGGTCCGGCATCTGGAAAGCCAACGTGCGCACCTCGAAGTTCGCGGTCGTGTGAAGCAGGCCCAGCGATCGTAGAGCCCACCTATGCAACTTACTGAGGCTTTACCTAGTTCCCGTTCCCGGGGCACAAGGAGGCAGGATGTTGTCCATGCCCAATGTTTCCCCCTCAGGCCCTCCGATGGCCGCCAGCCCGCTCACCGTCGCCGTCCTCGAGATCGACGCCTATGCCTCAGGTCTCGGCTGGGACCAGCCGGCCCGGCTGTTCGCCCTGGTCGACACGGCCCGGCTGCGCGCCCACGAGCCGGGGCTCGCCGCCCAGCTCGGCCTCGACGACACCGCTTCCACGACCGCCGCCCTCACCCCTGTCGAGCAGGAGGAGCTCCCCGAAGGCACCGCCCTGGACGAATTCCTGGCCACGATCGCCTGGCCCGACGCCGTGGTCGGCTGCGCCATGACCGTGGAGCGCATGATGCTGCCGCCTTCCGCGGAGGCGTCCGTACCGGACGGGCTGACGGACGCCCAGCTGACCGAGTGGGTCGCCGGGCACCCTGACCGGCAGGAGGTGCGGATGACCGTGGCGGTGCTGCGGGACGGGGCCCGGGAATCCGCCGTGCGACTGCGGGAGAAGGATTCCCCGACCGAGGTCCTGACCGGCGCGGGGCTGGTCCCGGGCCTGGCCGAGGCTCTCGCGGCCACCTTCGAGTCCTGACCTCTGCGGCGGGGGCCGGCCTCAGCCCGTCGAGCAGCTCGGCAGGCCGGCCGTGTCCCCCGCGCGGATCTTCTCCAGGGACTTCTTGGCGTCGTGGAGCGTCTTCACCCTCACCAGGGTGAGGCCGCTCGGGGTGTCGGACGCCGCGGCGGCGCAGTTGTCGTCCGGGGTCAGGAAGTACCGGGCGCCCGCGTCGCGCGCGCCCACCAGTTTCATGCTGATCCCGCCGATGGGGCCGACCTCGCCCCCGTCGTCGATGGTGCCGGTGCCGGCGACGAACTCGCCGCCCGTGAGCTTTCCGGGCGTCAGCTTGTCGATGATGCCCAGGGAGAACATCAGACCGGCGCTCGGGCCCCCCACGTCGGCCAGCTTGATGTCGATCTCGAACGGGAACGTGTGGTCCGTCCCGGCCTGGATCCCGACGATCGCCCGGTCCTCCGAGGGGTTCGCGGGGTCCTCGGGGGCCTTTCGCGTGGTGAGGGTGATGTCGTGTGCGCCCTTGGGCTCCTTGCCCGCCTTCTCGGCGGCGGCCGCGGCCTTGGCCGGGATGACCGTGAAGACGACGTCCTCGCCCGGCTCGTGCTCCGTGACGAGCTTCGCGACGTCCGCCGGCTTCTCGACCGCCGTGCCGTCGACGGCCTCGATCACATCGCCCGCGTGCAGCACGCCCTCGGCGGCGCCGTCCTTGACGACCGTGGAGACCACCACCCGGGAGGTGACGGGGATCTTCAGCTCCTCCAGGGCGGCGACCTTGGCGCTCTCCTGGGACTGACTGAACTCCTCGGCGTTCTCCTGCGTCGACTCCTCCTCGGTCTTGCCGTCCGGGTAGAGGGTGTCGTGGGGCACGATCACGCTGTCGTGGGCCAGCCAGCCGTAGACGGCCTCGACGATGTTCATGTCGTAGTCCGCGCCGGTGACGCGAACCGTCGTCATGTTGAGGTTCCCGGAGGTCGGATACGTCTTGTGCCCGCTGATGTGCAGAACCGGCTCGCCACGTGCGTCGCCGAGCGTGTTCACGGTCGGACCGGGAGACATCTCCGAATACGGCACGCGAATCAGCACGCCTGCGCAGAGCAGCGCGATCAGGATGAGGGTGGAGGCGAGCATCGTCGCGGTGCGGCGTGGCATGGAACGACAGTACGGGAACGGCCTGTCAGTGCACCGTCGGGGCCGGTCCGTACGGGGCGCACGGCCGGGCGGGCCGGAGGCCCGGGGCACCGCGGTTCGCTCGCTGCGCGGACTGCGCCTGCGGGAAGCGGGGCGGAGCGGGCGACTGCGTACGGTCGCGGAGTCTCAGGCGGCCTCGGAACCGGAGTGCGACTTCTCCATCACTTCACGGAACCTGGCGTAACCGGCGAGTTCGTTGACATCGCCGCTGGTCCGGTTGCGGGCTGCCCACCCGCCCCATATCGCTGCGCCAAGAGCAGCTATGAGTGGAATCAACAGCCAAGCGAGTGCTGCCATCACGACCTCCCTACCCCGTGAGCGACCGCAATTGACGATCAGAAGATTAACCACCTGCAGAACCAACGCTCACGGCAGGGGTGCGGTTACGCAAATCGGGGCTGATGCCCCCCGGGGCGGTTTGCGCTCAGCAGGCGCCGACCCACTCCTCCGTGCCGTCGGAGAAACGCTGGTGCTTCCAGATCGGGACCTCGTGCTTGAGGTCGTCGATCAGCTTGCGGCAGGCGTCGAAGGCCTCACCCCGATGGGCGCAGGACACGGCGACCACCACCGCCAGATCGCCGACGTCCAGTTCACCCACCCGGTGGACGGCGGCCAGGGCCCGCACCGGGAACTCCGCCACCACCTTCTCGGCCACTCGGCGGAGCTCGTCGCCCGCCGTCGGGTGACAGGAGTATCCGAGGGAGCCGACGTCCTGGCCGTCGTCATGATTGCGCACCGTGCCGACGAAGAGCGCCGTGCCGCCGGCCGCGTCGTCCCCGACGGCGCGGAAGATCTCGTCGACGGAGAGCGGTGTGTCACGGATGTCCAGAAGCCGGATGGGGTCCTGGGCGGTCTGCTCGCCGGGGTGGTCGTGGGTACGTGCCATGGGGCCATCGTGCCGCACGGCACCGACATCCCGGAATAGCCCTTTCGACCGGTGGCGTGCCTGCCCGCTTGGAGTCTCCTACCAGGCGGGGAGAGCGGGCACCGTCCGCCTAGAACCGACGGCGGGCCTTGCGGGCCCGCCGGACCAGCGCCGCGGTGCCGAGCAGCGCGACCGTGGCCCCCGCCGCACCGGCTGCGGTCGCGTCCTTGCGGCCGAGCCGCCGGCCGGCGACCGTGTGGCGCCCCTCCACCTCTTCCAGGAGCGCTGCCAGGACCTCTTCGTTGGTCCACCGGGGACGCCATCCCGCGTCGTGGAGCCGGCTCACGCTGACCACCCAGGGGTGCATGGTGTAGGCGAGATCGCCGACCGGTGACGGAGTGAGACCGATCCGGTGCAGCCGGGCCGCGGCGCCGAGAGCGACGGCGGACGGGAGCTCCATGCGCCGCACTCCGGACAGCTCCTCCACCTCCTCCTGTTCGAGCCAGCCGTCACAGCCGACCGCGAACTCGCCCTCGATCTTTTCGAGGGCCGCGTACTCCAGGGCGCTCACCAGGTCGTCGACGTGGCAGAACTGCCAGGCCGGGCGCGAACCGGCGACGACCAGGAGCCTGGGGGACTCGAAGTACCGGGTGAGCGCCGTGTCCGTGCCGCCGACCAGAACCGTGGGGCGCACCACCGTGACGTTGAGGCCGGGGTGGGCGCGAGGGGCGCGGCGGCCGAGCCTTTCGATCTCCAGCAGGTCGCCGACGCCGGTGGCCTCCGCCGTGGCGCGCAGTTCCGCGTCCTCGGCGAGCGGGATGTCGTTGTCGGGCAGAGCGCCGTAGACCATCGCCGAGGTGCACAGCACCACCCGGTGGACGCCCACGGCCGCCGCCGCCGTCAGCACGGTCTGGGTACCGCGCACGTTGTACGCGGTACGGGCGGCGGGGTCGGTCTCCAGGTCGAGGTCGAGCGCCATGTGCACGACGACGTCCGCGCCACGCAGTTTCTCGGCGATGGCGGGGTCCCGGACGTCCAGGATGTGCCAGGTCGCCTCGGAGACGTCCCCCCGGCGCTCGTCGATGGCGATGACCTGCTTGACCTCCTCGGATGCGGCGAGGTGGGCGGTGAGCAGTTCACCGACGCCGCTCGCGGCACCGGTGACCGCGACGACGGGGCCGCGGCTTCGGGAAAGATTTTTCGTGGGCTTGCTTTCGGGCGAGGGGTCGGCCAGGTTTCGCGCTGCGCGAACCTGCGGATCTGGGGAACTCACCGGGCGTCTCCAGCGGTTGTCTTCAGTACGTACCCGAATGACGTGTGCGTACCAGGTGGCGTCCATCCTGCCGCAGGCCCGGAGCCGGCGGAGCACTGAGGCCCCGAGCGGTCTTCGGTGTCTACGCTGGATGGTGATGTCGGGCAGTCGCCGTCGGTTCGAGCCGGCGGCCCTACGAGCCGAGGAAACCCGTGAGTGACACCCCATTCGGATTCGGCCTTCCGCCGGAGGAGCCGGAAGACGGCGACGAAGGCAAGAAGAAGGACCCCACCGGTGGTGGGCAGGGCCCGGGCGGGCCGGCGAACCCGTTCGGCTTCGGGCCCGGCGCGGGCGGGGACAACCCGTTCGCCGCGATGTTCGGCTCGATGAACCCGAACGACCTGGGCGCCGCCTTCCAGCAGCTCGGCCAGATGCTGAGCTACGAGGGCGGTCCGGTCAACTGGGACATGGCCAAGCAGATCGCCCGCCAGACGGTGTCGCAGGGCACCACGGACGGCAGCAAGGACGCGAGCGTCGGCCCCGCGGAGCGGTCCTCCGTCGACGAGGCGCTGCGTCTCGCCGACCTCTGGCTGGACGGCGTGACCTCGCTGCCCTCGGGTTCCGTCTCGACGGTCGCGTGGAGCCGTGCCGAATGGGTCGAGGCGTCGCTGCCGGCCTGGCAGCAGCTGGTCGACCCGGTGGCCGAGCGCGTCGGCCTGGCCATGGGCGATGTCCTGCCGGAGGAGATGCAGGCCATGGCCGGCCCGTTGATCGGCATGATGCGGTCCATGGGCGGTGCCATGTTCGGCCAGCAGATCGGGCAGGCCGTGGGCGTGCTCGCCGGCGAGGTCGTGGGCTCGACCGACATCGGCCTCCCGCTGGCGCCGGCCGGCAAGGCCGCGCTCCTTCCGCTGAACGTCGAGCGGTTCGGCAAGGACCTGAGCGTGCCGCAGGACGAGGTGCGGCTGTATCTGGCGCTGCGCGAGGCGGCCCACCAGCGGCTCTTCGCCCACGTTCCGTGGCTGCGCTCGCATCTGTTCGGCGCGGTGGAGGCCTACGCCCGCGGTATCAAGGTCGACACCAGCAAGCTGGAGGACGTCGTCGGGCAGTTCGACCCCTCGCAGCCCGAGCAGTTGCAGGACGCTCTTCAGCAGGGCATGTTCCAGCCGGAGGACACCCCGGAGCAGAAGGCGTCGCTGGCCCGGCTGGAGACCGCCCTCGCCCTCGTCGAGGGCTGGGTGGACGCGGTGGTGCATGAGGCCGCGAAGTCCCGGCTGACCTCGGCGGACGCACTGCGGGAGACGATGCGCAGGCGCCGGGCCTCCGGTGGTCCCGCCGAGCAGACCTTCGCCACGCTGATCGGGCTCCAGCTGCGGCCGCGCAGGCTGCGGGACGCTTCGCGGCTGTGGGCGTCGCTCACGGACGCCCGGGGCGTCGACGGCCGTGACGGCCTGTGGGAGCACCCTGACATGCTGCCGACGGCCCAGGACCTGGACGACCCGGACGGTTTCGTCCATCACGAGCAGCTGGACTTCTCCGAGCTGGACAAGATGCTCGGCGAAGCCGCGAGGGGCCCGCAGAAGCCTGCCGCCGAAGACCAGGGCGAGGACCAGGGCAAGGGCGGGCCCGGGGACGGCCCGAAGAGCGACGACGAGGACGACACCGGCCGGTGAGCCTGCACGACGACGCCGTTTCGGTCCTCGACGGCTACGACGGGGGTGACGCTCAGCAGGCCGAGCTGCGCCTGGCATATCTGGACCACCTCGCCGGACACCCCGACGGCATGTGGAAGGCGTGCGGAGCCGGGCATCTGACGGCCAGCGCGCTGGTGATCGACCCGCAGCGCGGCCGGGTCCTGCTGACGCTGCACAAGAAGCTGCGGATGTGGCTGCAGATGGGCGGGCACTGCGAGCCCCAGGACACCACCCTCGCGGCGGCTGCCCTGCGCGAGGCCACGGAGGAGTCGGGGATCGCCGGGCTCACCCTGCTGCCCGGCGGGCCGGTGCGGCTGGACCGGCATCCCATCCCGGCGCCCTGTCACCGGCACCTCGATGTGCAGTACGCGGCGACGGCGTCGCCCGGGGCGGTGGAGCAGATCAGCGACGAGTCCCTCGATCTGCGCTGGTTCCCGTACGACGAGGTGACGGGGGTGGCGGACGCCTCGGTCGAGCGGCTGCTGGAGGACACCCGCGCACGGCTGGGCCAAGGCCGCTAGGGCCGCGGCAGGCGACGTCCGCCCCGTCACCGGACGCCGGTGAGGGGGCGGTTCGGTGAGGGGCGGTTTCCGCGGGAAACCGCCCCTCACCGCCCATGCTCCACCGGAGCGGGGCGGCTCAGTTCCAGGCGTTGTTCTGGTTCTGGCTGTGCGCGCCGTGCTGGCCCACACCGAACTGGGCCGCGGCCCCCTGGCCGATCTGGGCGTTCTGCGGCGGCAGCACCTCACTCGGCTGGACCAGGGCGAAACCCTGGCCCAGGAAGCTCAGTTCCCAGCCCTCCCCCGTGTTGCCCCGGCGCCGGAGGACGCCCGTGGAGTGGGTCTGGGCCTGCATCTGCACCCTCAGCCCGCTCGACCAGGCGACGATCGCGTCGGCGTCGGCATTGACGTACTTGTCGGGGGTGACCTGCATCATCAGCGGCTGGCCGGAGGTCATCAGCGCGACCTTGCCGTTCCCGGAGATGTTGAGCTGGTACTTGCCGGTGCCCGAGATCCCGTAGTGGCTGTCCACCGCGATGACCTCGGTGTGCAGCGAGGAGTCCAGCGCGAGGACGTAGGCGCTG
Organism: Streptomyces sp.; assembly: GCF_035563135.1. Classification (GTDB taxonomy): domain Bacteria; phylum Actinomycetota; class Actinomycetes; order Streptomycetales; family Streptomycetaceae; genus Streptomyces. The sequence continues at coordinate 16,124 of NZ_DATMVN010000020.1, forward strand.
TCGACCGTCATGCCCTCGGGGTCGATGTCGACCACATGGATGTACTGGGCGAGGTTGGCCAGGTAGACCGTGCCTTGACCCGAACAGCGCATGAGGTCGAGGCCCTCGCCCGTGTTCCTGCGGGCGCGGCGCTGGCCCTGCGACTGGTACTCCCCGTCGAACTCCATGAGCCCCTGGTAGGCGACCATGGCGCCCTTGCGGGCGAGGACATCGTCGTGACCGGTCAGCGAGACCCGCAGGAGCTGTGGGTTCTGGACGGTGTAGCGGTCCTGCGACTGCTGTTCGGTGTGGCTGAAAAGCGGACTCTGCATGGTGTGTTCCTCCCCCGCTCAGTTCCGGATCCGGAGGCGGTCGGTACTGTCCTCGCTCGGCTGGACGACGACGATGCCCTGGCCCGAGAAGGCCATCTGGTACGCCTCTCCGCTGCCCCGCCCGATGAGCGAGCCCGCCTTGAAGCTGCGCTTGCCCTTCACCTTGAGGTTCGGGGACCACGCGACGAGGGCGTCGGGGTCGACGTACGTCTCGTCCTCACCACGGCCGCAGTCGACGACGATCGGGGTGCCGCGCGAGGTGATGGCGACCCACCCGGTGCCCTGGATCCTGACGTTCCACAGACCCTGACCTGCGAACTTGGCCAGTCCCTTGACCCGTTCCACCCCCCAGGCGAGGTGACCGTCGAAGGCCAGGAGATTGGTGCCGTTGACCGAGATCGAGTCGTTGTCGAGATTGATGACGACCACGTCGGCGCCGTAGTCGGCGAGGTAGAGCAGTCCGTCACCGGCACATTTCATCAGGGGCGCGCCCTCGCCGCTGATCCACTGGGACGCGATCTGACGGACGGCGGGCGGGTTGGGTTCGTACTGGATGAAGCCCTCGTAGGCCACCATCGAGCCGGTGCGCGCGTAGAGGTCCTGGCCGGTGGCCATGGCGACCTTGAGCATCGTGCGGCCGTGGTTCTCCATCCGGGCCGTGACGGGGGTCGGGGCGTAGCCCGCGAGCTGCTGGTTCATGACGGGCTCCCTCAGACCTCGTAGGGCTGGACGACGACGAAGTTTCCGGGTGCCCCCCGGAACTGGAGGTTCACGGTCTCCCCGCTGTGCCCCGGGTACGCGTTGCGGCGCAGCCGGACCTGGCTGGAGATGATCACCTGGGACGCGGACGACCAGGCCACCACGGCGTTGCAGTCGGCGAAGGTGGTCGGCGTGACCGGCAGCACGACCGGCACACCGTGGGTCTTGACGACGACGGTGCCGGTGCCCTGGAACTGCATGGTGAACAGGGCGCCACCGGGAATCCCGTGCCCTTCGATCCTGCGGACCTCGTACTGCAGGGACTCGTCGAAGGCGAGGACGCTCTCCGCGGAGACACAGATGCCGTCGCCCTGCAGCTCGATGGGATGCAGATGCGCCCCCTTTTCGGCGAGGAAGACCTGGCCACGGCCGGTACAGCGCATCAGCTGCATTTCCTGGCCCGTGGCGTTGCCGACCATGCGGCCGGCGAAACCGGCGCCCTTGTAACCGAAGTCGACCTTGCCCTGGTACATCACCATGCTGCCCTGACGGGCCAGCACCGGTGCACCGCCCATGGTGAGGTCGACGCGCATGAGCTGCTGGTTCTGCGAGGTCCAGCGCTGCCCGGTGGCCGCTTCCTTGTAGGGCCGCAGGGCGGCCTGCAGGCCCGCGCCGCCCGCCGGGACACCCTGGGGCACCCCCTGCGGCATACCGGACTGCATGCCCGGCGGCTGCTGACCGAACGGGGCCGGGGGCTGCTGACCGAACTGGCCCGACGTGTCCTGGCCGAACGGCGGGGCGGCCGGGGGCTGCTGACCGTAGGGCGGGGTGGCGGGCGGTGCTCCCTGCCCCGGGACCTGCCCGAACTGCGGCTGCTGGGGCGGCTGTCCGTACGGAGCAGGCGCCTGCGGTGCCGGCGTCACAGGTGCCGCGAGGGTCGGTGCGGCGTGCACCGGCTGCTGCGGGGCGGGGGCGGACTCCGCCGGAGCACCGAAGGCCGGTGCGGGCTGCGGGGCCTGGGGGGCGGCCGGGGCGCCGAAGGCAGGAGGCGCGGAGGCCTGGGCGGGCGGTGCGAACGAAGGAGCGGCTCCCTGGGGCGGCGCGGCGGGAACTTCCTCCGCGACCTCCCCGCCGAAGTTCTTCAGCAGTGCGTCGAGTCCGCCGTCGAAACCCTGGCCGACCGCGGCGAAACGCCAGACGTCCTTCAGATAGAAGTCGCCGAGCATGACCGCACGCTCGGTGGTGAACTCCGAGCCGGTGAAGGCGTACCTCACCACCTCTTCGCCGCCCGCGACGATCCGGATGTATCCCGGGCCGGCCTGCGACATCTGCCCGGCACCGTCGAGAGTCGCGGTGAAGGACAGTTTGTGGATGTTCGCCGGAATGCGGTCGAGGGTGACGCGGAACGACTCGGTGTCACCGGCCTGGGCGCCGAGAAGCTGAATGGACTCCTCCGGCGATTTCGGCTGGTTGAAGAAGATGAAATACCGGTCGTCGGAGAGCTGCTCATCGGCATCGAGACCGAAGCAGCTGATGTCGAACGTCAGGCCCGGGCCGGCGATCTGCACACCTACGTACAGATCCGTCCCTGCCGTGAGATCACTGATCTTGGCCTTGTGGCCGCGTTGGAATTCCCTGGCCATGCGTAACGACCGTCCCCCATCCGGAAGGTGAATGCGTCGCGTCAGGCTAACCGCAAACCACGAGATCGAGCCAAGCCGGTACAGACCCGGTACAGAATCGGCGACGTCACTCCTCGCGGGCGGCAGGCAGATGCGGAAGCCGGGGGGCCGCCACGACTCCTTCGAGGTAGCCGCGCGCACGCTCGGTACGGGGATACGCCTCCAGCAGCTGCCAGAACCGCGGCCCGTGGCCCGGAACCAGCAGATGGGCCAGCTCGTGGAGAAGGACGTAGTCGAGGACGTACTCCGGCATGCCCTGCAGCCGGTGCGAAAGACGGATGCTGCCCTCGGCCGGGGTGCAGGAGCCCCAGCGGGTGTTCTGGTTGGTCACCCACCGCACGGTGGCCGGCCGTGCCCGGCCACCGAGGTACTGGCCGGAAAGCCGCTCGGCGCGGTCGCCCAGCTCGCTGTCACCGATGACGCGCTTGCTCTCCTGCGCAGCGAGCTTGTCGAGCATCACACCGACCCAGCGCCGCTCCTCGGCCTCCGACATCCGGGCCGGGATGAGCACGATCGTGCGATCGCCTTCCCGGTAGGCGGAGACCGTTCTGCTGCGCCGGGTGCTCCGGCGGACCTCGACCGCACTCGTCACCGCTGCGCGGGGCTGCTGGGCGGCTGCGCCGCGCTGCCGGCGTCCGGCGCTGCGCGCGGGGGTCTCCCCGGCGAGATCGGGAGGGGAGTCTGCGGGCACGCCACGACGTTACCCGCCGGCGGTGGGGGAAGTCCCGCCCCCTCGACGGTTCGCTGTTGATCCACTTCTCGGCTCGCACCATTTGAACGACTAACGCCCCGGCCTGTGGATAACTTTCGGCCCGTTTCGCCGCCGCGCTGCATTCTGGCAACAGACCTCGACACACCGAGCTGGAGAAGTCATGCACCCGATGTTGAAGCCCGCACTCCGCCGGGCTTGGCGTGGACGGAACACCGTGCAATTCGGTGTCACGCCCGCACACGCGGTAACGCTGGGCCCGATGGATATCGCCACCGGCAGCTTTCTGGAACTCCTCGACGGAACACGCGGACTTCCTCTGCTCCGTGAAGAGGCCAGGGCCCTGGACCTTTCGGACCGTCACGTGGACATTCTGGTATCGCGCCTGGCGGAGGCCGGTCTGCTGGACGATCCGGACGCGGGCGGCCCGGAGGCCGACGCCTTACGCCGGCGGGCCGAGACCCTGGAGCGGCAGCGACCCGACGCGGCGGCCCTGTCCGTGGTGCATCCGGCGCCCGGCAGCGGGCTGCGCAGGCTCGCGGCCCGGCGCGCGATGCGGGTGCAGGTGCGCGGTGCGGGGAGGGTCGGTGCGTCGATCGCCGCGGTGCTCTCCGGGTCGGGAGTGGGTCACGTCGAGGTGCTCGACGGGGGCCGTGCCGAGCCCTGGGACGTGGCACCGGGCGGGCTCCCGGCTTCCTCGGTCGGTGAGCGCCGGGACACCGCGGCCCGGCAGCTGGTGCGCAGGTCCGCGGTCGGCGGGCCTCCGCGCCCGGGCGGAGCCGGCGCGGCTCCGGGAAGCGGTGAACCCGCACTGTCCCTGATCGTGGTGGCCCCCAGGGACGGCCTCTCCGTCTACGCCCCCGACCCGGACACCGCCGCACCCTGGATCGCTGCGGGTACACCGCATCTCTATGCCGGAGTGATCGAAGCCACCGGAGTGGTGGGGCCGTTGGTGCTGCCCGGTGGCACCGGCTGCGCGGGCTGCCTGGCGCTGTGCCGTGCGGAGGCGGACCCCCAGTGGCCACGGATGCTCGCACAATGGAAGTCAGGACGGCGCACATGCGTGCAGGCGTGCGATCTGGGACTGGCGACAGCGGTGGCCGGTCTCGCGGCAGCCCACGCGCTGTCCTTTCTCGACGGAGAGCTCCCTGCCAGCACCGGGACGCGGTGGGAGGCCGCCATGCCATTGCTGGACTGGCGGTCGGAGCGGCTGGGGCCGCACCTCGACTGCGCCTGCGGTGCGGCGGGGCACACTGAGGTGGAGCTCACCCCCGCGGCCGGTGCCTCGCAGGACACAATGGCCGGGTGACCGCCGACGGAGCGGAGCCGGATTTTCACGTGGCACGGCAGTCTGGGAACTGGAGGGGCACATGTCTGATCTTCCCCGGAAGGCGGTCACCCGTACCGCGAAGCTGGCAGCGCTGCCGCTCGGCTTCGCCGGCCGTGCCACATGGGGTCTGGGCAAGCGGATCGGCGGGAGATCCGCCGAGATAGTGGCACGCGAGGTCCAGCAGCGCACGGCCGATCAGCTCTTCAAAGTGCTCGGCGAACTGAAGGGCGGTGCGATGAAGCTCGGGCAGGCGCTGTCCGTCTTCGAATCGGCGCTGCCCGAAGACGTCGCGGGCCCCTACCGGGCGGCACTGACCAAACTGCAGGAGGCAGCCCCGCCCATGCCGGCCCGCACCGTCCACGCGGTACTGGCGGAGCGGCTCGGCGAGGACTGGCGGGAGCTCTTCAACGAGTTCGAGGACCGGCCCTCCGCCGCGGCCTCGATCGGGCAGGTCCACCGCGCCGTGTGGCACGACGGACGCGACGTCGCCGTGAAGGTGCAGTACCCCGGCGCCGGGGAGGCGCTGCTGTCCGATCTCACCCAGCTCAGCCGCTTCGCGCGGCTGCTCGGCCCGCTGGTTCCCGGAATGGACATCAAGCCGCTCATCACGGAGCTGCGCGACCGGGTGTCCGAGGAGCTGGACTACGAACTCGAGGCCCGGGCCCAGCAGGAGCACGCGGCGGAGTTCGAGGACGATCCGGATGTGGTGGTCCCGGGAGTGGTGCATCAGTCCGAACAGGTTCTGGTGACGGAGTGGATCGAGGGAATTCCGCTGTCGGAGGTGATCGCTGACGGCACGACGGAACAGCGCGACCGGGCGGGCCAGCTGCTGGCGCGTTTCCTCTTCTCGGGGCCCGCGCGCACCGGTCTGCTGCACGCCGACCCCCATCCGGGAAACTTCCGGCTGCTCCCCCCGGCAGCTGTGCCCGCTCCGGATGTGCCTGCCGGTGAGATGGACGAGCAGGAGGGGGGTTCGGGCCTCTGGCGTCTGGGAGTGCTGGACTTCGGTACGGTGGACCGGCTTCCGGACGGTCTGCCGCAAACCATCGGCAACGCCCTGCGGATGACGTTGGACGGGGACGCCGACGCCGTCTACGCCATGCTTCGTGAGGCCGGCTTCGTCAGGGAGTCGGTCGATCTCGAACCGGACGCCGTGCTCGACTACCTGCTCCCCATCATCGAGCCGGCGCAGGCGGACGAATTCACCTTCACCCGCTCCTGGCTGCGCGGCCAGGCCGCCCGGATCGCCGACCCCCGCTCCCCGGCACATCAGTTGGGCAAGCAGCTGAATCTGCCTCCGTCCTATCTGCTGATTCACCGTGTGACGCTGAGCACGATCGGCGTTCTGTGCCAGCTGGGCGCCACCGTCCGTCTCCGGGACGAACTGGAGTGCTGGCTGCCGGGATTCCTGGAGTACGAACCGGACGAGGACAGCGCCGAGGAGGGTGCGGCGGTCGAGGTGTAGGAGGCGGCCCGCCCTCTCATACGCCCGACGGCCGCCACCAGGCGGAGTCGAGCCGGCTCTCGATCGCCCTGATGCGGGTGTGTGCAGTCGTCACAGATGTACTGACGGCTGCCGTTCTCCATCGAGCACAGCCAGGCCTCAGGCGAGGAGCCCGGCCCTGCGACGGCGGCGCTGCGGGCACACGCCCGGGGGCGGCCTCGACCCCGTTGCCCAGGGCTGCACAGTGCCGGCCGACAGCCACCACTGCGGCTCATTCCGAATGATCCACGACTCGGGCGAAGGGCGGTGTGGACGCGGACCACCGGGCTGACGGGAGGGGCCTGGACCCGCCCAGGCACGTGACGTCCTCAGCGGCGGACCGGGCCCTGCCGGGCCCTACGGACGTGGATTGATGCGCTGCCAGGGGGGCCGGGCGTCAGGGCCTCGGCGCCCCACGGCAGCGCCGCAGCGGGGGCAGACGCGCTGCACGCGGTCCGCGGCGCCTCCGGACTCAGGGAATGTCTCGTGCCAGACGATGTGCGGGAAACGTACGAGTTCGGAACGGCTCAGGGACAGCCCGCACACAGTCCCGTTCCTCCCCTGCTCCCATGCGTGCACCTCACCCGAAGGAATCCGCTGGTTGCTCTCCTCGTCCCACCACTGCCCGGAGGCAGCCACGGCGTAGCGCTTCGTCGACATGATGTGTGCTGACCTCCTCGTGCACCGGGGCGACTTTGACCGGCATGTCGTTCCGGCGCTCTTCCTGCCCCGGACGAAGGTGACCCATCCGGTCGAGGAAGTGCCGGGAGCGGCTGGTCATCCCAAGGACGCGTCTCTCGGAGGACAGTGGCCAGGTCCACGGGATGAGCAGCGTCCGCCCCTCCCCCGGTGCGGCAGGCCGTTCGGCCACGGGCAGATCCGGCCCTCGCCCCGGGCCGGGAGACTCGTGGATCAGCCGCTCGGAGCCCCACTGCGGGAGCCCGGGACGGCGGGCCGTACGGCATCGGGGTGCCGCTTGCGCATACAGCGGCGAATCGACGGCGTGCGGGGCTCGCGCAGCGGTCAGCTGCTCGACGGTGTGGTCACGGATGGCCGGGCTGCTGCTCGGGCGGAGTACCGCCGCCGCGGCCGCCGCCCTTCGCCCCTTCCTTGTCCGAGCCGTGTGCCCGGCCGCCGCCCCCGGGCGTCCCCGGTTGCTTCGCCTTCAGCTCGGCACTGTCCTGAGGCGTGGCCCCGCCCTTGTCACTGCGCCTCTGCTCGGGCTGCTGCGGTTTCGACATGGTGATCGCTCCCTCGCTCCGTACGGAGGAATCAGGTCAGCTTGCCGGGAATCCGGCTTCCCGGCCGAACGCCCTCGAAATCCTCTTCCTCCAGCTTCGGCCTCAATCGTCCTTCACGCAGCGGGAACGCTCGCGACAGCCAGGCCTTCGTCCCTCCCCCAGGCGGGCCGGCGGCGTACGGGATCTATTTCTCGGGGTCGCAACCCCAGTTCATCAGCGAGTAGCGCCACGGGGTGTCGGCGGTGTCCCCCTCGGGGCGCTGTTCCTTGTGCCTGTGCACATAGCCGACGACCTTGCGCATATGCGCGAGGTCGTCGTCACTCAGGTCGGCCTTCTTGGTGCGCAGCAGTTCCACGATCCGGCGACCGGAAGCGTGGCCGGTGGACTCTTCGCCGCCGTTCTTCTGCCCCACCGCCTGCGACTGCTCCGTCTCCAGCCACTTCTCCAGCTCGCCGGGGGACATGTTGACGGCTTCACCGAAGCGGTCGAGGGTCTCCTGCCGCTCTTCGTCCCGTGCGCCGCTCACGAGCCGCCGCCCTTCTTGCGCAGCGACCCGGGCTTGTGGACCGCGGTCCTGCCTGTCTTGTCGCTCTCCACCTCGTACTGCGGCTCGTCCGGGGACGCGTCCACGGTCCGGCCGGCGGCCTCGGTCCGCTCGGCGACCTTCCGGGTGACGGTGCCGTCGACCTCCTGGCCGTGACTCCTCCACGTGACATCGTCCCCACGGGACAGCTTCTTGTCCTTGTTCTTGTCCTTGTCCGCCATCGGACGTCCTCTCTCTCGTCAGGCACAGGGTTCAGCCCCACCGAACAGCGCCCGGTTCCCGTCAGCATCACGGGTGATCGGCGTTCTCGCATGTGGGGCGCTTCCTCCGGTCCGTCGCGGGCCGGCAGGCCACCCGGCCGACTGTGATCGGAGCAGCAGCGTCAACAGACCATGAGAGTGCCGCGCCGGCTCCCCGGATGTCTTCACGGCCGGATCTCACGTGGTCGCCGCGCGGTGCTTCGCGCCGACACCCCCGGCCCGCGACTGCGAGGCCTTCCCCGCCCACTCCGAAGCCACGTTCCGCATGGCCGTGACCGACCGCATGGCCCGCCGCTCCACCAGCGAGCACACCCTTGCGTGACGCGACCCGGCCTCACGGGTGAACCAGCCGATATCGCGATGAAACACCGGGGCGAAGCGACCTCTGAGTCTCCTCGGCCGCGTCGGGGCCGTACCTCCGTGGACCGGGCGGCTCACGCGGGCGACGCACTGCGGGGCCGGCCCGACCGGGCCGGCCCCGCAGCAGGGGAGAGTGGCTGCCTGAGAGGCCGAGCGGTGGCCCGGCAGCCGTACTGCTGGTGGATCTGTCAGTGCATGACGGCCATGGCGAGCGCACGGCGGGCGCGCATCGAGGCACGCTCCGCACGGCGCTGCATCCGCCGGGCGGCCATCAGGCGGACTGCCTGACGTCCCTCCTCGGCCTCCCTCAGGCGGTCGTGCATATGCGCACGGGCCAGGGCTTCTGGGATGAGTTGCATTTCGCGGGTCCTGTTCTGACGCGAGTCGTTCGCGCCGATGATGGTGGCGTCCGGGGTCGCGGAGCCGACGGGCTCCCTCGTGGTGGTGGTCATTGGTGCCTGATTCCGGGGGTCATGAGTCTGGGGACGGTCGATGGTTCCGATGCGCTTGCTTCCTGCGGGGGCCGTGACCCCCAGGCCGGCGGTCACGCCGCGACCGGGTTCTTGCGCGGACGGCCACGCGGACGCTTGCGGGCGACGACGACACCCTGGACGAAGAGCTCGCCGCCCCAGACACCCCACGGTTCGCGCCGCTCCTTGGCTCCGGCCAGGCAGGCCTCGACCAACGGGCAGGTCCGGCAGAGGGACTTGGCGTACTCGACGTCGGCCGGCGACTCGGCGAAGAAGACCTCCGGGTCGTAGGAACGGCAGGGCACGGGCACGCCGAGGTTCTCGATGGCGTCGTCGAGCGCGGTGAGCGCGGTGAGGGGGAGCAAGGTGGAGTCCTCCGTGAGGCCGGGCGGGGAGATCGTGTCGGAAGGCGGTACGGACGGGGCGTGCGTCTCGAGTTGCACGGTGGCGTTGTCCTCGTCTGGTCGTGCCGGCCTGTTGGCCGGTTGGCGGCTGGTACCAGGTCCTGCTGTCCCGAGGCTCCTTCGTCTCGTCTCGTCCGTTCGGACAAAACAAAAGGGCCGCGGATCCCGAGTGGGGTTCCGCGGCCCTGAAGGCGCCGGCCTGATCGGATCAGGCTGGATCACTCCAGGGTTCAGGCCCACGGAAGGCCCACATCGTGTGGTGGTGCTGCGTCGTCTGCTTCTTGGCTCCGGCACCGGCTGCCGCAAAGGCATAGGCCGAGGCCTGTCCCTTCACTACTGCTGCTTCCGGTGCCTCGGTCGGTCGCTCATTGCGCTCCCGCACGGGCAGGCTCGCCAGGGACAGCGGGCTGACGGCGGAGACGCCGGACACACGGATGCCACGAAGCGAGAGCTCCGAAGAGCGGACGAGGCCGAGCGAGCAGGCGGAGACGACCGACGGATCGGTCATTTTGATGGTGTTGATGATGCTGATCACGACAATCGCCTCCTCTCGGCGTCTCAAGGGACCGGCCGGGGCCGATCCTGCGGTATTCGGATAAGTACAGCACGGAGTCAGGGCTTCAGAGAAGTCGCTGTTCCCGTGGTTAAGAACCTATGGTGCTTGCCGCTGCGGGCGCAAACTATTTTTTCGACGAGTTCTTCTCACACATCGACGCCACCTTCCTCCGGCTCCTGACCCACCGTCCGGCCTGCGCAGATGGCCAGCACGTCGGCCCCGAACCTGGTCAGTTTCCGGTTGCCGACACCGGGGATGACGACGAGCTCGCCCTCGCTCCCCGGCGCCGCCTCGGCGATCGCCATGAGTGTCTTGTCGGTGAAGACGCAGTAGGCGGGCTGGCTGATCTCCTTCGCCCGGTCGGCCCGCCACTCACGCAGCCGCTCGTACAGCGCCTCGTCCATGTCCGAGGGGCAGTCCTCGCAGCGCATCAGCTTCATCTCACCGGCCTCGGTGAGCGTCCTGCCGCAGACCCGGCACCGCACCGGGCCCCTCCGGCCGGGCCGGGCCGGCGCCTCCGTGCCCGCGCCGCCCGCACCCGCACGGGAACCGCGGTCGATGCCGCCGGCCCCCCCGGCGCCCCCCCGCGTGCCGAGGGCGGTCGAGCCCGGCCGCAGCCCGTTGAGGAAACGGGTCGCGCGGCGGTTCCCGCGGCCACCCGGCGACCGGGACAGGGCCCAGGACAGCGAGAGGTGGAAACGGGCCCTGGTGACACCGACGTACAGCAGCCGGCGTTCCTCCTCGACCTGTTCGTCCGTCCTGGCGTAGGCGATCGGCATCATGCCCTCGGTGAGGCCGACGAGGAACGCGGCATCCCACTCCAGCCCCTTCGCCGAGTGCAGCGACGCCAGGGTGACGCCCTGCACCGTGGGAGCGTGCTGGGCGGCCGCCCGCTCGTCCAGCTCGGCCACGAGATCGGAGAGCGTCGCGCCCGGCCTGGCCTGTTCGAAGTCCTCGGCCAGTCGCACCAGCGCGGCGAGGGATTCCCAGCGGTCCCGCACCGCTCCCGAGCCGGCGGGCGGCTTGGAGGCCCAGCCCTTGGTGGAGAGCACCGCCCGCACCTCGGAAGGCAGATCGTCGGCTCCGTCGAGCAACGAGTCGTTGCCTCCCGCGCGGGCGGCACCCCGCAGGGCGACGCCCGCTTCCCGCACCTCCGGACGGTCGAAGAAACGCTCGGCGCCGCGCAGCTGGTAAGGCACGCCTGCGTCCGCGAGGGCCTGCTCGTAGACCTCGGACTGGGAATTGACCCGGTACAGCACGGCGATCTCACCGGCCGGGACCCCGGCGGCGATCAGATCACGGATCCGGCGCGCGGTGCCCTCCGCCTCCGCGGGCTCGTCGGCGTACTCCGTGCAGACGGGCTCGGGGCCCTTGTCACGCTGCGAGACCAGCTCCAGCCGGTGCTCGGCGGCCTTGCCCCGGGCCTGGCTCAGCAAGCCGTTGGCCAGGTGGACGACCTGGGGCGTGGAGCGATAGTCCCGCACCAGCTTGACCACCGTCGCGTCCGGATGACGGGTGCGGAAATTCAGCAGGTGGTCCGGGGTGGCGCCGGTGAAGGAGTAGATCGTCTGGCCGGCATCGCCGACGACGCAGAGATTGTCCCGGTCGCCCAGCCACAGGTCGAGGAGCCGCTGCTGGAGCGGGCTGACGTCCTGGTACTCGTCGACGACGAAGTGCTGGTACTGGCGGCGCACATGATCGGCGATGTCGTGGCGGTCCTGGAGGATGCCGACGGTGAGCAGCAGCACGTCCTCGAAGTCGATCACCGACCGGTCGCGCTTCAGCTGCTCGTACATCGCGTAGATCTGCGAGAGCTCGGCCGGATCGCGCGGCGCGTCCCGCTGGGTCTTCACCACCGCGGCCGGGTAGTCGGCGGGGACGGTCTGGGTGACCTTGGCCCATTCGATCTCACTGGTGGCGTCCCGCAGCTCGTTGCGGTCGAGCCGGATCCCGCAGCGGGCCGCGGCCTCGGCGACCAGCTGGACCTTGCGCTCCACCAGACGCGGAAGCTCACCACCGACTGCTTTCGGCCAGAAGTACTGGAGCTGACGCAGTGCTGCGGAGTGGAACGTCCGGGCCTGGACACCGGTCGCGCCGAGCTGGCGGAGCCGGCCCCGCATCTCCCCGGCCGCCCGGTTGGTGAAGGTGACGGCGAGCACGGTCGCCGGCTGGAGGATCCCCGCGCGCACCCCGTAGGCGATGCGGTGCGTGATCGCCCGCGTCTTGCCCGTACCGGCTCCGGCCAGCACGCACACGGGTCCGTCGAGGGCCAGCGCGACCTCGCGCTGCTCCGGGTCGAGCCCGTCGAGTACGGCGTCCGCGGAGTCGGGGACCTGTGGGAAGAGGGTGGAGTGCGTTGCTGCTGTCACCCCGCCATGCTGCCAGGTCGCGAGGGGCCGCTGCGGCGGTTGTCCACAGGGGGTGCCGTTCGTCGTACCGGCGGGAGGCCGCGGGGAATGGTGGTCCGTTCCCGTGCGTTCCCTCCATGCGGGAACGTACGCGTGCGTGCGCCCCGCGTTCAGCGGGACGGACCAGACAGAAGGAGCGCCGACGACATGCCGGGCACTGTGACGATGTACAGCACCACGTGGTGCGGCTACTGCCGCCGGCTCAAGGGACAGATGGATCGCGAAGGCATCGCGTACACCGAGGTCAACATCGAGCACGACCCGGCTTCGGCAGCTTTCGTCGAGAAGGCGAATGGCGGAAACCAGACGGTTCCGACCGTTCAGGTGGTTCCCTCCGGCGGTGGCACCGAGATCGTGATGACGAACCCGAGCCTCGCCCAGGTGAAGCAGGCGCTCGGCGTCTGACCGCGCTCCCTGTGACGAAGGCCCCCGCCGTGGCGGGGGCCTTCGCGTCGCACACCGGCGGCCGCTCAGGCCGCGTTGCCCGGCCTGGGGAGCGGCTTGCCGTACCAGAGCTCGATCAGACGCGCCGCGATCGAGACTCCGAACGGGGGCAGCACCTCGCCCGAGTCGAAGGCGGCCGTGAGGTCCTCGCGGGAGAACCAGCGGGCCTCCTCGATCTCCTCACCGTCCACGGTGATCTCCGACGACACGGCGCGTGCCATGAAGCCGAGCATGAGGCTGGAGGGGAACGGCCAGGGCTGGCTGGCGATGTACTCGACCTCGCCGACGGTGACCCCTGCCTCCTCGAACACCTCGCGGGCCACGGACTGCTCGATCGACTCCCCGGGCTCGACGAAGCCGGCGAGGGTCGAGAAGCGGCCCTCGGGCCAGTGGACCTGGCGTCCGAGCAGGGCGCGGTCCTGCTCGTCCGTGACCAGCATGATCACCGCGGGGTCGGTCCGCGGGTAGTGCTCCGCCCCGCAGGCCTGGCAGCGACGGATGTGCCCGGCCGCCGCGATGACGGTGCGCTCGCCGCAGCGTGAGCAGAAGCGGTGCAGCCGCTGCCAGTTCTCCAGTGCCACCGCGTGCACCATCAGCCCGGCGTCGCGCGGGCCGAGGAGCATCCCGGCCTCACGCAGACCGGCGGGCCGTGCGGACTGGTCCATGCGGCCCGGGAGGGAGTCCTTCTGGAGCGCGAAGTAGCGTACGCCGTCCTCGTCGGTGCCCAGGAAGTAGCGGTGGGTCTCGGTGACCGGCGCCTCGAAGGCGGGCGTCATGACGAGCTCGGTGCCACCGTCAGGGGTGTCGTCGATGAGCGCCTGGCCTCCGGAGACGACGAAGACCCTGGTCGTCGGGTGGCTCCAGGCCGCGGCGAGCCAGGCCTCGTCGAGCCGGTGGTGCGCGGCGCGGTCGATGCCGCTGGGCGCGGTGAGACCGATCGGGCGGTCTGCGGTGGCGTTGTCGAAGGTGCTCACAGGTGCTTCCTACTCCCCCGGGGGCGGATCGGGCGTTCAGAGATTCAGCGGAGTGCGTCGGCCAGCTCGCTCCACAGGTGGGCGGTGGTCTCCACGCCCTTGAGGAGGAGGTCGAGCTCGACCTTCTCGTCGGGGCCGTGCCAGCCGTCGGACGGTACGGAGATGCCCAGGAAGAGGACGGGTGCGCCGAGTACGTCCTGCAGGTCGGCGGCGGGGCCCGAGCCTCCCTCGCGGGTGAAGAGGATCTTCTTCCCGAAGGCCCGGCCCATCGCGCGGGCCACCGCCTGGAGGGCGGGGTGGTCCAGGGGTGTCAGACAGGGGCGGGTGGCGGGGGCGAAGGCGATCCGGTGGCGGACTCCGGCCGGGATCCGGGCCTCGGCCCAGGCGCGGACCGCTTCCTGGACGCGCTCCGGGTCCTGCCCGGCGACCAGCCGGAAGCTCAGCTTCACCAGGGCGGACGAGGGAATGACGGTCTTGCTGCCCGCCCCCTGGTAACCGCCGCCGATGCCGTTGACCTCCGCGGTGGGGCGGGCCCAGACGCGCTCCAGGGTGGAGTAGCCCGCCTCGCCCGCGGTGGCGTGCGAGGCGGCCGTACGCAGCCAGGTGTCCTCGTCGAAGGGCAGCTCGGCGAAGAGGGCGCGCTCGGTGCCGGTGAGTTCGGCGACCCCGTCGTAGAAACCGGGGACCGCGACCCTGCCCTCCGTGTCGTGGAGAGCGGCGACGAGCCGGGCGAGCGCGGTCGCGGGGTTGGGGACGGCGCCGCCGAAGGACCCGGAGTGGATGTCCTGGCCGGGGCCGAACAGTTCGATCTCGCATTCGGCGAGGCCACGCATGCCGGTGCAGACGGTCGGGGTGTTCTCGTCCCACATGCCGGTGTCGGAGACGATCACGACGTCGGCCGCGAGGCGGGCGGCCCGCTCCTCGGCCAGCGCGCGGAAGTGCGGCGAGCCGGACTCCTCCTCGCCCTCGACCAGGAGCTTGAGATGCACCGCGGGGCTCGTGCGGCCGGTGGCGGCGAGGTGGGCCCGGACGCCGAGTGTGTGGAAGAACACCTGGCCCTTGTCGTCGGCCGCGCCTCGTCCGTACATCCTGCCGTCGCGGATCACCGGGTCGAAGGGGTCGCTGTTCCAGCCGTCCTCGCGGGCCGCGGGCTGCACGTCGTGGTGGCCGTAGACGAGGACGACGGGCGCGTCCGGATCCTGTGACGGCCACTCGGCGAAGACCGCAGGGGCGCCGGCCGTCTCCCAGATCTCGGAGACCGGGAACCCGGTCTCCTTGAGCTTGTCCGACAGCCACTCGGCGCTGCGCCGTACGTCCGCCTCGTGCTCCGGCTGGGCGGAGACGGACGGGATGCGCAGCCACTCGGCGAGGTCGTCGAGGAAGGCCGTGCGGTGCTGCTCGGTGTACGTACGGACGGCGCTGTCCGGGGTGTCGCTCATGCTCATGAGCCTATCGGCCCTGCGGAGGTGGCTCGTCCAGCAGGAGCTTCTCCAGCTCCTCCCGGCCCGGCAGGCCGGCGGGGCGGGACGTCTCCCCGGTGCGTACGTACAGGAAGGTCGCGGTGACCGCCTCCAGCGGCAGGCCGTGCAGTTCGGCCCAGGCCAGGCGGTAGACGGCCAGCTGGAGCGGGTCGGCCGCGCGGTGCCGGCCGGTCTTCCAGTCGACGATCTCGTAGGTGTCGCCCGTGCGGTAGACCGCGTCGATCCGGCCGCGGATCACCCGGCCCCCGAGCGTGATCTGGAACGGTGTCTCGACGCGGTACGGGGTGCGCCGGGCGTACGCGGTGCGCCCGAAGGCTTCCTTGAGTTCGGCGAGGTCGCGCTCGTCGGCGATCTCCGCGTCGCTCCCGTCGCCGCCGGGGAGTTCGTCGGGGCCCAGCATGGGCAGCGGCAGTTCCTCGAACCGGGACTCCACCCAGGCGTGGAAGCGGGTCCCCCGGCGGGCGGCGGGCTGCGGGGGGCGGGGCATGGGCCGGGCGAGCTCCCGTGCGAAGCCCTCGGGGTCGTCGGCGAGGTGCAGGAGCTGGGTGGCGGAGAGTACGGCGGGCACGACGACGTCCCGTACGGCCGCACGGGCACGGCGCAGCTCCCCGGCGAGGGCGTCCAGATCGCGGTCCCAGGAGGCGAGCGTGCGCGACTCCTCCGGGGTGAGGCCCGCGTCCTCCTGGGTGATACCCGCGTCCGCCGGGGGGAGGAGCGCGTCCGCCGGGGCGCGGGCGGCCGGGACGTACGGCGCGGGGGCCGCTGGGCGCGGGCCGGGCCGGGGACCGTCCGCGGCCTGCTCGGCGTCGCGGTACGGGGCGCCGTCCGGTGACGGCCCCTCCTCGGTGGACGTGGCGGGCTCACCGTCCGGGAACGGGTCGTCGTACGGAGCGTCCACCTCGTCGTACGGCGGCACCTCTTCCTCGTACGGGGGCTCGTCCTCGTGCGGGGGCTCTTCCTCGTACGGGGGCTCGTCCTCGTCCGGCGGCTCCTGGGCGTACCGGAGGTCCCCGGTGTGCGCCGGCTCCTCGTACGCCTCCGGTACGGGCGTGGCCGCCAGGGCCTCCAGGTGGGCCAGCACCGTGTCCCGGGCGGCGCGGCGGCGGGCCGTCGCCGTGGCGTCGAGCGGGAGCGGCCAGGCCTGGTCGGCGTCCTTCTCCTGGAGCGCCGGGTTCTCCTCGTCCTCGCCGGGCTCGTCCGCCCAGGCCTCGATCTCGCCGTACCCGGCCGCGCAGTGCTCGTACAGTGCGTCCAGGAAGGCGGACGGGCCGCGGGGCTCCTTCTGGGAGGGCCCCCACCAGTGGCCGGAGCCGAGCAGCAGGCTGCGGGGGCGGGTGAAGGTGACGTAGCCGAGGCGGAGCTCCTCGGTGTGCTGATGCGCCTTCATCTCCTCCTTGAACGCCTTGAGGCCCTTGGCGTCGAAGGAGTGGAGATCGGGGAGCGTGGCCGCGTCGCCGCGCAGGGCGTGCGGGAGCACCTGGGGCTGCGAGGTCCACGCGTCCCGGGACTGTGTGCTGGGGAACTGTCCGCCGACGAGGCCGGGGACGGCCACGACGTCCCATTCCAGGCCCTTGGACTTGTGGGCGGTGAGGACCTTGACGGTGTTCTCGCCGCCGGGCAGGGCGTTGTCCAGGCCCTTCTCGTACTGCGCGGCGGTGCGCAGGAAACCGAGGAAGGCGAGCAGGGTCGCTTCCCCGTCCACCGCGGCGAAGCCGGCCGCGACGTCCAGGAAATTGGCGAGGGTCTCGCGGCGGCGTGCGGCCAGGGCGTGCGGTGACGCGGAGAGTTCCACTTCGAGGCCGGTGGTCGCGAGGACGCGGTGCAGTACGTCCATGAGGGGGTCGGCCAGGGAGCGGCGCAGGTCACGGAGTTCGGCGGCGAGGCGGGCGAAGCGGATGCGTGCCTGCGCCGAGAACGGCAGCTGGTCGTCCTCGGCCCCGCCGGACTCCAGGAAGGTGTCGAGGGCGTCGGCGAGCGAGATCACCTCGGCGGGGTCGATGCCCTCGACGGCCTCGGCGAGACGCCGGTCGGGGTCGGCGCCGTCACCGGAGGCGGCGCGGTGGACGAGGAGGCGGGCGCGGCGTCCCAGGAGGGCGAGGTCCCGCGGCCCGATGCGCCAGCGCGGTCCGGTGAGCAGCCGGACCAGGGAGGCGTTGGCCCCGGGGTCCTGGAGGACCTCGCAGACGGCGACGAGGTCGGCGACCTCGGGGAGGTGCAGCAGTCCGGACAGGCCGACGACCTCGACGGGGATGTCCCGGGCGACGAGGGCGGCCTGGATGCGGGGGAAGTCTCCCGCGGTCCGGCACAGGACCGCGATCTCTCCCGGTGCCGTGCCTGTCCGTACGAGGTGGGCGAGCGAGTCGCCGAGCCAGTCGATCTCCTCGGCGTGGGTGCGCAGGAGGGCGCACCGGACCGTGCCGTCCCTCTCCGCTCCGGGGGCGGGGCGCAGTGCTTCGACTCCCTCGTGCATGGCGCGCAGGGGTTCGGCGAGGCCGTTGGCGAGGTGGAGGAGGCGGCCTCCGCTGCGGCGGTTCTCGCTGAGGGAGTAGCGGGTGGCCGGGGTGCCGTCGGCGTGCGGGAAGTGGTGCGGGAAGTCGTCGAGGTTGGCCACGGAGGCGCCGCGCCAGCCGTAGATGGCCTGGCAGGGGTCGCCGACGGCGGTGACGGCGTGGCCTGCCGTGCCGCTCTCGCCTCCCCCTCCGAACAGCGCGGCCAGGAGCAGGCGCTGGGCCACCGAGGTGTCCTGGTACTCGTCGAGCAGGACGACCCGGAATTCGTCGCGGAGGATGGCGCCGACCTCGGGCCGGGTGAGGGCCAGCTCGGCGGAGAGGGCGATCTGGTCGCCGAAGTCGAGGAGGTCGCGGCTGCGCTTGGCGGCCCGGTAGCGGCGGGTCAGTTCGAGGAGCTCGCGGCGCGCCCCGGACGTCTCGGGGATCTTGCGCAGTTCGGCGTTGGTGAGCCGTGCCGTCTCCAGGGCCTGGAGGAGCCCGGTCTCGTGCTCCGCGAGCTGCTCGGGGCGGACCAGGTGTTCGGCGAGCTCGGCGTCCAGGGCCAGCAGATCGCTGACGAGGGTGGGGAAGGAGCGGGTCAGCGCGGGGTAGGGGCCGGGTGCCTCGCGCAGCACGCGGGCCGCGAGCTGGTGGCGGGTGGCGTCGGCCAGGAGGCGGGTGGTGGGTTCAAGGCCGATCCGCAGGCCGTGGTCGGTGAGGAGGCGGCCTGCGAAGGCGTGGTACGTGGAGATGCTGGGCTCGCCCGGGGGGCTGTCCGGGTCGATGACGTCCGGGTCGGTGACCCCGGCCGCGACGAGGGCCTTGCGGACCCGCTCGGCGAGCTCACCGGCGGCCTTGTTCGTGAAGGTGAGGCCGAGGACCTGTTCCGGGGCGACCTGCCCGGTCCCGACCAGCCACACCACCCGGGCGGCCATCACGGTGGTCTTCCCGGAGCCGGCTCCGGCCACGATCACCTGCGGGGCGGGCGGCGCGGTGATGCAGGCCGTCTGCTCGGGGGTGAAGGGGATCCCGAGGAGCTCCTTGAGCTGCTCGGGATCACTGATACGGGAGGACATCCCGAAGAGGCTATCCGGACTCACCGACAAGGCGGTCCCGCGCGGTCCGCGCCGGGGCGGTCATTCGATGATCTGCCGGCCTTCGGGCTGTGCGCTGCACGAGGCCTTGAAGGCGCAGTGCGTGCAGTGCCGGCCGGTCGTGGGGGTGAACCGTTCGTCCAGGACCCGGCCGGCGGCCGTGGCCAGCAGGCCGGAGACCCATTCCCCGGAGAGGGGTTCCTGCGCCTGCACCTTCGGAAGGGCGTCGCCGCCCTCCTTCTTGGGGGCGGGCTGGCGCAGCTGGACGAGTTCGGCGCCTCCTGGTTCCGGGCGGCGGCCGTCGAAGACCTCGTCGACGGCGCCCTCCCTGACGGCCAGCTGGTACACGGCGAGCTGGGGGTGGGAGGCCACCTCGTCCTTGGTGGGCGCTCCTTTGCCGGTCTTGAAGTCGACGACGTAGGCCCGGCCCTCGGCGTCCTGTTCGACGCGGTCCATGGAGCCGCGGATGCGTACCGCGTACTCGCCCGCTTCGAGGGTGACGTCGAAGTCGTGCTCGCTGGCGGCGGGGGTGCGGCCGGCCCGGTCCATGACGTGCCAGCGCAGGAAGCGTTCCAGTGCGGCGCGTGCCTGGTCCTTCTCCTGCTGCGACTTCCAGGGGGCGTCGAAGACCAGGCCGTCCCACACGGAGTCCAGGCGTTCCATCAGGACGTCCAGGTCCGCGGCGGTACGTCCGGAGGCCACCTCGTCGGCGAGGACGTGGACCACGTTGCCGAAGCCCTGCGCCGCCGTCGCCGGGGCGTCGGCCTTCACCTCCCGGCCCAGGAACCACTGGAGGGCGCAGGTGTTGGCGAGCTGGTCGAGCGCGCTGCCGGAGAGCGCGACGGGACGGTCCCGGTCGCGCAGCGGGACCTCGGAGCGGGTCGGTTCGTCCAGCCCCCACCAGCGGTACGGGTGCGCCGCGGGCACGAGCGGCTGGCCCTCGTCGTCGGTGAGCGCCGCGAGCCGGGCGAGCCGGCGGGCGGCTGCGTCACGCAGGGCTTCCGAGGCGGCGGGGTCGACGGTCGTCGCCCGGAGTTCGGCGACGAGCGAGGCCACCGCGAGCGGACGCCGGGGGCGCCCGGTGACGTCCCGGGGCTCGACGCCGAGCTCGGTGAGGAAGCGCGAGGGCTGGTCGCCGTCGTCGGCGGGCGCCTTGACCGCGGTGACGACGAGGCGTTCACGGGCCCGGGTGGCGGCGACGTAGAACAGCCGGCGCTCCTCGGCCAGGAGGGCCCCGGGGGTGAGGGGCTCGGCGAGACCGTCGCGTCCGATCCGGTCCGCCTCCAGGAGTGAGCCCCGGCGGCGCAGGTCGGGCCAGAGCCCCTCCTGCACCCCGGCGACGACGACCAGGCGCCACTCCAGGCCCTTGGAGCGGTGCGCGGTCATCAGGCGTACGGCGTCGGGGCGTACGGCACGCCGGGACAGGGTGTCGGCGGCGATGTCCTGGGCGTCGATCTCCTCCAGGAAGTTGAGCGCGCCGCGCCCCCCGGTGCGCTCCTCGGCACGTGCGGCGGTCTCGAAGAGGGCGCACACGGCGTCGAGGTCCCGGTCGGCGTTCCGGCCGCCCGCACCGCCGCGCAGTGCGGCCCGCTCCAGGCGGCCGGGCCAGGGGGTGCCGTTCCACAGGGTCCACAGGGCCTCTTCGGCGGTGCCGCCGCCCTCGAGGAGCTCCCGGGCCTTGCGCAGGAGCGCCCCCAGCCGCTGGGCTCCGCGGGCGTACGCCGGGTCGTGCGTGACGAGGCGTTCGGGCTCGGCGAGCGCCCGGGCGAGGAGTTCCCCGGACGGTGGCGGCAGACGGTTCCCGCCGGCTCTCTCCTCGTCGCGCAGGGCGCGGCCGAGCCGGCGCAGGTCGGCGGCGTCCATGGAGCCGAGGGGCGAGGTGAGGAGGGCGAGGGCGGTCTCGGTGTCGAGCCGGCCGGGTGCCGCCCGGTCGCCGTCGGTTCCGGCCCCGTCCTGCGGGTCTCCGGGCTCGGTGGGGTGCAGCGCCGCCGTGGCGACGGTGCGCAGGGCGGTCAGGAGCGGGGCGACGGCCGGCTCGTGGCGCAGGGGGAGGTCGTCGCCGTCGACCTCCAGCGGGACCCCGGCCGAGGTGAGCGCCCGGCGCACGGCGGGCACCGAGCGGCCGCCGGCGCGTACGAGGACCGCCATGTCCCTCCAGGGCACGCCCTCTTCCAGGTGTGCGCGCCGGAGCAGATCCGCGATGTTCTCCAGCTCGGTGGAGGGCGTCGGATAGGTGTACGTCTCGATGCGGCCGCCCCCGCGCACGGCGGACAGCTCGCGGTGGGCGCGGACCTTGTCCGAGGGCAGGCGGGTGAGCGGCATCCGGCGGGTGAGCAGCCGGGTGGCCTCGATCAGCTTCGCGCCGGAGCGGCGCGAGGTGGTGAGGACCCCGACGGGGGCGGGCGCCCCGTCGGCGCGGCGGAAGGCGTCCGGGAATTCCAGGATGCCGTTCACATCGGCGCCCCGGAAGGCGTAGATCGACTGGTCGGGGTCGCCGAAGGCGATGAGCGTCCGGCCTCCGCCGGCGCCCGGCGCGGTGCTTCCCCGGTTCCCGGCCAGCGCGTGCAGCAGCCGGACCTGGGCGGGGTCCGTGTCCTGGTATTCGTCGACGAGGACCGCGTCGTAACTGCGGGCCAGTGCCGCCGCCACCTCCGGGCGTTCGGCGAGCAGGACCGCCCGGTGGACCAGTTCCGCGTAGTCGAGGACGCCCTGGGCGTCGAGGACGTCCAGGTACTCGGCGAGGAACTGGGCGGCGGCGCTCCAGTCGGGGCGGCCGGTGCGGCGGGCGAAGGCTGCCAGCGCGTCCGGGCCGAGGCCCAGTTCACGGCTGCGGGCCAGCACCGCGCGCACCTCGTCGGCGAAGCCCCGGGTGGTCAGGCAGGCCCGCAGCTCGTCGGGCCAGCGGACATGGGCCAGCCCTGCCTGTTCCAGGCCGAGCTGGCCGGCGAGGAGTTCGCGGACGGTGACGTCCTGCTCGGGCCCGGAGAGCAGGCGCAGCGGCTCGGCGAACAGGTCGGCGTCCTGGTGCGCGCGGACCAGGGCGTAGCAGTACGAGTGGAAGGTGGTGGCCTGCGGGCCCCGGGTGCCGCCGAGCCGGGCCGCCATCCTGTCGCGCAGTTCGACCGCCGCCTTGCGGCTGAAGGTGAGGACGAGGATGCGGGCGGGGTCGGCCCCCCGCGCCACACGCCGGGCGACCGCCTCGACCAGCGTCGTGGTCTTGCCGGTGCCGGGTCCGGCGAGGACCAGCAGCGGGCCGTCCCGGTGATCAACCACGGCGCGCTGCGGTGCGTCCAGGAGAGGGGGGTCCACGGAGCCCGGCGGTGTGCGCACCAGCCGGTACGCGCCCGGGGCCCGCCGTCGTGCCTGACGGTGCGGGCTGTTCCGGGTGGTGGAGGAGGAGCTCACGTGGATCGCCGGTCCTGGTGGGTGTACTGGGTCTGCGCGGTCACCGGCCGTGGGGTGACGGGCCGGGTGCGATGGTTGCTGGACGGTGCTGAGCCGGGGGCCTGGTGGAGACGGTCCGAGGGTGAGGGGGACGGATGAGGGAGCGGAGCGTGCCGCGTGTGGACGACGCTACGCCAGCGGGGAGGCGGAAATCAGGCGGCGGGACGCGTCCCGCGTCACATCGCCCCCCGCCCCGCGTGGAGTCCGCCGCGGCGGTGCGTCCCGTTCACCGGCCCGGCGCCCGTCCGGACGCGGCACGGGGGCGGACGCTGTCAGGCGTGGGCTTCCCCGCCCGGGCGCCCGGTCACGCCGTCCCATCGCGCGCGCTTCATGTCGAGGCGCGGAACGTGCCCGTCCGTGTCGCGCGGCGACGCGCGCAGCGGGGTGCCCTCCTCGCGGTAGTGGGCGAGTGCCCGCAGTTCATGGCCCGGCAGCAGGAGCCCGTCGGCGCGCACCACACGCCACCAGGGCACCGCGGAGCCGTACAGGGCCATCACCCGGCCGACCTGTCTCGGCCCGCCGTCACCGAGCCATTCCGCGACGTCGCCGTACGTCATGACGCGGCCGGGCGGAACGAGGTCCGCCACGTCCAGGACCCGCTCGGCGTAGACGGGCAGCTCGGCGGTCACGGGGGCGGCGGGCGCGGCCCCGGTCCGGCTGCCGCTGGTCCGGTCTTCGCTCATCCGGCCCATCCTGCCGTATGCCACCGACAACCGGCCGTATCCGGTCCACCGGCCGTGCCCGGTCAACCGGCCGTGCCCGGTCGACCGGCCCTGCCCGGTCAACCGGCCGTATCCGGCCGACCGGCCCTGCCCGGTGCCGTGCCGGTCACACGCCGTGCGCGTGTCGGCGAAGCTGCGTATGTTGCGCATCGCGCCCGTGCAATGCACCCTGATGCCCCCCTCTGTCTGCAGGCCGTGCCACCATCATGCGGGCGGTGACCGGTGATACGAGAACACGAAGATTCATCAGAGGCTAAGGAGCAGGGCGTGCAGCCACCGAAGGCGGCGGACGCCTCTGACGCCGAGCCGCGCCCGGACGCGCCCGGTGTCCCGGACACCCGGACCGCAGGCGCTCCGGAGGCCGAGGGCGCTCCGGAGCACTCCCAGGAACACCTCTCGGGTTCGACCCTCGCGTCGGACGGTGCCGGTCTGACCGACCGGGTCTCGGGCGACGAGCCCCTGCTGCCTGCCCGGGTCCACCGCCCCTCCGATCTGCTGCGGCTCCTCGTCGGAGTCCTGGCGATCGCTCTGCTGTTCTTCCTCGCCGCGTTCGCCCAGGGAACCACCACCGGCCTCGAGGACGACATCTCCAAGGGCACCGACCAGGCCCCGGATCTGCTGATCAAGATCGCGGGCCTGGTGTCCAGCATCGCCGTGCTCCTCGTGCCGGTCGCCTTCGCGATCGAGCGTCTGGTGAAACGCGACGGGCTGCGGATCGCGGACGGGGTGCTGGCCGCCGTGCTGGCCCACGGGGTGACCCTGGCCACCGACCTCTGGGTCGCCCGGTCGGCTCCCGGGACGATCCGGGAGGCCCTGACCCAGCCCCAGCCGGGTGACGCGCTCACCGATCCCGTGCACGGGTATCTCGCGCCCGTCATCGCCTACATGACGGCGGTCGGGATGGCCCGCAGACCGCGCTGGCGGGTCGTGCTGTGGGTGGTGCTGCTCCTGGACGCCTTCGCCATGCTGGTCGGCGGCTACACCACCCCGTTCTCGATCGTCCTCACGGTGCTGATCGGCTGGACCGTGGCCTACGGCACGCTGTACGCGGTCGGCTCACCGAACGTCCGCCCGACCGGCCAGCACCTGATGGCCGGTCTGCGCCACGTCGGTTTCCGTCCGGTCGCCGCGATGCGCACCGAGGACGGCCCCGACCACGTCGAGCAGAGCGACCGGGGCCGCCGATATCTGGTCACCCTGGAGGAAGGGCCACCGCTGGACGTCACGGTCGTCGACCGTGAACAGCAGGCCCAGGGCTTCTTCTACCGGGTGTGGCGCAGGCTCACCCTCCGCAGCATCACCCAGCGCCGCTCCATCCAGTCGCTGCGCCAGGCCCTGGAGCAGGAGGCGCTCCTCGCGTACGCGGCGATCGCCGCCGGTGCCAACGCGCCCAAGCTGATCGCCACGTCCGAGCTCGGACCCGACGCCGTGATGCTCGTGTACGAGCACATCGGCGGGCGCTCGCTGGACGCGATGGAGGACGAGGAGATCACCGACGACCTGGTGCGGGGTGCCTGGCGGCAGGTGAAGGCGCTCCAGTCGCGGCGGATCGCGCACCGCAGGCTCACCGGGGACGCCATTCTGGTGGACCGTTCCGGCACGGTGTTCGTCACCGACCTCCGGGGCGGCGAGATCGCGGCCGGTGACCTGATCCTGCGCATGGACGTCGCCCAGCTGCTCACCACCACCGGTCTGCGGGTGGGCGCCGAACGGGCCGTCGCCGGGGCGCTCGCCGTGCTCGGGCCCGATGCCGTCGCCGACTGCCTGCCGCTGCTCCAGCCGATCGCGCTCAGCCGCTCCACCCGGGCGACACTGCGCAGGCTCGCCCGGGAGCGTTCGCAGCGCGAGCGTGAGGCGGTGCTGGAGGCCTCGCAGGCGGCGAAGCAGACCAAGGCCGGGGAGCAGGGCTCGGAGACCGGCGACCGCAAGGCCGTCCGCAAGTCGCTGCGCACGGAGAAGCAGGCCGAGAAACGGGCGATGGACGATGCCCTGGAAGAGGCCCGCGAGGAGGACATGCTGGCCCAGATCCGCCGCGAGGTGCTGCTGATCAGGCCGCAGGCGCCGGTCGAACCGGTCCGGCTGGAGCGCATCAAGCCGCGTACGCTCTTCAGTTTCATCGCGGGTGCGATCGCCGCCTACTTCCTGATCTCGCAGGTCACCGAGGCCGACTTCGGCACGGTCGTGGAGCAGGCCGAGTGGGGCTGGGTGGCTGCGGCGCTGGGCTTCTCGGCCCTGAGCTACGTCGCCGCCGCCATGAGCCTGCTCGGTTTCGTGCCCGAGCGGGTGTCTTTCGGGAAGACCGTGCTGGCGCAGGTGGCCGGGTCGTTCGTGAAGATCGTGGCCCCCGCGGCGGTCGGCGGTGTGGCGCTGAACACGCGCTTCCTGCAACGTGCCGGGGTGCGCCCGGGGCTCGCCGTCGCGAGCGTGGGCGCGTCCCAGCTGTTCGGGCTCGGCTGCCACATCGTGCTGCTCGCCCTCTTCGGATATCTGACCGGTACGGAGAAGACCCCGGACTCGCTCACCCCGTCGAGGACGGTCATCGCGGGCCTGCTCACGGTCGCCGTCCTCGTGCTGGTGGTGACCGCGATCCCGTTCATGCGGAAGTTCGTCGTCACCCGGGTGCGGTCGCTGTTCGCCGGCGTGGTGCCCCGCATGCTCGACGTGGTGCAGCGTCCGCAGAAGCTGGTCACCGGCATCGGCGGCATGCTGCTGCTGACCGGCCTGTTCGTGCTCTGTCTCGACGCGTCGATCCGCGCGTTCAGCGGCCCCGACGTCCCCCAGCTCAGCTATGCCAGCATCGCCGTGGTCTTCCTCGCGGGCAACGCCCTCGGTTCCGCGGCGCCCACCCCGGGCGGTATGGGCGCGGTCGAGGGCGCGCTGACCCTGGGCCTGATCGCGGTGGGCCTCCCGAAGGAGGTCGCGGCTCCGGCGGTGCTGCTGTACCGCGTGATGACGCTGTGGCTGCCGGTGCTCCCCGGCTGGATCTGCTTCAACCAGCTGACCCGTAAGGGAGAGCTCTAGAACACGGGCTCCGGAACACGGCTCCGGAACACGGGCTTCGGAGCACGGCTCCGGAACGCACCTGCGGGGGCGCGCCACTCGCATGGACCGCGCCCCGCGCGTTCCCCCGCGCCCCGCCGCACGATGGGTCCATGAGGACCTCTCCCGCTCTGCGTGCCGCTGCCCTCGCCGCCACCGCCACCGTGCTGCTGCCGCTGGCCGCGTGTTCGGACGACGGCGGCGACGGGGACACGGAGAGGTCCGCCCCGTCGGCCGCGTCGACGGCGGCCCCCACCGCGACGACACGGGAGCTGACCTCCCAGAAGCTCGACTGGAAGCCCTGCCCGGCCCCCAACCAGGCCCAGGGCAGTGGCGCGTCCCCTTCACCGCTGCCGGGCGGGGCCGCCTGGGAGTGCTCCTTCATGGACGTCCCCCTCGACTACGCCGACCCCGGGGGCCGGACCATCGAACTGGCGCTCGTCCGGGCCGCCGCCAGGGACCAGGACCGGCGGATCGGCTCGCTGATCTTCAACTTCGGCGGACCGGGCGCCTCCGGTGTCGCCACGCTGCCGTCCTTCGGTACCGCGTACGACACGCTCCGCACCCGCTACGACCTGGTGAGCTTCGACCCGCGCGGGGTCGGGCGCAGCGAGGGTGTGGAGTGCTCGGACGACAGGACGCTCGACGCCCGGTACGAACAGGACGGCACGCCGGATGACGCCGAGGAGGAAAAAGCGTTCGTCGAGGACCAGAAGTCCTACATCGCCGACTGCGAGGAGAACTCCGGGGACGAGCTGCCCTACCTCGGCACGACGAACGCGGCCCGGGACATGGATCTGATGCGCCAGGTGCTCGGCGACGACAAGCTGTACTACTTCGGGATCTCGTACGGCACCGAACTCGGCGGCGTCTACGCCCATCTGTATCCCGGGAACGTCGGCCGGGCCGTCCTGGACGCCGTGGTCGACCCGGGGGAGGACTCGTTGCAGTCCTCGCTCGGCCAGGCCAAGGGTTTTCAGCTCGCCCTGGACAACTTCACCGCCGACTGCGCCGAACGCGACGACTGCAAGCTCCCCGGCTCCTCCGCGCAGGAGGTCCAGGAGTGGATCGCCGGTC
The DNA here is from genome assembly GCF_035563135.1 of Streptomyces sp. GTDB lineage: Bacteria > Actinomycetota > Actinomycetes > Streptomycetales > Streptomycetaceae > Streptomyces. Next base: position 43,345 of record NZ_DATMVN010000020.1, read on the forward strand.
TCCTCGCCCAGCTGGAGAAGAAGCCCGTCCCCGGGCTCGGTGAGCGGAAGCTGACGCAGACCCAGGCCACCACCGGCATCGCGTCGGCCCTCTACTCCGAGGAGACCTGGCCGCTGCTCGAACAGGGCCTGGACGAGGCGGACGGCGACAACGGCGGTCTGCTGCTGGCGCTCGCCGACTCCCTGAACGGCCGCTCCGAGGACGGGCGCTACGACAACTCCAACGCCGCCAACACGGCCATCAACTGCGCGGACTCCGAGCAGCGGTTCACCCTGGAACAGACCAGGAAGGCCCTCCCCGAATTCCGCAAGGCCTCCCCCGTGTTCGGGGACTACCTGGCCTGGGGGCTGATGTCCTGCACCGGCTGGCCCGTCGCGGGCGCCTGGGACACCCCGGACGTCAGCGCACCCGGTTCGGCCCCGGTCCTGGTCATCGGCAACACCGGGGACCCCGCGACGCCGTACGCCGGCGCGAAGGCGATGGCCGCCGAGCTCGGCGAGGGGGTCGGGATCGAGCTCACCTACAAGGGCGAGGGCCACGGGGCGTACAACGGCGGCAACACCTGCGTGCAGCGGGCTGTGGACGGTTATCTGCTCGAAGGGAAGGTCCCGGAGCCGGGAACGGTCTGCGGGTGACCGGCCGCTGGACGGCCGGAGACCGGCGCCACCCGGGACGCTCCGGTGGCGGCCTCCGGGCACGGAGGAGGCGGCGCACCTGCGCGTACGGGGACGGTCCCGGGCCGGCGCCGCGGCCCTGCTGACGGCGTTCCTCGCGGACGACGCGGACTTCGGCGCCGGCTGCCGGCGCCTCTCCCCCGTCCCGCTCCCCCGCCTCGGCACGACGAACGCCGTCAGGGACACGGACGCGATCCGCAGGTCACGGAGGCCGGATGCGCGAAGGGGCCGGCTCCGCGGAGGAACCGGCCCCTTCGTACATCACGCCGCAGGTCTAGTAGACCGGCTTCTCCGGCTCGACCTGGTTGACCCAGCCGATGACGCCGCCGCCGACGTGCACCGCGTCGGCGAAGCCCGCCGACTTGAGGACCGCGAGGACCTCGGCACTGCGGACACCGGTCTTGCAGTTCAGGACGATGCGCCTGTCCTGCGGAAGGTCCTGGAGGGCGCTGCCCATCAGGAACTCGTTCTTCGGGATCAGCCGGGAGCCCGGGATCGAGACGATCTCGTACTCGTTCGGCTCGCGGACGTCGATGATCTCGATCTTCTCGTCGCCGTCGATCCACTCCTTGAGCTGCTTGGGAGTGATCGTGGAACCGGCCGCCGCCTCCTGGGCCTCCTCGGACACGACGCCGCAGAAGGCCTCGTAGTCGATGAGCTCGGTGACGGTGGGGTTCTCGCCGCAGACCGCGCAGTCGGGGTCCTTGCGGACCTTGACCTGGCGGTACTGCATCTCCAGCGCGTCATAGATCATCAGACGGCCGACCAGCGGGTCGCCGATGCCGGCGAGCAGCTTGATGGCCTCGTTGACCTGGATGGAGCCGATCGACGCGCAGAGCACGCCCAGGACACCGCCCTCGGCGCAGGAGGGGACCATGCCGGGGGGCGGCGGCTCCGGGTAGAGGCAGCGGTAGCAGGGACCGTGCTCGGACCAGAAGACGGACGCCTGACCGTCGAAGCGGTAGATCGAGCCCCAGACGTACGGCTTGTTCAGCAGGACCGCGGCGTCGTTGACGAGGTAGCGGGTGGCGAAGTTGTCCGTGCCGTCCACGATCAGGTCGTACTGGGCGAAGATGTCCATCACGTTGTCGGCTTCGAGCCGCTCCTCGTGAAGGACCACGTTCACCAGGGGGTTGATCCCCTGCACGGTCTCCTTGGCCGACTGGGCCTTGGACTTGCCGATGTCGGCCTGGCTGTGGATGACCTGGCGCTGCAGGTTCGACTCGTCGACCTCGTCGAACTCGACGATGCCGAGCGTGCCCACGCCGGCAGCGGCCATGTACATCAGAGCCGGCGAGCCGAGGCCGCCGGCGCCGACACAGAGCACCTTCGCGTTCTTCAGCCGCTTCTGTCCGTCCATCCCGACATCCGGGATGATCAGGTGGCGGGAGTACCTGCGGACCTCGTCGACGGTGAGCTCAGCAGCTGGCTCGACCAAGGGTGGCAGCGACACAGGAACCTCAACAATGCAGGTGGTCGGTTTCTACGTACTTCATCTACGTACGGTTGTTCTCCCGTAACACTGCCACGCCGCTCCTCATTCCGAGATACCGGGTCCGATCCGCGAGACGAATTCGTCCCAGTAGCTGGGCAGTGCCGCGAATGGGTCGGTTTGCCCGTGCGTGCCGTCCCGGTCCGTGAAGAAGATCGTGCCGGCGCCCTGCCAGCGGGCGATGCGCATGGCCTCCTCCAGGTGCGTGCGCGGGAGTCCGTGGACGAAGTGCGCGAAGCGCCCTGGTTCGTACGCCGCGGTCCACTCGGCCACCTGCGACCAGCGGTAGTCGGTCCACGGGCCCCTGAAGGTGACCAGCTGGTCGGCGGCCTCGGCGTAACCCGGGTGCGGGTGGGTGCCGTGGCCCAGGACCATCCGTCCGCCCTCCTCGTCCGCGCTGTCGCTGTCGGCCAGGAGCGCGAAGAGCGTGCTGGTCAGCCGGCGGACCGCCGGGAGCTCGCCGCGTTCGGCCGGGCAGTGCTCCAGGTAGAAGCCGCCGACGCGGTACCGGTCGAGGTAGGACTGGGCCTCGGCGACCAGTTCCCCGAAGGGGCGGCTGCCGAAGGCCAGGTCGATGTGGCCCAGCAGCCTGCCGCCCGAGGCCCGGACGGTGTCCTCGGGCGCGTCTCCGTGCAGAGCCCGTTCGCGGGCGTTGCGGAGCCGGCCGGCCGCCTCCAGGCAGTACGGGTCGGGCCGGGCGCCCGGCCCGTTGTCGATGTTGAGGACGGCCCAGTGCAGCGGGGTGCCCGGCCGGCTGAGCCGGGCCCATGCGGCGGGCGCGAGCAGCGGATGGGCGTAGCCGGGCACCCCGACCCCGAAGTGTTCCGTGCCGCCGGTCCGCAGGGTGGAGCCGGCGCTGGTCAGATGCGGCACGCCGCCTCCATCCAGATGTCCGCGAGGGATTCCTCCAGATTGATGCGGGGACGCCAGCCGAGCCGGTCCCGGGCGGTACGCACATCGGCCTGCTGCCAGGCTCCGCAGCCGTCGGGGTAGGGGGACGGGGTCGCCGCGAGGTGCTCCACGACCGATTCCGTCGACGCACGGGGGGCACCGATGGGCAGCCGTCCGGGGGGCGCGTCGAGCTCGTGGAGTGCGCCCGCGTAGCCGGCGACCCTGGCGAGGACCGCCGCCGCGTCGCGCAGCCGTACGGCCCTGCCGGTGCCGATGTTGACGACGCCCTGGGCCGCGGAGAGCGAGGCGGCGTGCACGGCACGCGCGACATCGCGTACGTCGACGAAGTCGCGCTGCACCCCGAGGCCGCTGAGCCTGAGCTCGGGGTCGCCGGTCTGCATGGCGCGGCGCATCGTCTCGGCCAGCCTGCCGAGCGGGGAGCCGGCCGGGGTCCCGGGCCCCACGGGTGAGAAGACCCGCAGCACGACCGCGTCCAGACCGGAGCCGAGGACCAGCTCGGTGGCGGCGAGCTTGCTGACGCCGTACGGGCCTCCCGGGCGGGGCACCGCGTCCTCGGCCGTGGACGAACCCGGCTGCGAGGGCCCGTATTCGGACGCGCAGCCGACCTGGACGAGCCGTGCGCTGCAACCGCTGCGGCGCATGGCCTCGCAGACGGTGGCCACGGCGACGGTGTTGTGGCGGGTCAGGTCGCGGGCGCCACCGCGGGTGGCGCCCGCGCAGTTGACGACGACCCCGGGGTGGACGGCGTCCAGGAAGCGGGTGAGCGCTCCGGGGCTGCCGCCCGCGAGGTCGAAGCGCACGTCGGCGTCGTCGCCGCGGCCGAGTGCCGTGAGGTGCACGGCGGGGTCGGCGAGCAGGCGGTCGGCGACGAAGCGGCCGAGGAATCCGTTCGCTCCGAGCAGCAGAACCCTCATCGCGCGCCCCCTCGGTGCCGACGGCGGGCTGCCGGTGCGGGGGATCGGGGGATCATGTCCGGTGTCTCCTTGGGTGTGT
>NZ_DATMVN010000021.1:0-4656 GCF_035563135.1 Streptomyces sp.
AGCGACTTCCTCACGCATCCGGTGTTCAACACCCACCGCACCGAGACAGCGATGATGCGGTACCTCAAGCACCTCGCGGACAAGGACTATGCGCTCGACCGCGGCATGATCCCGCTCGGTTCCTGCACCATGAAGCTCAACGCGACCGCCGAGATGGAGTCGATCACCTGGCCCGAATTCGGTGCGCTGCACCCCTTCGCGCCGGCCGAGCAGGCGCAGGGTTTCCTCACCCTCATCCGTGAGCTGGAGGAGCGTCTTGCCGAGGTCACCGGGTACGACGCCGTCTCCCTCCAGCCCAACGCCGGCTCGCAGGGCGAGTTCGCCGGGCTGCTGGCCGTGCGCGCGTACCACCGGGCCAACGGCGAGCACCGACGCACCGTCTGCCTGATCCCGTCCTCCGCGCACGGCACCAACGCCGCGAGCGCCGTGATGGCCGGTATGAAGGTCGTCGTGGTGAAGACCGCGGACGACGGAGAGGTCGACCTGGAGGATCTCCGGGCCAAGATCGCCGAGCACCGCGACGAGCTCGCCGTCCTCATGATCACCTACCCCTCCACGCACGGCGTCTTCGAGGAGCACGTCGCCGACATCTGCGGCGAGGTGCACGACGCCGGCGGCCAGGTGTACGTGGACGGTGCCAACCTCAACGCGCTGGTCGGTCTCGCGAAGCCGGGCCATTTCGGTGGCGACGTCTCCCACCTGAACCTGCACAAGACCTTCTGCATCCCGCACGGCGGCGGTGGCCCGGGCGTCGGTCCGGTCGGGGTGCGCGCCCACCTGGCGCCGTACCTCCCCAACCACCCCCTCCAGCCCGCGGCGGGCCCGGAGACCGGCGTCGGCCCCATCTCGGCCGCTCCATGGGGCTCGGCGGGCATCCTGCCGATCTCCTGGGCGTACGTACGCCTCATGGGGGGCGAGGGGCTGAAGCGTGCGACGCAGGTCGCCGTACTCGCGGCCAACTACATCGCCAAGCGCCTCGAACCGCACTTCCCCGTCCTGTACAACGGCCCGGCCGGCCTGGTCGCGCACGAGTGCATCGTGGACCTGCGGCCGGTCTCCAAGGCGACCGGCGTCAGTATCGACGACATCGCCAAGCGGCTGATCGACTACGGCTTCCACTCGCCGACGATGTCGTTCCCGGTGGCCGGGACGCTGATGATCGAGCCGACCGAGAGCGAGGACCTCGCCGAGCTCGACCGGTTCTGCGACACGATGATCGCCATCCGCGGCGAGATCGACAAGGTCGCCTCCGGCGAGTGGAGCGCGGACGACAACCCGCTGCGCAACGCCCCGCACACGGCTGCGGCGCTCAAGGGTGAATGGGCCCACGCCTATACCCGCGAGGAGGCGGTCTTCCCGGCCGGCGTCGCGCCTTCGGACAAGTACTGGCCGCCGGTACGCCGGATCGACGGCGCGTTCGGTGACCGCAACCTGGTCTGCTCCTGCCCGCCGCTGGACGCGTACGACCAGTAAGCGCACGGACACCGATCGGGGCCGGTGCGGATACTTCTCCGGCCGGCCCCCGTGTTCCCTCTGCCGCGGTCAGGCGGCCTTCATCACCTGATCGCTCTTCAGCGAGCGGTGCGGGGCGATGATCTGCCCGTCCGGGAGCAGCTCACCGGTGTCCTCGAAGAGCAGGACGCCGTTGCACAGCAGGCTCCAGCCCTGTTCCGGGTGGTGTGCCATCAGGCGTGCGGCTTCCCGGTCGTTGGAGTCGGCGGTCGGGCAGGGTGGCTGGTGCTGGCACATGGCTGGGTTCTTTCGCTGCGTCGAGTCGTGTGTCCTGCGGCTGGGCGATGTGTTCATGGCCGCCCCCGTATCAAGTCGGTCCGGTCCCAGTGTTGCCCTACGGGCGTCTCTCCGCAGGGATTTCGCGGCAGCTGCTGTTCTCCTTTCATGACGCATCACCCGGCCGGGCGGTTCAAAGCAACTGCGCTGTCCGTTCGGGTGGTTCGGGGTGACCCGTCCGGACTAGTCCGGACGGGTAAGGGTGCGCCCCCGCCGATCAGCCCGGCAGGGGCGCGTGAGCAAGGAGGATCAGGCGGGCGATCCGAGGAGGCCGGTCGGTTCGGCAAGGTCCGGGAGGGGAGCCGGGGTGAAGCGCAGTGTCATGGCCGGGAGCAGGTCCGCGACCCGGTGCGGCCGGTGGGCCGTGATACCCGGAGGCGCGGGCGCCAGGGGCACCAGCACATCGGTCGGTGCGAGCGCGCCTTTGCCGGCGTCGGCCTCGGCGTCGTGGTGCAGCCACAGCGTGAACATGTACAGCCCGGGCACCGAAAGCAGGCGCGGCTGGTAGTGCGTGGTCGTCGACTCCGCCTGGCGCAGGGCGAGTTCGGTGGAGGCGATGTAGGGCCCTTCGAAGAAGTGGGAGAAGGTCCAGCCGTCGGCGGTGAGCATGGTGTCAGCGGCGGCGACGGCGTGCTCACCGCTGCGGATCAGGAAGCGCCAGCCGGCGAGGCGGGTGCGCGGTGCCGCCTCGTTCGGCACGATCCGGTCCAGTACATGGACGGGAAGCGGGAGTTCAGGACTCAGCGGTCCCTGGACGGACCGGAGAGCGGGCGTATGGGCTTCGCGGACTGCGGTGGGAGAACCGAGTGCCGCGAGAACGCTGCGCAGTGCGGGCGCTGGGGCCGGGGAAACATGCAGCGGCATAGTGGGTCGCCTCTCACTTCGGAGACACGGTGGTGCGTGGGCGGGTGCAGACGGCGCTGTCGGCGTGCGGGGCCAGAGGAAGGCCGGTGACGGGCGGACGGGCCGATGCGTCAACTCTCTGCCTCGTTCGCAGAGTTTATACGACAAATGTTCACATGGTGTTTCGGCTACCCGACGCGCGTATTGTCCGCAAGGAGGGTTCGCGCCTTTGAATTGCGTAGTTTCTGTGGGTCCGGGCTGCTTCCGAGCCCCTTCGCCAGGTACTTTCCCTATGCGGCGGTAGGCTGAAACCCATCGGTGTTTCCGCCGTGCGAAACGATCGCGCACACTGCATATGCCTCATGCCTTCGGAATGTGCCTCCGGCGTCAGACACCAGACTACTGGGTGTCCGTGGGCCGTGGGGGCGTTACGGATCATCTCGACGGGGCATTATCGATCGTGATACGAGCGGCCTGTGCCGCGGGCCGCCACGCGAGGAGGGACCCTTCGATGGGTGAGAAGATCGTGGCGGGTGCCTTTGCCCCGTCCGATCGGCAGGCGTACCGCGAGAAGCTCACCCAGTGCCTGACCGTACTGGAGCGGCTCCTGTCGGAGCAGAGGTTCGATCGTCCCAGAAATCTTATGGGGCTGGAGATCGAGCTGAATCTCGCGGGTCCGGACGGCATGCCGAGGATGCGGAATGCGGAGGTGCTCCAGCGCATCGCCAGCCGGGATTTCCAGACGGAACTGGGGATGTTCAACCTGGAGGTAAACATTCTTCCCCACCGGCTGAGCGGCCGGGTATTCGATCAGCTGGCCGAGGAGTTGCGTACGGGTCTCGCCTATGCCCACCGGAAGGCTGCGGAGGTCGACGCCGGGATCGTGATGATCGGCATCCTGCCGACGCTCGGACGGGACGACGTGGTGTCGGCGAACCTCTCGGACGTCGACCGCTACACGCTCCTCAACGACCAAATGGCAGCCGCGCGCGGCGAAGAATTCACCCTCGATATCGAGGGTGTCGAACGGTTGGTCTCGACCTCTGCCTCGATCGCCCCCGAATCGGCCTGCACATCGGTCCAGTTGCACCTGCAGGTGACGCCGGACCGCTTCGCGGACGTCTGGAACGCGGCTCAGGCCGTCACGTCCGTGCAGATCGCCCTCGGCGCGAACTCCCCCTTCCTCTTCGGCAAGGAGCTGTGGCGCGAGTCGAGGCCCCCGTTGTTCCAGCAGGCCACGGACGTGCGGCCGCCCGAGCTCCGCAATCAGGGCGTGCGTCCCAGGACCTGGTTCGGGGAGCGCTGGATCGGTTCGGCGTACGAGCTCTTCGAGGAGAACGTGCGCTACTACCCGCCCCTGCTGCCGATCTGCGACGAGGAGGACCCGCTGCGGGTCCTCGACGAGGGGGGTGTACCGGCGCTGGCCGAACTCGTCCTGCACAACGGCACGGTCTACCGGTGGAACCGGCCGGTGTACGGGGTGGTGGACGGAGTTCCCCATCTGAGGGTGGAGAACCGGGTCCTGCCGGCGGGTCCCTCGGTCGTCGATGTGATCGCCAACGCAGCCTTCTACTACGGACTGGTGCGTGCCCTCGCCGACGAGCCCCGGCCGGTGTGGACCAAACTGCCCTTCGAAGCGGCGGCCGAGAACTTCGACGCCGCCTGCCGCCACGGGATCGAAGCCGAACTGCTCTGGCCGCGCCCCGGCCGCTCCGGCGGCGTGGCGAAGGTGCCCGCCGTCAAGCTCGTGAAGGACGAACTGCTGCCTCTCGCGGCCGCAGGGCTGGACGCCTGGAACATCGAGCCCTCGGACCGTGACCGCTACCTCGGCATCATCGAGGAGCGCTGCAGGCTCCGGGTGAACGGCGCCTCCTGGCAGGTCGACACGTATCACCGCGCGCTGGAGGCGGGCCTCGCACGGGAGGGCGCGCTGGCAGCCACCACCCGGCGGTACGGCGAACTGATGCAGGCCGGTGAGCCGGTGCACACCTGGCCCGTCGGCTTTCCCGCCCCCTGACGAGGAGG
>NZ_DATMVN010000022.1:0-4480 GCF_035563135.1 Streptomyces sp.
CGCCCTTCCTGCAGCCACCGACGCCGACGCCGATCCGCTGCCGCGCCGCAACGCAGGCCAGCACCTCAACCCCATCCTGCGCAACAGCGCTCCCTCCCCCCAGCCCCAGGGCGCGAGAGACGTGTCCGACCCGCAGCAAGTCGGGTCCGACTGGGCGGACTTCCAGGCCGGAACACAGCAGGCCCCTCAGAACCACCCCCACCGATAAGGACGAGAAGACATCATGAACCCCGAGATCCAGAACCTCCTCGACCAGCGCGTCGGCCAGATCGCTCACGTGCTCGGAGCGGTCGTCGTCACCGAGGACGGCATCTTCCGCTACATGAGCGGCTGGACGAACGTGGCCGCCGACCCCTCCAGGGACAAGTCCGCCGAGGCCGCACGCAGGGAGCTGGGCGAGCACCTGGCCGCGATGACCAGCAGCATGGCCACCCTGGCCCAGCGGCAGGCCGACTACATCAGCGGCGGTCACATGCTGCGCACGGTGGTGGAAACGGAGAAGGGCTGGTGTGTCGCCAGCCGCGCCGGCCAGCACTGCGTCATCGCCGTCCACGCGTCGAAGGAGGCCACCCTCGGCCAGCTCGGCTTCGAGTTGACCGATCTCGCCGGTCAGCTCGGCGGCATGCTGGACGTCGAGCAGCGAGAGCTGGCCACGGGCGAGCACGGCGGGACGATCCTGTGACGGCGGCGTCGGGCGGCCGCCGGACGCGGCCGTACGCCGGAACCGGCGGCCGCACCCAGGCTCCCGACGCCACGCTGAGCATCGACACCCAGATCACCGCCCATACGGGACATGAAGGGCGGCTGCTCAGCGAGCAGCACCAGCTCGTTCTGGACCTGTGCTCCGAACCCAGGGCGGTGTCGGAGCTCGCCGGACTGCTGCAGCTGCCCGTCGGGGTCATCACCGTCCTGGTCACCGACCTCCGGCAGCACCAGGTGGTGACCACCAAGGCCCCGGTCGACATGTCCCGCAACGACAACGTCACTCACCGCCTCATGGAGCGCGTACACGCCGCCCTGCAGGCCCAATACGAAGAAGAAACCAGGGGGGCACGGGGTGCCAACTGAACCCGCTCCGGAAGTCGTCAAGCTCGTCGTCGCCGGGGGCTTCGGGGTCGGCAAGACCACGTTCGTCGGTGCGGTCAGCGAGATCGAGCCGCTGAACACCGAGGCCGTCATCACCGAGGCGAGCACCGGGATAGACCGCACCGACGGAGTCGAGAAGAAGACCACCACCACCGTCGCCTTCGACTTCGGCCGCCGCACCGTCGACGACGTCACCCTGTACCTGTTCGGCACGCCCGGCCAGGACCGGTTTTGGTACATGTGGGACGACATGGTTCGCGGCGCGGTCGGCGCCATCGTCCTGGCCGACACACGGCGGCTCGCCGACTGTTTCGCCAGCATCGACTTCTTCGAAGCCCGCGGCGTGCCCTACATCGTTGCGGTCAACGCCTTCGACGGTGCTCCCGCCTACAGCGAGGCTGACCTGCGCGCCGCCATAGCTCTGCCGCTGCACATCCCCCTGCTCCAGCTGGACGCCCGCGAGTCCGGCTCGAGCACGCTCGCGCTGCTCACGCTCTTGAAGTACCGGCTCAGCCAGTCCGCCACCGCCTGATCCGAAGGACCCCCATGCCTGCATTCTCTCCCTCCAGCCCCGTTCCCCTCTTCAGCGACGAGTTCCTGACCGACCCCTACCCCGCGTACGGCACCCTGCGGAGCACCGGCGCCGCCGTGCACCTGGAGGAGTACGGCGTGTGGGCCATCTCCCGGCACGCTGACATCGCCGCGCTCCTCAAGGCCCCGGACGTCTTCGGCTCCGAGGGTGGGATAGCCCTCACCGCCCTCGCGAACCAGGAGATCCTCGCCGGCACGGTCCTCGCCTCCGACGGCGAGCGGCACGCCAAGCTCCGCAGGGTGCTGTCCAAGCAGCTCGCTCCCCGCGCCATGAAGGCCCTGGCCCGCCGGATCACCGACCGCGCCGAACGCCTGGTGGACCAGTACACGCAGCCGGGTCGGTTCGACGCCGTCGCCCTGGCCCGCCACATGGTCTGCGACACGGTGATGGAGCTGATGGGCCTGCCCGACGTGGACCGGGAGGTGCTGCTGTCCGGCGCCGCGGCGACGTTCGATGTGTTCGGCCCGCTCGGCGACCGCTACCAGCAGGCGCTGCCGCTGGCGTCCCGCATGGTCGAGATGCTCCACGAGAAACTGATCCGCGAGAACGTTCCCTCCGAGTCGTGGATGGGAGCCATCTTCGAAGCCGTCGACGCGGGGCAGATCGAGGAGAGCGACGCGGTACCCCTCGCGTCGGCCTACACGGCCGCGGCCATCGACACCACGGTCCTCGGCCTCGCCGACTGCCTCGTCCGACTCGCCCGGCACCCGAAGCAGTGGCAGATCCTCCGCCGAGACCCCGTCCGCTGGGCCGCGCCCGCCTTCCACGAGGCTCTGAGACTCGAAGCCCCCATACAGGGCTTCGGGCGGCTGCTGACCAAGGACGCCGAGATCGGCGGCGTTCACCTGCCCGCGGGCGACCAGGTGTGGCTTCTGTACGGCTCCGCCGGCCGCGACCCCCGCCACTGGGGAGACGAAGCCGACAAGTTCAACGTCAGGCGCCCGCGCAACCACCAACACCTGGCCTTCGGCAGCGGACCACACCTGTGCGCCGGCATCCCGCTCGCCGAGCTCCAGGCCCGATCCGTCCTACGCGCCCTGGCCGCCCGCTGCTCCCACCTCACGCTCGACGGCGAACCGGTTCGCGTCCTGAACAACCTTCTTCGCGGGTACAGCAGCGCGCCGCTCGCCGTCGAACTCGCCCCCCGCCTGTCCGTCTCCGACACCCCGGCCCGCTCGGCCGCGGCGTCCCAGCAAGGACTCGTGACATGACCCTCGCAACCCTCGCGACTCGTACCGCTCCAGACCCGCCGAGCGATCTCGCCCTGGCCGTCCAGCCGCGCATGGTCGGGCCCGACTGGGAGGTCCTGCTCATGCCCGAGCGGCTCGGCCGGCTCCTGACGAGCGCCCTCGCGGGAAGACCCGCACGGACAGCTCCCCTGGGCTGGGTCTTCGCGCACGCCGGTCAGTGGGGAATCTTCCTCCCCTCGGAGTCCGACAAGCCCGCCTGGCCGCCGGACACGACCTACCTCAAGGCGGGCACCAGCCTCACCCTCCCCATGTCCGGAGCCACGCCGGACGCGTGGACCAGCGCCTCCGGATGGGTGAGCCAGGACGGCAACCGGCTCAGCCGGCCGCTCCTGGTCCACCCCGTCCTCATGGCCCTCACCGCCAAGGGATAGGACACCGCCCCGCCGCCCAGCAGCAACAGCCATGCGCGGCCAGCCGACCCGGGGTCGCGCCGGCCGCCGCCGAGCGCACCGAAGAGACCGAGATCCGCACACCTGACCAGGAGACGTCCGTGCAAGCCCTCAGCGCTCCACCGTCCACGAACCAACCCCATGAGCGGCGCAGTCCCCTGTACATCGCCCCGTTCGCGGGCGAGTTCGCGTGCGACGTCACCGTGCTGTTCGACGAGAACGGGCGCGTCTACTTCGCCGACGAACGGCCCGAGGACCGCGACGTCGACGGCCTGCTCTGGGAGCGATGGGGCGGGAGTCCGACCGGCGAGCCGGACTGGGCCGCCCATCACCCCGCGCGCCAGTGCGAGGTCATGGACGGGCGGCCGTTGTGCGGGGTCTGCAAGGGCGACCCGGACCGCGACGAACGGGGAACGCTCTGGCTCCTGCACGCCGATGAGAACACTCAGGCGCTCGTGTCCTTCCCCTGCAGCATCACGACCGCCACGCCCGCGGTCTGCATCCCGTGCGCCCAGCGTGCCCTGCGCGCATGCCGGGAACTTCAGGGCGGGTTCATCGCGCTGCGTGTGCGCGAAGCCCCGGTCATCGGGGTGCGCGGCACCCTGTACTCCCCGACCGACCCCCCGCAGCTCAACCAGGTCGTCCGTTTCGGCGATGACGCCCTGCACCGGCTGGTCGCCCGCCAGTTGATGCGCGAGCTGATCAACGCCGAACTCGACGTGACCACCCTGGTGGCGGCGGACTTCCCCACGGCCGGGCGGGCCATGGGCGCGCTGGCGGGCCCCGGCCCGGTGTGGGGGTGACCACGATGCGCAAAGCGGCACTCTTCGACCTGGACAGCACTCTCACCGACCACGCGGCGGCATTCGCCAGGTGGGCGGAGGAGTTCTGCGCTTCCACCGGCATCCCCTTGTCCGCGCTCATGAGAGCCGAGACGTTCCATGGCGGCGCCCGCCACGCGTTCTTCGCCGACCTCAAGAGCGCCTTCGGGCTCCGGCGCTCCATCGCGTCCCTGCACGCCGACTACCGGCGACGCTCCGCCGAGCTCGTGCCCTACCGTCCCGAGGTCTGCACCGCCATGCAGCAACTCGCCGACGACGGATGGGAACTGGGCGTCATCACGAACGGATCACCGGACGCGCAACGCCGCAAGCTCGAAACAG
>NZ_DATMVN010000023.1:0-8621 GCF_035563135.1 Streptomyces sp.
CCCTCCGGCCGTGGGGCGGACGTGCCGGCGCCGGCCACCTCCCGCCGGCTGCCGTCACGTCGCCGGTGCGCGCGGCGCGGGCGCCCGGACGTCCTCGGGGAGGCTCCCTACGACGGAGAGGCAGCACCACCCGGTGCCGTATGGTCTCCGGGCTCCTGCGAAGGCTCGCCGAGCTGCTCGCGCAGGTAGTTCCAGGCCACCGCGACCAGCGCGGCGACGGGTACGGCGAGCAGGCTGCCGACGATGCCGGCCAGACTGCCGCCCAGCGTCACCGCCAGCAGGATCACCGCAGCGTGCAGGCCGAGCCCGCGGCTCTGGATCATGGGCTGGAAGACGTTGCCCTCGAGCTGCTGCACCACGATGATGATGGCCAGCACGATCAGAGCGTCGGTCAGTCCGTTCGACACCAGGGCGATGAGAACGGCGACGAAACCGGCGAACAGCGCGCCCACGATGGGCACGAACGCCGAGACGAAGGTCAGTACCGCCAGTGGGAGAACCAGCGGTACTCCCACGATCCACAGGCCGAGGCCGATGAGTACCGCATCGAGCAGGCCGACATACGCCTGTGAGCGCACGAACTCACCCAGGGTCTCCCAACTGCGTGCCGCCACGGCCGGAACGTCGGTGGCGAGCCGGCCGGGCAGCTGCCGTGCGAGCCACGGCAGGAAGCGGGGACCGTCCTTGAGCATGAAGAACATCAGGAAGAGGGCCAGTACGGCGGTGACCACGCCGTCGACCACCGTGCTCACCCCGGTGACGACGGTGGTGACCATGCTGCCGACACTGTCCTGGATGCGGGAGGTCGCGGAATCGAACGCGCCGGTGATCTGATCGTCACCGATGTTGAGGGGCGGTCCTGAGGCCCACTCGCGCAGCTTCTGGATGCCTTCCACCACACCGTCGGTCAACTCCCCGGACTGAGAGGCCACCGGCACCGCGATCAGCGCTACGACCCCGGCGGCCACCAGGAGGAACAGCACCGTCACGAGGGAGGCCGCGAGGGCCGGCGGCCACCCGTGCCGGCGCAGGTAACGGGCTGTGGGCCAGGTCAGGGTGGTGAGCAACAAGCCGACTATGAGCGGCCAGACGACCGACCACATGCGACCCAGCAGCCACACCGCCACCGCGGTCATGACAAGGACCAGAAGCAACTCGCCCGATACGCGCGCCGAAGCGCGGAGGGCGGCGCGGGTCTTGGTGGGGCTCAGGATGACAGACATGGGGCCACCCTATTGGCCGTCGGCCCTGGCTCCGCACCGCTCTCTCCGCGGACCGGCGCAGCCGTGTGACCGAAGCCGGTGTGAGGACGGATACCAGCATGCCGCCGCCCGGTTGCGCGGTGGGCCCTCAGGCGGGAGCGGGCAGCACGAGGAGTTCCGCGCCGCCCGCTCCGGGTGGCCGGGGGGTGTCTCCGGAGCAGTCACCCGTCCGGAGGGAACCCTCGGAAGCCGATCTGCACGAAGTGCGCCCGGCGAAGATCCTCATCCTCCTCGTCCGTCCGACGCTGCGGGGTCCACGGTCCCGGGCTCCGGCCCTCGCGCCGTTGCGCGTCCGGTGAGCAACAGCCCCGCGGCGGCCACGCGCACGGGGCAGCCCGGCCCCGGCGAAGTGTTCAGCCACACCTCCGGGGCGGTCGGGCCCCGGCCGCTTTCGGTTCGACGGGAAGCAACGGACCGGAGGGGCCACCGGATCAGCGGGGTGAGCCGGAGGCCGGGACGCCGAGGGCAGGTGTGCGGGCGGGCGCGGGCGTCAGGGCGTCCCAGTGGACCGTGCGGTCGCACCAGCGGCGCAGGAGCGTGTGGTCGTGTCCGACGGCGAGCAGTCCCGCGCCGGTTGCGGCGCGGTAGTGCTCGATGGCCTCGACGAGCGCGGCCGTGGTCGACGCGTCCAGCATGGCGGTCACCTCGTCGCAGATCAGCCACCGGGGGCGGAGGACGAGGGCGCGGGCGAGACAGGCACGTTGCAGCTGGCCGTCGCTGACCTCGTGGGGGCGGCGGCGCAGCAGGTCCCGGGTGAGGCCGAGGGGGGCGGCCAGCTCGGTGACCCTGTCGTCGGCCTCCTCGCGCCGGCCGGTGGCACGGAGGGGTTCGGCGATCAGATCGGCGAGCCTCAGCCGGGGATCGGAGGAGAGCCTGGGCTGCTGGAAGACGACGCCGAAGGCGGTGCGCAGAGCGCGCGGCGCGCGATGGCGCCAGCCACGCACGGGGTGGCCGTCCAGCACGAGCGTTCCGGAGTCGGGGCGGTGCAGCAGGGCCGCGACCCGGGCCAGGGTCGACTTTCCGCAGCCGCTGGGCCCGAGCAGGCCGACTGCTTCGCCCG
The DNA here is from genome assembly GCF_035563135.1 of Streptomyces sp. Lineage (GTDB taxonomy): Bacteria > Actinomycetota > Actinomycetes > Streptomycetales > Streptomycetaceae > Streptomyces. The sequence goes on from NZ_DATMVN010000023.1 coordinate 2,323, forward strand.
GTTCGACGGTCAGGGAGACACCGCGTACGACGGGGGCCCGGTGGTCGTATCCGGCGGTGATGGCTCGCAGTTCAAGCACGGATGGCCTCCGGCAGGTAGGGGTGGTGGCAGGCGACGGAGTCCGAGGTCCGCGGCCGGCGTACGCAGGCGTCGGTGGCCCGCTCGCAGCGGAGGGCGAAGGCGCAGCCGTCGGGCAGGTCCCCGAGTTCGGGTGGCATTCCGGGGATGGGCGTGAAATCCCTGTCGGGGAGCGCCCGGAGCAGCCCCCGGCTGTAGGGGTGGCGGGGGCCTGGCGCGCCGAAGAAGGCTGCGGCGTCGGTCAGTTCGACGAGACGGCCGGCGTACATGACGGCCACCTTGTCGGCGATGCGTTCAGCCGCTGTCAGATCGTGGGTGATCATCAGCAGAGCGCGTCGGGGGGCGTCGTCGCAGGAGACGGCTCCCGTGCCGGCGGGAGTCCCGACGTGACGGCGCAGTTCGTCGACGGTGTGTTCGACCAGGTCGCGGTCCAGCCCTGTCGTCGGTTCGTCGGCCAGCAGCAGGGGGGCACCGCCGACGAGCGCGAGGGCGGTGGCGGCGCGCTGGGCGAGACCGCCCGACAGTTCGTGCGGGTAGCGGTCCAGGTGCCCGACGGGAAACGCGGCCCGCGCCGCGGCCGCCTCGGCGGCGGCCCGCACGGTGGCGCGTCCCCGCACGCCGGTCAGCTGGGCGACGGTCTCCTCCATCTGCGAGCGGATGGTGCGCACGGGTGTGAGGTGCGCGGCCGGGCTCTGCGGGATCAGCCCGATCTTCCTGCCCCGTACCGTCCGGGCCAGTGTGCGCTCGTCGGCCGCCAGCAGGTCGAGGTCGCCGAGGTGGGCGCGCCCAGCGGTCCGGGCGTTGGCCGGGAGAAGGCCGAGGAGGGCGGAGGCGAGGACGGACTTTCCGCATCCGCTTTCGCCGATCAGGGCCAGGCACTCCCCCGCCCCGACGTCGAAGTGTGCGTCGGTGACGGCGGCGACCTGGCGTCCGCCGGGCATGAGGAAACGTACGGACAGTCCGCGGACCGACAGGACAGGGGGCTGGGGTCGCTGGGTCACAGCATCAGTTCCGATCGGCGGCGGGGGTTGAGGCGTTCCCGCCAGGCTCCGGCGAGGCCGGCGATGGCGAGGGTGGGAACGATGATGAAGAGGCCGGGGAAGAGCGTCGGCCACCACTGCCCGGCGAGCAGGGAGCCACGGGCGCTCTGGACGAGTGTGCCCAGGCTCGCGGTGTGGGTGGGCAGACCGAGCCCGAGGAAGGACAGGGCGGACTCGTGCCACATCGCGTGCGGGATCATCAGCACGGCGGCGAGGGCAGCTTGCGGCAGCACCCCGGGGAGCAGGTGCCGCACCGTCACCCGCCACCGTGACGCCCCGCCGGACACGGCGGCGTCGACGTAGGGGCGGGACCGCAGGGAGAGGACCTCGGCGCGGACGATCCGGGCGGTGGAGAGCCAGTGGGTGAGCGCCACCGAGATGACCACGGGCCAGACTCCCGGACGGAACATCGCGACGATGAAGATCCCCAGCAGCAGGTGCGGTACGGACGAGAAGGTGTCGACGAGACGCATGACGCCCCGGTCGGCCCATCCCCCCAGTGCTCCGGCGCACGCTCCGACCGCGGTGCCGATGACTGTCGCCGTGAGGGCGGCCGCCACTCCTACGAGCAGGGACACCCGCAGCCCGTACACACAGCGCAGCAGCAGATCGCGGCCGACGTCGTCCGTGCCGAACGGGTGCTCCCAGGACGGGGGCAGGAGCTTCGCGGACAGGTCGACGGCCTGCTGGTCGAGCTGGACCACCGGGGGGACGAGCAGGACCGCGAGGACCACGGCGGCGAGCAGCGTGACGGAGGTGTACAGGCGGACGGTGCGGGTGGACCGGCGGGCCGCGCCACGTGACCGCCAGACCGGCTCGGCCTCCGTGCCGGCTGTCGCCCCTGGGCCGGTGTCAGTCATGGAGGTCACAGTTCACTCAGCTTCACTCTCGGATCGCTCAGGCCGTACAGCAGGTCCGCCAGGAGGTTTCCGGCGAGAACGGCGACGGTGGCGAGGGTGGTCAGGGCGGCGAGGAGCGGGAAGTCGACGGAGGTGGCCGCTTCGACGGTGGCAGCCGCGATTCCCGGCCAGCTGAAGACGCTCTCGACCAGCAGGGCCCCGGTGATGAGTTCGGGGACCCGGGATCCGATGAGGGTGAGCACCGGGAGCAGACCGGAGCGCAGGGCGTGGCCGAGCAGTACGGTGCGTTCGCTCAGCCCCCGGGCGCGGGCGCCGCGCACCGGATCCTCTGCCAGCGCGTCGCCGACGCCTTGGCGTACGTACAGCATGAACCAGGGGAGCTGGGCGACGGCGAGCACACCGGCCGGCAGGACCATATGGCTGAGGACCTGCCCGGCGGACACCTGTTCGTCGCCGGTGTCCGTGAGGCCCCCGGCCGGCAGCAGGTCCCATTGCAGGGCGAACAGCCAGATGGCCAGCAGGGCGACCCAGAAGACCGGGGCGGCCTCCAGCGAGTACGCGAGCGAGGTGACCGTCCGGTCGAACCACGATCCGGGGCTGCGCGCCGCGAGCACCCCGGCGAGGGTACCCACCAGCACCGCGACGCCGAAGGCGGCCGCGCACAGCAGAGCCGACCACACGAGCCGTTCGCCGATCACCTCGGCGACCGGCTGCCGCATGACGCTGGAGTCGCCGAGGTCGCCGGCGGCGGCCCGGGTCAGCCAGTCCCACCAGCGCACGGCGAACGGCTCGCCGACACCCAGATTGGTGCGAAGCCGGTCCAGGGTCTCCTGGTCGGCGCCGAGGACCGCGGTGCCGCCGTAGGCCTTGACGGGGTCGAACGGGGAGGCGTCGGCGACGGCGAACACGCCGAAGGTGACGACGAACAGGACGGGGACGGCGTGGAGGGCCCGCCGCCCGGCCAGTCGCGCCATCGCACCCCAGGGCAGCGGTGTCATCCCTTCGGCTTCCAGTCCTCGACGTTCCACCACGGGCCGCCGGCGAAGCCGTGCTCATGCGGTTCGGTCTGCGTGGTCAGTCCGTCCCAGCGGTCGGCGAGCACGTACAGATGGTCGATGTGGGTGAGGAAGGTGTAGCCGGGGTCCTTGAGGAGTTCTCGCTGCACGGTGTCGTAGGCGGCCTTGCGGGCCTCCTGGCCCTGGATGCGGCGGCCGGTGTCCAGAGCCCGGTCCACGGCTGGGTTGTCGTAGCGGCCCATGTTGTTGAACCCGTCACCGGCGAGGGTGGAGTGCAGCATGGTGTAGAGCCCGAAGTCGGGGTCTCCGGTGCTTCCGAAGCCCGCGAGAACGGCGTCGTCCTTCATGCGCGGTTCGATGACCTCCCAGGTGGCGCTCTCGACGGTGACGTCGATGCCCACCTTCTTGGCGTCGGACGCGTAGGCGAGGGCATGGTCCTGGCGGACCTTGTCGCCCGAGGGGTGGAGCAGGGTGAAACCGGCGCGGCGGCCGTCCCTGGTCCGGATGCCGTCCGTCCCCGCCGTCCAGCCCGCCTCGTCGAGGACGGCCTTGGCCTTCGCGGGGTCATGGGCGCGTTCGACCTCCGGCGCGAACCAGGGGTCGCCGACCGGCACCGGCCCGTAGGCGGGGCGGCCCGCGCCGTCCAGGATCTTGTCGACCATGGCCCCGCGGTCCACGGCCAGGTCCAGGGCCTGCCGGATCGCGCGGTCACCGGTGACCTCGCCCGCGGTGGGCAGGGTGACGGTGCGGTTGTCGTAGGACGTCGCCCTGTACGTCTTCCTGGAGCCGTCGTCCTTGAAGGTGGCGGTGAGGTTGGGCGGGAGTATCGCCCCGTCGAGGTCACCGGAGCGCAGCCGGGTGGCGCGCACGTCGTCGTCCTGGACGATCGCCATGGTGAGCGTCTTCACCTCGGGTGCTCCACCCCAGTATCCGGGGTTGGCCTTGAAGGTCAGCTTCTCGCCCTTGCGCCAGGAGGACAGGACGTAGGGGCCGGTGCCTACCGGTTCAGTGTTGAAGGAACCCGTGTTGGGGTCCTGTTCCGCGGCGATGTGTTCGGGGACGATCGGCAGCACCGTACGTCCGGCGAAGGGGGCGTACGGATAATCGAGGCGGAAGACGACCTTGTCCTCGCCTTCCGCCCTCACGTCCTTGATCGCGTCCAGTTCGCTCCGGGCCGTGTTGTTCGTCTTCCCGTCGAGGACCGTGCGGTAGGTGAAGACCACGTCAGCGGGACTGAGCGGCTCGCCGTCGCTGAACTCCACCCCCTCGCGCAGCGTGTACGTGTACGTGAGTGCGTCGTCGCTGACCTCGGGCAGCGACGAGGCGAGCGCCGGTATCAGCTCCATGTCGGAGTTCCGGGCGAGCAGGCCGTCGAAGAGCTTCGAGTTGCCGTCCTTGCCGTAACCGAGCAACGGGCTGAGCGTGTCAGGTTCCGAGGCCACTCCGATCACGACCGAGTCGGCGGCGCTGCCGTTGCCCGCACCGCTCCCCGGCGCCGAGCACGCGGCGACCGTCATGCCCAGCGCCACCGCGACAGCCGCGGTACCTCGTATCTGTCGGCTCTTCATTCCCATGCCTCTCCTGCATCTATAAAGTTGTTGCATGTTAGTTGCAGAAGAGTGCGACGGGTAAGAGGCCTCCTGGGCAGCCCGGAAGACACCGCCCGCCCTCCTGCGGCTCGGCGTCACCCCGCTGGACGGCTCCACGCTCCCGCCACCGTCCTGATCACCGGCGCCGCCGGGCCACGGGGCGGCGTCGCGCCCTCGCGACGGACCATGACCGCCTGACCGGCCGACGCGGAGCGCGAGCAAGGCGCCCTCGGCCGAAGGCCGTTCCCCGGCCCCCCGGTGTTCCACGGCCTCCCGGGCCGCCGGCCGCCGCCCACTCGTCCTCGAGGATCGCGTGGACCACCGGGCCACGCCACTCGCCGGCCTTCTCGATGTGCTGCCGGATGACGTCCTCCTCCACCATGCCGGCCTTCGCCATGACCCTCGCCGACGCCTCGTTCAGAGGTGACCGCGCACCCCAGATCCGGCGGAGGTGCAGGTCCTCGAACCCGGACCCGAGGAGGAACCGGGCCAGTTCGGCCCCGCACCCGCACCCCCGGGCCCCGGGCTGCAACGCGAAGCCGAAGGTGGCGCCGCGGGGCTGGTGCGGGTCGGCGGCCACACGGCCGGACCCGATCAGGTCCCCCGAGGTGCGCTCGACGACTGCGAGTGCGTACTCACTACGAGGTGAGGCGCCGGCCGAGGCCATGTACCGGGCGACGAGCTCACCTGTCTGCGCTCGCGCAAGCGGCTCGAACGCCACGTGCCTCGTCGCCTCGCGGTCTCCGTGGATCGCGAAAACGCCGTCCACGTCCTCACCGGTGAGTTCACGAAGCGCGAGACGTCGGCCGGAACGGTCGACCGGATACATACAGGGACTGTGTCCCCGGCCCACGGCGGCGGAGCGGGGCGGGACGGCCCCTCCGGCCCCGTCGCCATCCGGCTGCGGGGACTCGCCCTCCTCGGAGAACCGTGCGTCCGGCGCGAGGCAGGGCCTTCCTCTTCAGCCCTGCCGCAGGCCCTCACGCCTCTCGCAGCCCCCGGCCCACGGCCTCGTCACCGAGGGCGCGGCCTTCCCAGGAGCAGCGCACAGCACTTGAAGAAGCAACGGGTTCTATTCGAGGCTTTGATGGACAGAACTGGTCATGTGGCAGATTTCGCCTCGGTTGTCATGATGGAACATGGTGCGCCCGACAAAGGGCAGAGGTGTACGTCACCCGCACAGGACGACCGAGGAGGAACGTTGAGTGACTTCAACGGTGCGAACCGTCCGGACAACGGCACAGCAGCGGATGTGAAGCAGACGGCGCAGGACAAAGCCGGCGAGGGCATCGGGTTGGTGAGTGAGAAGGCGACCGATGCCGCCGCCACCGCGAAGGAACGTGCGGGCGACGTCGCGGGCGAAGCTTCCGCCCGGGCCCGGGACGTCGCGGGTGAGCTGCGCGATCAACTGCAGGACCAGGCACGGGCCCAGACCCGGCGCCTGGCACAGAACGTCCGTCGGCTGGCCGACGAACTGGGCGACATGGGAGAAAGTGGCAAGGAGGGCTCACCGGCCACCAACGCGGTGAAGCAGATGTCCGATCGCGGCCGCAGCCTGGCGGCCAGGCTGGAGGACCGGGGACCGCAAGGGCTCGTCAGCGACCTCCAGGACTTCGCGCGCCGTCGCCCCGGTGTCTTCCTGGCGGGTGCCGCGCTGGCCGGCTTCGCGACGGCTCGTCTGGGCAAGGGTGTCAAGTCCGCGAGCACCGGTACGGC
>NZ_DATMVN010000024.1:0-12822 GCF_035563135.1 Streptomyces sp.
AGCCGGAGTCCGCGTCCGAGTCCACCGGCTCCGTCCCCCAGTTCGGCGAGAGCGGTCTGCCCAAGCGCCGCCGCGGCCGCACCCTGGCCGCCGCCGAAGCCCGTACCGGCAATGCCGCCCCCGGCGGAGCCGATTCCCCCCGGCCCCGTACCACCGACCCGAAGGTCCAGGCTGCCCGCTTCAGCACCTTCAGCCAGGCGGTACGAGCCAATTCCCCGCACCCGGAAGGCAACACCCGATGAGCGCGACCACCGACGAGAAGCTCAACTGGCTGCTGGAGGGGCTGCTCGACCGCACGCCCGGCGCCCGGCACGCCCTCGTCCTGTCCCGGGACGGCCTGAAGCTGTGCCGCACCCCCGAACTCTCCGTCGACCAGGCCGACCAGCTGGCCGCGATCGCCGCCGGCATCCAGAGCCTGTCGCACGGCGCGTCCATCGAGTTCGGTGACGGCACCGGCGGCGTACGGTCCGCGATGACCGAGTTCTACGGCGGGGTGCTGTTCATCGTCGAGGCGGGTGCGGGCGCCCATCTCGCGGTCGTCGCCGCGGAGGACTCCGACGTCGGCCTCGTCGGCCACAACATGAGCGAACTCGTCGAGCAGCTCGGCGAACACCTCGTCGCCCCGCCGCGTGACCCCGCCGGTGAGACGGCCCCGGTCGCGGAATCCGCGGACGTATGACGTCCGTCCCGCGCCCCCGCCCCGGACGCGACGACGACCCGGACCGGCTGTACACCCTCACGGGTGGCCGCAGCCGGTCCGACTCGGCCGCGTTCGACCTGGTGACACTCGTCGTCGCCGAGTGCGACCCGAGCCCCGGGATGCAGTCGGAGCACGTCGCGATCCTGCGGATGTGCGACAGCCCCACCGCGGTCGTGGAGATCTCGGCCACCCTGAAACTGCCGGTCAGCATCGTCCGCATCATGCTGTGCGACCTGCTCGACACCGGCCGGATCAGCGCTCGCCACCCCCGTACTGCCCGTGTCGAGGACCGGCTCCCCGACACCGACACCCTGGAACAGGTACTCGTTGGACTCCGCAACCTCTGACCGTGCCGCCCTGCAGGCGACGGCCGACAACGGACTGAAGATCGTCGTCGTCGGCGGCTTCGGGGTCGGCAAGACCACCATGGTCCGATCCGTGAGCGAGATCCGCCCGCTCAACACGGAGGAGACCATGACCCGCGCGGGCGAAGCCGTCGACGACCTCGACGGCGTGCACTCCAAGACGTCCACCACGGTCGCCTTCGACTTCGGCCGCATCACGCTCGACGCGCGTTCGGTCCTCTACCTCTTCGGCGCGCCCGGACAGGAACGCTTCTGGTTCCTGTGGGACCGCCTCTTCTCCGGCACCCTGGGCGCCGTCGTCCTCGTCGACACCCGGCGGCTCGCCGACTCCTGGTACGCGATCGACCGGCTGGAGCACCACGGCACGCCGTTCATCGTCGCGTGCAACGACTTCGGCGGACCGCTCCACACCGAGCAGCAGATCCGCGAGGCCCTCGACCTCTCCCCCGACGTCCCGCTCGTGGAGTGCGACGCCCGGGACCGTTCCTCCAGCAAGTACGTCCTGATCACGCTGGTCGAGCACCTCCACGCACTGTCCGTCGCCCGTGCGAAGGCTTCCGGCCCCGCCCTGGCCACCGGCCCCGCCCCGGCAGCGGCCATGACCCCGGAGCCCACACCGTGAGCCAGTGCCCCGTGCCCCACGGCGCCGTGTCCCTGTCCGCACCCAGGACCGGGACCGACCTCGTGCAGCTGCACCGCGACATGCGCCGTGACCACGGTGCGGTGGCCCCCGCCGTACTCGACGGCGACATACCCGCCTGGCTGATCCTCGGCTACCGCGAGCTGCACCAGGTCGCCAACGACCCGGTGCTCTTCAGCCGGGACTCCGACCTGTGGAACCAGTGGGACAACATCCCGGAGGGCTGGCCGCTGCTGCCGATGATCGGCCGCAAGCAGCCGTCGGTCCTCTACACGGTCGGTGAGCGGCACACCGTCCGCGCGGAGATGATCAGCAACGCCCTGGAGTCCGTCGACCCGTTCGCGCTCAAGGGGTACGCGGAGGAGTTCGCCGACGACCTCATCGACCGCTTCTGCTCCGTCGGGCGCACCGACATCATCGCCGAGTACGCGATGCTGCTCCCGGCACGCGTCCTCGCGAAGATCTACGGCTTCAGCGACGAGGTCGGGGCGCCCCTGGTGGGTGCGCTCAACGACATGATCGACGGCCGGGAGCGGGCCCTGGCCGGCCAGCAGCACCTGGGCTCGGCCATGGCCCGGCTCCTCGCCGACAAGCACGCCGAACCCGGCGAGGACGTCGCGACCCGGATGCTCCAGGACCCGGGCGGCTTCACCGACGAGGAGGTCGCCCAGGACCTCATGGTGATGATGGCCGCGGGCCACCAGCCGACCGCCGACTGGATGGGCAACTCGCTGCGGCTGATGCTCACCGACGACCGCTTCGCCGCGTCGCTGTCCGGTGGCCGGCACAGCGTCGGCGAGGCCATGAACGAGGTGCTCTGGGAGGACACCCCCACCCAGAACGTGGCCGGCCGCTGGGCGTCCCGCGACACCCACCTCGGCGGCCGTCACATCCGCGCCGGCGACATGCTGCTCCTCGGTATCGCCGCCGCCAACAGCGACCCGCAGGTACGCACCGACGGCTCCGCGCTGACCGGCGGCAACAACGCGTTCCTCTCCTTCGGCCACGGTGAGCACCGCTGCCCCTTCCCCGCCCAGGAGACCGCGGAGGTCATCGCCCGTACGGGGATCGAGGTGCTCCTGGACCGCCTCCCGGACGTGGACCTCGCCGTCCCCGCGGACCAGCTGACCCGGCGTCCCTCTCCGTGGCTGAGCGGGCTGACGGACCTGCCGGTGCGCTTCACACCCACCCCTGCACACGGAGGCCAGAAATGACCCGGATCGCCCTCGATCCCCTCGTAGCCGACCTCGACGGCGAGAGCGCCGCGCTGCGTGCCGCCGGGCCGCTGGCCGAGGTGGAGCTGCCGGGCGGGGTGCACTGCTACGCGGTGACGCATCACGCCGAGGCCCGGCAGCTGCTCACCGACAGCCGCGTGGTCAAGGACATCGGTGTCTGGAACGCCTGGCAGCGCGGCGAGATCCCGCAGGACTGGCCGCTGATCGGTCTCGTCAACCCGGGCCGCTCCATGCTGACGGTGGACGGCGCCGAGCACCGCAGGCTGCGCGGCATGGTCGCGCAGGCACTGACGGTGAAGCGGGTGGAGCGGCTGAGGGCCGGCATCGAGGCGCTGACGAACGCCTCCCTGGACCGGCTCGCGGCGCTGCCCAAGGGCGAACCGGTCGATCTGAAGGCGGAGTTCGCCTATCCGCTGCCGATGAACGTCATCAGCGAACTGATGGGTGTGGACGCGGCCGACCACCCCCGGCTCAAGGAGCTGTTCGAGAAGTTCTTCTCGACACAGACACCGCCCCAGGAGGTCCCGCAGATGATGGCGGACCTCGGCGCCCTCTTCACGAAGATCGTCGACGACAAGCGGGCGAACCCGGGCGACGACCTCACCAGCGCCCTGATCGCGGCCTCCGAGGACGGCGACCACCTCACGAACGAGGAGATCGTCAACACGCTCCAGCTGATCATCGCGGCCGGTCACGAGACGACGATCAGCCTCGTCGTCAATGTCGTCGAGGCGCTCCAGACCCACCCCGAGCAGCGTGAGCGCGTGCTGAGCGGGGAGGTGCCGTGGGAGAACGTGATCGAGGAGACCCTGCGCTGGAACACCCCCACCTCGCACGTCCTGATCCGCTTCGCCACCGAGGACATCGAGGTCGGTGACAAGGTCCTGCCCAAGGGCGAGGCCCTGATCGTCTCCTTCGGTGCGCTGGGCCGCGACGAGAAGCAGTACGGGCCCACCGCCGGTGAGTTCGACATCACCCGCTCCCCCAACCGCCATATCGCTTTCGGCCATGGTCCGCACGTCTGCCCCGGCGCCGCGCTGTCCCGCCTGGAGGCGGGGATCGCACTGCCCGCGCTGTACGAGCGCTTCCCCGGCCTGGACCTCGCGGTCCCGGCCTCCGACCTGCGCAACAAGCCGATCGTGACCCAGAACGACCTCCATGAGCTCCCGGTCGATCTGGGCTGATTGCACACCTTCCTCCGCCGCCCCTCGTGCACCTTTTCTCCCACCGCACGGGTCGTCCACGATCCGGAGCGGGTGTCTCATCCGACGGACACGGTCCTCGACCGCTTCCGGGAGGGACTACGCTCCGGACCGTGGCTGACATCCAGATTCCCGCTGACCTCAAGCCCGCCGACGGACGTTTCGGCGCCGGGCCCTCCAAGGTGCGGACGGAGGCGGTCGACGCACTGGCCGCGACCGGCACCTCCCTTCTCGGTACCTCCCACCGCCAGGCGCCGGTCAAGAACCTCGTCGGCGAGGTGCGTGACGGCGTGCGCAGCCTCTTCTCCCTCCCCGAGGGATACGAGGTCGTCCTGGGCAACGGCGGTTCCACCGCCTTCTGGGACGTCGCGACGCACGGTCTGATCGAGTCGAAGTCCCAGCACCTGAATTTCGGCGAGTTCTCGTCCAAGTTCGCGAAGGCCGCCAAGCTCGCCCCGTGGCTGGCCGACCCGACCGTCATCGCCTCGGACCCGGGCACCCACCCGGACCCGCGGGCCGAGGCGGGCGTCGACGTCTACGCCTTCACCCACAACGAGACCTCGACGGGTGTCTCCGCCCCCGTCAAGCGGGTCGCGGGTGCTGACGAGGGCTCACTCGTCCTGGTCGACGCCACCTCCGGCGCGGGCGGCCTGCCGGTCGACATCACCGAGACCGACGTCTACTACTTCGCCCCGCAGAAGTCCTTCGCCTCCGACGGCGGCCTGTGGATCGGTGTGTTCTCCCCGGCCGCCCTGGACCGTGCCGCGCGCGTCCACGCCTCGGGCCGGCACATCCCGGAGTTCTTCTCGCTGCCCACGGCGATCGACAACTCCCTGAAGAACCAGACGTACAACACCCCGGCGCTGGCCACCCTCTTCCTGCTGAACGAGCAGCTGAAGTGGATGAACACCCAGGGCGGCCTGGACTTCACGACCGGCCGCACGGCCGCGTCCTCGCAGGCCCTGTACGGCTGGGCCGAGGAGTCCAAGTACGCCACCCCGTTCGTCACCGACCCCGCGAAGCGCTCGCAGGTCATCGGCACGATCGACTTCGAGGACGGCATCGACGCGGCGGCCGTCGCCAAGGTGCTCCGCGCCAACGGCATCGTCGACACGGAGCCGTACCGCAAGCTGGGCCGCAACCAGCTGCGCGTGGCGATGTTCCCGGCGATCGACCCGGCGGACGTCCAGGCGCTCACCGCGTGCATCGACCACGTGATCGACAAGCTCTGACGGTCACCGTCCGGAACGGCCCCGCGCACCTCGGTGTGCGGGGCCGTTCCTGCTTCACCCGGCCGGGGGACGAATCGCCTGCGGGACGAAGTGGGGCGTCCCGCCCTACGATGATGTCCTCGACACCAGCCATTTCCAGGAGGGCCCGCGATGTCTGCAGCAGCAGTCGAGCACCCCTGTGACGATGAGCCGGAACCGATGCTCGTCACGGCGAACCGCCTGACGGGGCAGCTTCCGGGTTATCGCGTCGAGATCATCGGAGGCGTCATCACCGTGGCCCCGCCCCCGGACGGCCCGCACGCCAATGCACTGACCGCACTCATGATCCCGTTCCTTGCCGCAGGGCTCCACGGCGACGGGACCAGGGTCCTCCAGGCCATCGGCCTCTGGCTGCCAGGCGGGCCCGAGGACTACGCGATCCCCGACCTGTCCGTGGTGGACGCCGACTTCGACGAGCACCTGATCGAGAACAACTGCTACGACCCTGCGTGCTTCCGTCTCGTGCTGGAGGTGACCTCCGGCAACTACAGGAACGACCTGCGCAACAAGGTCGCCGCGTACGCCGAGGCCAAGATCCCGGTGTACGTGATCCTGGACCGCCGCCACGGCCGCCTCCATGTCCTGACGGAACCCACCGGCTGCTCGTACGACAACCACGAGGTCTACGCCCCCGGCCAGTCGGCCGTGCTTCCCGCGTCGATCGGTGCCGAGCTGACCCTCGACGTGGCCGAGCTGGTCGAGGCGGGCCGCCGCTGAGGCCGTCGGGACGCGTGCAGGATCCACCGCACCTCGCCGTCCTCCCACGCGTCGGTCACGGACAACCCCGCCGCCGCCGCCACGGCGGCGGAAGCCGCGTGGTCCGGATGGATGTGGGCGACGACGGTGCGGGCGGAGCCCCCGTCCAGCAGGTGCCGGACCAGACCCGCGGCCCCCTCCTTCGCGAACCCCCTGCCCTGCCACCGGGCTCCGACCACCCAGGCCACCTCCGCCCGCGCCCCGCGCACGGTGGCCTGGACGTAGCCGGCGAGGCGCCCCTCGGCACGGACCCGGAGCACCCAGTTCCACCAGACCTCGGCGGGGTCGGGCGAGCCCGCGCCCTGGCGCTCGTAGCGGGCGCGCAGGGCCCCGGCGTCCTCCGGCGCGCCCCCGGTCCAGGCGTACAGGACGGGGTCGGAGAGGACCACGGCCATCTCGTCCGCGTGCGCGACGTCGAGCGGGAGCGCGTCGAGGCGGGAGGTGGAGAAGGGCTCAGGGGCCCCGTCGGCCTGCATGGGCGGAGCCTACGCCGGTGGTCAGCGGCTGAGCCGCTGGAATCTGCGTACCGCGAGCGGCAGGAACACCAGGGTGATCACCGACGGCCACACCAGCGCCATCAGCAGCGCGTGCTCCTCGACCCAGGTGCCTCCGCCCGCCGCCGGATTTCCGAACAGCTGCCGCGCGGCGGTGACTGTGGAGGAGACCGGGTTCCAGGCGGCGAGCGTACCCAGCCAGCCCGGCATCAGTGAGGGGGCCACCAGTGCGCTGGAGATCATGGTGATGGGGAAGGCGATCGCGTACAGCCCGCCCGCCGATTCCGCGTTCGGGACGACCAGCCCCAGCCAGACCCCCACCCAGATCAGACTGAACCGGAGCAGCAGGAGCAGGCCGAACGCCCCCACGGCCTCCAGTGGGCCGCCGTCCGCCCGCCAGCCGATCGCGAGTGCCGTGGCCGCCAGGATCGCCAGTTCGGCGCAGGCCACCACGAGGTCCGCGGCCCCGCGGCCGGCGGTGACGGCGGACGGGGCCATCGGCATCGACCGGAAGCGGTCGATGACCCCCTTGCCCGCGTCGGTGACCACGGCCGTCGCCGTGTTCATGAAGCCCATCGTCATCGTCGTGGCGAACATGCCGGGCATCAGGAACTCCCGGTAGTCGCCACCTCCGGGTACCTTCATCGCGCTGCCGAACACATACCCGTACAGCAGCACGGAGATGATCGGGAAGCCAAGCTGCCAGACGATCGCGAGGGGCTGCCGCTGGTAGTGGGTGAGGCTGCGGCGGGTGACGTTCCAGCAGTCGACGAGTGCCCAGTACGCGCGGCTGTGCTCGCGGCCGGAGAGGGCGTGCAGTTCGAGCGCGGTCATGCTGCGGCCTCCGTCGCGGTGGAGGTTTCCGCCCCGTGCCCTGTCAAACGCAGGAACACGTCGTCCAGGCTCGGCCTGCGCAGTCCGATGTCCTCCACCGCGATCCCTTCGTCCTGGAGGGCACGCGCGACCTCGGTCAGTGCGGCCACCCGGTCGGTGACCTGGGCGTGCACGCGACGGTCCGGTGTGTCCGTCACCACCGGCCCGCCGCCCGCCACCCGGCCCACGGCCTTCGCCACCGCCGGGAGGCCGGCAGGCTCGGTGGCGATCACCTCGATCCGGTCCCCGCCGACCCGGTCCTTGAGCCCGTCCGGAGTGTCGTCCGCGATGACCCGGCCCCGGTCGACGACGGTGATGTGTGAGGCGAGCTTGTCCGCCTCGTCGAGGTACTGCGTGGTCAGCAGCACCGTCGTGCCGCCGGACACCAGCGCCCGTACGGCGTCCCAGACCTCACCGCGACTGCGGGGGTCAAGCCCGGTCGTCGGCTCGTCCAGGAACAGCACGGTGGGCGCGAGGATCATCGAGGCGGCCAGGTCGAGCCTGCGCCGCATCCCTCCGCTGTACTCCTTGACGCCCTCGCCCGCCGCGTCCACCAGGCCGAACTGCTCCAGCAGTTCGTCGGCCCGCCGCCGCGCCCCGCCGCCCAGATGGAAGAGGCGGCCGAACATCTCCAGGTTCTGCCGGCCCGTGAGCACCTCGTCCACGGCGGCGTACTGCCCGGCGAGCCCGATCCGGCTCCGGACGCGCTGCGGCTCGCGCGCCACGTCCAGGCCGGCGACCTCGGCCCGGCCCCCGTCGAACCGCAGCAGGGTGGCGAGCACCCGCACGGCGGTGGTCTTCCCGGCGGCGTTCGGCCCGAGCAGCCCGTGCACGGTCCCGGGGCGGACGGCCAGATCGAACCCGTCGAGCGCCCGTTTCTCCGCACTCCCCTTCTTCGCCCCGTACCGCTTCACAACCTTCTCGGCCAGCACGGCATATCCGGATGCGGACATGGCACTCCCTACTCCTCGGGACTCCCCTGCAACTGAGTACACCGTACCCGAATGCGAGTACACCGTACCCAGTTTTACGGCGGAGGCTTACCCTGAGGCCATGACGAAGAGCGAACCGGCAGGCGGCACCACCACAGGGAGCGGCGACATCGCCCGGAGCCTGGATCTCCTCTGGGGCACCGGGGAACGCCCCAGCCGAGGCCCCAAACCGGGCCTGACGCTCGACCGGATCGTCGCCACGGCCGTCGGGGTCGCCGACGCGGAGGGGCTCGACGCCCTCTCGATGCGCCGGCTCGCCACCGAACTCGGCACCGGCACGATGACGCTCTACCGCTACGTCCCCGGCAAGGCCGAACTGCTCGACCTGATGCTCGACCGCGTCCAGGGCGAACCCCTCACGACGGACGCCTCGGAGGTGCCCGAGGACTGGCGGTCGGCCGTCGAGGGCATGGCCCACACCTACCGGGCCACCCTCCGCGCCCACCCCTGGCTCCTCAAGATCAACCAAGCGCGCACGGTCCTCGGTCCGAGCGCACTGCGCGGGCTCGAACTGGCACTGACCGGGCTGCGGGGGACGGGGCTCGCCGGGCCCGAGCTGATCGGCGTGATCATCACCGTGAACAGCTTCGTCGAGGGTCTCGCCCGCACCGAGAACCATGCCGTGGAAGCGGTCCGGGAGACGGGCCTGAGCGACGCGGCCTTCTGGGAGGGGCAACACCCTTATCTGGAGCGGGCCATGCTGAGCGGCGACTACCCGCACATGGCCTCCCTGCCGGAGAACGCCTTTGCATCCGGCTTCGACCACTTCGCGTTCGGCCTCGGCCGCATCATCGACGGCCTCGACGCCCTGGTCCGGCAGCGCGCGGAGCAATGACGGGACAAGAGACCGAAAAGCCCGGATCATCCCTTCCTCATGCACCATGGAACACATGGAGACGATCCGTGAGCTGGAGCCTTTCGTGAAGCAGTACACCGTCCTGCTCAGCAGCCGCAGGCCGGACGGATCAGCTGCCCGCACCCCCGTCAGCATCGCCGTCGAGGGCGACCACGCCTACATCCGTACGTTCGCCTCGGCCTGGAAGGTCGACCGGATGCGTAACCACCCGGTGGTGGAGATCACCCCGTGCACCGTGCGGGGCGCACCGACAGGGCCGCCCGTGAAGGTCTGGGCGCGGCTCCTGCAACAGGGCTCCGAGGAGAACACCCACGCGGCCCGGACGCTCTCCCGGAAGTACCCGGCCCTCCAGGGCGTGGCCGTCCCGCTCACCCACCGGCTGAAGCGCGACCGCACGCTCCACTACGAACTGCGGCCGGTCACCGACGACGTCTGAGCGGGCAGGCAGGCCGCAGAGCGGCCCGGACATCGCGCCCTAACCGCGTTTGCGCCGGACCGCGATCAGGGCCAGCACGATGACGGCGACCGCCACCGCGCCTCCCGTCGCCGTGCCCTTCGTCGCGTCACCGTCCTCCCCGCCGTCCCCGGCCGGCCCGCCGCCGCTCCCGCCGTCCGGGGAGAGCGCCTTGTCGTCGCCCCCGCCGTCGCCGTGGCCCGGCACCTCCACGCGCACCACTTCGCTGTGCTCCCCCTCGGAGCCGAACATCATCGCCGAGCCGTCCGCCGTGTACGTCACCGACTCGGACTGCCCCTGGAGCGGCACGCTCACCGCGCGGTCGGCACCGAGCCGGCCTTTTCCGAAGGCGTACGCACGGGCGCTGAAGTACGAGCGCAGGACCAGCTCCTCACCGTCCGGGGAGAACGCCCCGTCCGTCACCCACGGCACCTCGCCCACCCGCCGGAAGACGTTGGCCCCGCCGGCCGTCAGCTTCTGCGGGCCCTCGTAGAGGCCGCCGCCGCCCTCGTTCTTCGAGGCGATGTACACCCGTCCCGTCGTGGGGTGGACCATCATCGCCTCGGCGTCACGGGCCCCGTCCGCGTACGTCACGTCGAACTGCGTCGCCCGCACGGTGGCGTCCGCGAGCCGCTTCGGCTCGGGGAAGCGGTAGATCCAGACGTGGTCCCAGGAGCCGTCGAGGTTGTCGCCGATGTCACCGACGTACAGGTTCCCGTCGGGCCCGAGCGAGATCGCCTCCACGTCGCGGGGCTCCCCCACGCCCTCCATGGTGACCGTCGCCACGGTCCTCCCGGTCCGGGAGTCGACGGCGTAGACGTACGGCCCGTCCTCGCTGTCGTTGTGCGTCCAGTAGACCCCCGGGTGGTTCCGGCTGGCGGCGAGTCCGCTGGACTCGGTGATCCGGGAGCTCTCGATCGTGAAGGTCCGGTCCGCTCCGTCCC
This sequence comes from Streptomyces sp., assembly GCF_035563135.1. GTDB lineage: Bacteria > Actinomycetota > Actinomycetes > Streptomycetales > Streptomycetaceae > Streptomyces. Next base: position 10,783 of record NZ_DATMVN010000024.1, read on the forward strand.
CCTCGTCCGCGACGGCGGGCGCCGCCCCCGTGAGCAGCAGGAGGGCGGCAGCGGCGGAGACGGTCAGCAGCGATCTCATGGCACAAGTGTCCACCGTCACGTCGCAGGCCGGAGCGGAGATCAGCCATGATGTCGCCATGCGTTTTCTCTTCGTCGGCGACTCCATGACCATCGGGCGTTCCGGCGACTTCACCTGGCGCTACCGCATGTGGCAGCACCTGGAAGCGACCCTCGGCGAGGACGGCTACACGATCACGGGCCCGCGGACCGAGCTGTACGACACCGAGGCGAACGCCCCGCTCTCCCACGCGTACGGCGACGCGGCCTTCCCCGCGCCCGCGCGCCGGCACCTGGCCGGCTGGGGCGAGGGCTGGCTCCACATGGCCCCGGTCATCGCGGACACAGTCGCGGCGACCCGCGCCGACGTCCTGCTGGTCTCGCTCGGCCTGATAGATCTCGGCTTCTACACGGACAGCACGCAGACGGCCGCGAACGTACGGGCGTTCATCACCGCCGCCCGCACCGCCAACCCCCGGATCAAGCTGGTGCTGCTCCCCGTCATACCCAACATCCGGGCGGAGTCCGACGTTCCGTTCGCCGCCGAGTGCGACCGCTTCAACACCCTGCTCGCGAAAGCGGTCGCCGACCTGGACAACCCCTCGTCCCCGGTCCTGCTGGCCTCGCACCCCACGGGCTACGACATCCACACGGACACCTACGACGGCACCCATCCCGGCCCCACCGGGGAACACAAGCTGGCCGGGGCCTTCGCCGACGCGATGCACCAGGCCTGGGGCGTGGGCGGCCCGTACGCGGGAGCGGGCGCCCTGGTGACTGCCTGATCCCCCGGAGCGCCGAGCTCGCAGCGAGTACGGCGGCCAGGGCGGCGTGCCGGCGGCCAGGTCCTGGAACCGGATCGAGGAGCCCCGCGTTCCCGTACGTGCGGGGCCCCACGGTGGGACGCCCGGAGGGGAGCGCGGGCGGGTGGCGGAGAAGCGGGCCGGGCAGGCGAGGGGCTGGAGCTGGAAGCGGGGCCGTGCGGCCGCCCTGCTCTGCCTCCTGGTGGCCGCCCTGCTCGTCCGGCCCGGTCTGGTCCCCAACACCCCCGGCCGCATGGGCAGTCTGCTGGAGACCTTCCTCCCCTGGCTCGGTCTGGCCGTGCCCGTGCTGCTGCTCCCGGCGCTGTTGCGCCGCTCCTTCCTGGCGTCGGCCGCCCTGCTGCTGCCCGTGGCCGCCTGGTTCACCTCCTTCGGAGGTCTGCTGTCCACCGGCGGCCAGGCACCGGACGGCGCCTTCACGGTGGTCCAGCACAACGTCAGCGACGTGAACCCCGATCCGGCGGCCACCGCACGGGCGTTGGCCGCGACGGACGCCGACCTCATCGCCCTGGAGGAGCTGACCGCCCCGGCGCTCCCCGCCTTCGAAGCCGCCATGGCGGCGGACCACCCGTACCACGCGACGAGGGGCACGGTCGGCCTCTGGTCGAAACACCCCCTCACCGGCATACGGCTGGTCGACATCAGGCCGGAGGGTGCCGGGGAGGGCTGGAACCGGGGCCTGCGGGCGACGGCCCGTACACCGCAGGGCGAGATCGCCGTGTACGTCGCCCATCTGCCCTCGGTGCGGATCGCCCCGGCGACCGGGCTCGCCTCGGGCCGGCGGGACGAGAGCGCCGCTCTCCTGGGCGAGGCCATCGCCGCGGAGCCCCTGGACCGGGTGATCCTTCTCGGGGACCTCAACGGCACGGTGGACGACCGCGGCCTGGAACCGGTCAGCTCGCTGATGGACCCGCCGGGGCCGGGCTTCGCGTTCAGCTGGCCCGCGAAGCTCCCGGTGGCCAGGATCGACCAGGTCCTCACCCGGTCGGCGACGGTCACCCGCGTCCGGGCGCTCCCCGCCACCGGCAGCGACCACCTTCCCGTAGCGGCGGACCTCAGCCTCTGACGGCGTCCCGGCACGCCGGCGTCCCGGGGGGCCCGCTCGACCCCTCCCGGCGCGCCGGGGCCCGCTCACCCCATCCCGGCCCGCCCGGGGCCCCGC
>NZ_DATMVN010000025.1:0-2887 GCF_035563135.1 Streptomyces sp.
CCGTACGCCCGCCCGCTGCACCGGCACCCCGGGCGGCTCCTCGTCCGGGGCGGCCGTACGGTCCGCGGCGGTCCAGCCGTGGCGGTCCAGGGCGCGCGCCAGTGCCCGCACCATGCGCGGGTCGAACTGGCTCCCGGCGCAGCGCCTCAGCTCCTCCACGGCCGCGGGGACGGGCCGCCCGCGCCGGTAGGAGCGCGTCGAGGTCATCGCGTCGAAGGCGTCCGCGACGGCGACGACCCGGGCGATCTCGGGGATCCCGTCACCGGCGAGGCCGTACGGGTAGCCGCTGCCGTCGAGCCGCTCGTGGTGGTGCAGGATCGCGGCACGCGCCTCGTCCAGGAAGCCGATGCCCCGGACGATCTCGTGGCCGTACTCCGGATGCAGCTCGATGACCCGGCGCTCCTCGGGGGTGAGCGGCCCGTCCTTGCGCAGGACCCGTGTCGGGATGCCGAGCTTGCCGACGTCGTGCAGGACGCCGGCGAACCGGAGAGCTTCGATCCGGCTCTCCTCCATACCGAGTTCGCGGGCGATCAGCTCGGAGGCGCGGCCCACCCGCTCGCTGTGGCCACGGGTGTAGCCGTCCTTGATGCCGACCGCCTGGACGAGCGCCCTGACGGTGGCGCGGTGAGCGGCGTGCCCGCGGTGGTACTGCGCGAAGACCCAGCAGGAGATGTGCATCGGCAGCAGGACGCCCAGCGCGGACAGCGGCCCGTAGGAGCTCCGCCACAGGACGGCCATCATCAGGCCCGCGAGCGCGTGCACCAGATGCGGCCCCACGGAGCGGGCCGGCAGCCCGCGCCAGGCGTGCCTGACGGCCACGCGCTCGGCCGTGGCGAGGATGCCGCCGTCCAGCGCGGCCAGCACGAGGCTGAAGGTGAGCGCGGCGGCGCAGGCGGGGAGGAGGGCGTACGGGAGGTCGGGCAGGGCGCCCCCGGAGGCCCCGCCGAGCGTGGCGGGGCCGCCCAGGAGCGCGTAAGTCCAGGAGGCCGCGCCCGCGGTCAGTGCGAGCTCGGCCGCACGCCAGGCACGCCGGGCCGCGACGGGCGGGTGGTCCACCCTGCCCGCGAGCGCGCCGGGTACGGCGACCAGCGCGGCGGCGGACGGCGGCAGCAGGAACGCCGCGGCGAGGAGCAGCGGAAAGAACGATCCGGCACCGGCCGGCACGGAGCTGCCGAAGACGCGGCAGCGGCCGGGGATTTCACAGGCCAGATGGAGCGCGGCCAGGAGACAGAGGGCGCCCCAGGGGGTCGCGGCCCCGGGGAGCAGCGCGGGAAGGGCGCAGAGCGCGGCGCAGACCACCGCGCACAGGATGGAGACGCGCGCTGCCCGCGGTGTGCCCCTCACCCGCCCCACCTGCCCCCGGCCTGGTCAATGAAGGCGCCAGGCTAGCGAGTTGGGGGTGGACCAGGGCCTGAACGGACCGGATTACCACATTCGGGTGATCTGACAGGAGTTCAGCACTCGTCGTACGGGCGGGCGGCCGTCACTCCCCGGCGGCCGGGCGGTCCGCGGTGGCCGGACGGTCGGCGCCGCCCACGGCCACATCCTGCTCGGGCACCGTCTGCCCGGAGCGGATCAGGTCGATCCGTCCCATCACCTTCGAACGCAGGTCAGCGGGGACGTCGTCCTGTCCGCAGCAGCGCTTGACCAGCTTCTTCACGGCCTGCTCCAGGCCGTACTTCTCCAGGCACGGGGAGCACTCCTCGAAATGCACCTCGAACTTGGTGCAGTCGCCCTCGGGCATCTCGTGGTCGAGAAACTCGTAGAGATGATCGAGAACCTCTGAGCAGTCCGTCTCGTGCGGCTCTCCGCAGCTCATGAGGCCGAGCCTTTCCTGTCGTCCGACTCACCGGCTCCGGCCGGGACGAGCCCGCGCTCACGCGCGTAGTCCTCCAGCATGCCGCGCAGCTGACGGCGCCCCCGGTGCAGCCGGGACATCACCGTACCGATGGGTGTCCCCATGATGTCCGCGATCTCCTTGTAGGCAAAGCCCTCCACATCCGCGAGGTACACGGCGATGCGGAATTCTTCGGGGATCGACTGCAGCGCGGACTTCACGTCGGAGTCCGGCAGGTGGTCGAGCGCCTGGGACTCAGCCGAGCGCAGACCGGTCGACATGTGCGACTCCGCACGCGCCAGCTGCCAGTCCTCGATCTCCTCGGCGGCACTCCGCTGGGGCTCCCGCTGCTTCTTGCGGTACGAGTTGATGAAGGTGTTGGTGAGGATGCGGTACATCCACGCCTTGAGGTTCGTGCCCTCACGGAACTGGTGGAAGGAGCCGTACGCCTTGGCATACGTCTCCTGCACCAGATCCTCCGCATCCGCGGGGTTGCGCGTCATGCGCAGCGCGGCCGAGTACATCTGGTCCAGATATCCGAGGGCGTCCCGCTCGAAGCGCGCGTTGCGCTCGGCAGTCGTCTCCTGCGCACGGCCGTCGTCGGTCCCTGTGTCGGTCCCAGTGACCGGACCCACCTCCTCCAACGATGTGGCGGAACCGAAACCGGACCCGCTCGCATCGGAGAATAGTCGACCTTGCTTCCGGGCGGGCTGCCGATCGGCTCCGCCCGGGACACGCGCCGGAGTGCCCTTGGCCGCATGGAGCACCGTCCACTCCAGCTCTGTGGCGTTCGAGCGGCTCGGGCAGATGGTCGAACCCATGCGACGGACTCCCTCTCGACGTACGACGTTGTTGTACCGACACCCCCCACAACAGCCGTCCCGCACGGCGCATTCCCGGCGCTCGCGCGGGCGCGGGAAGTGTTGAGGACGGCTACGCCGTCAGGAGCCCGTCCAGCCATCCGGCCACCGCGCCGGTGAGGAGGTCCATCGCCTGATCCTGGGTCAGCGGTGCCTTCTTCGGCACGGCGAAACCATGATCCGCGTACGG
>NZ_DATMVN010000026.1:0-2511 GCF_035563135.1 Streptomyces sp.
GCTGCCGGTCGATCGGGGAACGTGAACCCGATCTCACCGTGCACGGCCTGCGGCTGGCGTTCGAGCGGCACCGGGCGAGCGGTGGCGGGACGTCGTCCCCGCGCCCGTAGGCTCGGCGTCCGTGAGTGAGGAAGCACCTGGCCTGCCCGACGAGGAACTCCCCGAGCAGCTGCGGGTCCGGCGGGCCAAGCTGGACCGGCTCCGGGAGTCCGGCGTCGACCCGTACCCGGTGACCGTCGCCCGCACGACCACGCTCGCCGAGGTGCGCGCCGCCCACCCCGACCTCGAGCCGGACACGATGACCGGTGAGCAGGTCGGCGTGACCGGGCGGGTGATCTTCTCCCGGAACACCGGCAAGCTCTGCTTCGCGACGCTGCGCGAGGGCGACACCGAGCTGCAGGTCATGCTCTCCCGCGACCGGGTCGGCGAGGAGCCGCTCGCGGCCTGGAAGGCCGACGTCGACCTCGGCGACCACGTGCTGGTCACCGGTGAGGTCGGGACGTCGCGGCGCGGGGAGCTGTCGGTGTTCGCCGACTCCTGGCAGCTGGCGGCCAAGGCGCTGCGCCCGCTGCCGGTGGCGCACAAGCCGATGAGCGAGGAACTGCGGGTCCGCCGGCGCTACGTGGACCTCATCGTGCGCGACGAGGCCCGCCGCACCGTGCACCAGCGCTCCACGGTCATGCGGACGCTGCGCGCCGGGCTGACCGAGCGCCGTTTCCTCGAGGTCGAGACCCCGATGCTGCAGACGGTGCACGGCGGTGCCGCCGCGCGACCGTTCCGCACGCACATGAACGCGTTCGACCTCGACCTGTACCTGCGCATCGCACCCGAGTTGTTCCTCAAGCGCTGCATCGTCGGCGGTCTGGACCGGGTCTTCGAGATCAACCGGAACTTCCGGAACGAGGGGGCCGACTCCTCGCACTCCCCGGAGTTCGCGATGCTCGAGGCATATGCGGCGTACTGGGATTACCAGGAAATGGCCAGCATGACACAGGAACTGGTGCAGGAGTGCTGTGTCGCGCTCTTCGGTGACCATGTCGCGCGTCACCACGACGGAACGGAACTGGACCTCTCGGGCGAGTGGCCGCAGTTGCCTCTCTTCACCGCCGTCTCGAACGCGGTCGGGGAGGAGGTCACCCCCCAGACGCCGGTGGAGCGGCTGCGCGCGCTGGCCGAACGAAATGACATCGGTGTCGACCCGGCCTGGCTGCCGGGCAAGGTCGTCGAGGAGTTGTTCGAGGCACTGGTGCAGGACACCCTGCAGTCGCCGACCTTCGTCGTGGACTACCCGGTGGACACCTCACCGCTGACCCGGGCGCACCGGACCACACCGGGACTGGCCGAGAAGTGGGACCTCTACATCGGCGGTGTCGAGCAGGGGACCGCCTACTCGGAACTGGTCGACCCCGTGGTCCAGCGCGAACGGTTCACGGCGCAGGCCCTGCTGGCCGCGGCCGGCGACCCCGAGGCGATGGCGCTGGACGAGGACTTCCTCGAGGCCCTCGAGTACGGCATGCCGCCCACCGGGGGCATGGGCTTCGGCATGGACCGGCTGATGATGACGCTCACCGGATTGGGCATCAGGGAGACGATCCTGTTTCCGTTGGTGCGGCCGATCCACCAATGACCTGCTGCTCGGAGAGTACCCGAATGGGTGCGATGGATTACCCCTATTCCGCCGGGTTGTGGTGCAATGTGCCGGACGGGGCATCAATGGCGACAGTCCAGACGCCGGAGCAACAGGAGTGAGCAGACAATGGCACGCAAGGTCCAGGTGATCCTGAGCGACGACCTCGATGACAGCATCTCCGCTGACGAGACGGTCACGTTCGCACTCGACGGGACGACGTACGAGATCGACCTGTCGGAGAAGAACGCCGAGGAGATGCGTGACGTCTTCGGCAAGTACGTCTCCGCCGCCCGCAAGGTGAGTGGCCGCAGCAGTGGTCGCGCCTCCGGTGCCGGCCGTTCCCGGGCGACCGGTGGCGGTGGCCGGATGGACCGCGAGCAGGCCGGCGCGATCCGCGACTGGGCCCGGAAGAACGGCCACGAGGTCAGCGACCGGGGCCGCATCCCGGCCAGCGTGGTCGAGGCCTTCGAAGCCGCCCACTGAGTAAGGGCCCTCCTGCTCCCCACCACTCGCAGGCTCGTGGCGGGCCCCTGCAGGAGGGCCGCAACAGAACGACGACCCGGTGCCCTGAGGGCACCGGGTCGTCGTGCGTCCGCTGACGGCGTAACTGCGGCGGAACAGTGCTCGTGGGACGACAGTTGTCTCCATCGAGCCACCCCGTCGGTCCGAGGGACTCTTCCCGACGCCGACCCGGTGGCGCGAACTACAGTGGAGCGACCGGTGCCCCAGCGCGCCGACGTACGTCGGGTGTCCACCGTCCCCTGCCGGGGACACGAGCACAGCAGGTCCAGCCGGTCAGAGGGAGATACAGCAGATGTTCGAACGGTTCACCGACCGAGCCCGTCGGGTGGTCGTCCTGGCCCAGGAAGAGGCCCGGATGC
>NZ_DATMVN010000027.1:0-3014 GCF_035563135.1 Streptomyces sp.
TTGCGCCGGGTTGGACCCGAAATGTTTCGCACGACTAGTGACGACCAGCGCCACGGAGAGCACACTATTGCCCGAGCGGAGGTCATTTTGATGACACCGTTGACGTTCCGGCACATTCCATGGAGGTAGCCTTGCATTCCCTGGTATCCGGTGCTGCCCTCGTGCGGATGACGCGGGCCACCAAACTCTGTGCAGATGCCCTCGTCCCGGCGCTGGTGCTCGTGGCGTGCTCGGCCTCTGCCGATCCGAGCAGTTCTGCGAGCGCCGGCATCTCGGCCAGCACCGTAAGCGCGGCCGGCTCCTCCGGTGCCGACGGCGCCCCCGGGGCCCCCGGTGCGGACGGCGCCCCCGGTGCGGACGGCGCCTCCGGTGCGGACGGCGCCCCCGGTGCCGATGCCGGGGTCGGTGCCGCGAGCATCGCCTCCTGCTCGGGGAACTCGTGCTCGGTGACGCTCGCGGGCGCCGGCTCACGGGTCCAGATCCTCGGTGCGACGATCTCGTTCGAGGAGATTCGCGACGGCCAGGCAACCCTTCGCGTCGACGACCAGGACATCACCTGCACCGAGGGACAGAGCGCATCAGCCGGTCCCCTTACGCTGACGTGCACGGACGTCACGAGCGACGCCGTCACCGTGACCGTCTCGCCCGCCTGAGGTCAGCGCCCTGAGCGGAGGCGAGTCGGTCGACGGCGGAAGGCATCCGGCTCGGCGCCGGTCTCGGAGCGAGGGCGAAGGCCGTTGAAACCCGGCAATGGCTGCACGCGGCCACGAGCGACGCCGAGGTGGGGACGGCGGTCCCGACGGACCGGACTCGCAGGCCGTGGCAGACCGACCGGCTCCCTCGTGTCTACCGACCCGGGCTCGGGCAGGGAACTGCGCCCGGCTCTGGCCTCATGGAGGAACCTTCCACGCAGTTGCAGCTCCCCTGCGAATCCGCGGAGGCCGTCGAACTGCGTGGCCGTGTTCGCGACTACGTGGTCCGCTCGAGTGGGTTACGTGTGCACGCACCGTCATCTCGGTAGCGCTCACCGTTGCCTGGGCGTCGACTTCTCGTCAGGATCGAATCCGCCGACATCGACACGGTGATCGGCGGCCAGCCGGGCCGGAAATGGACACGGTCCGCCAGCGGGCTGCCTCTACGAGAGGTTTCCGGCTCTTCTGGCACCATTTCGTCGAGGACATTCCAGGAGGAACCATGTTCGAGGACCAGACCGTCGACCTGCTGCCCGCACGGACCACCCTGCAGGCCGGAGCAGGCGGTGCCGGCGGTAATGGCGGCCGCGGCGGAGACGCCGTCGCCATCTCGGCCGCGGCCATCTTCGTCCAGGGCAACGTGGACGACAGCACGCTCACGGTGGAGTCCGGTCCTGCCGAGGCGACCGGTGGCGAGGGCGGCGCCGGCGGCGCCGGTGGCGCCGGCGGTGACGACTGATCGCTGAACTGCGCCGGCGGCACCGCACCGATGACACCGCGTCGATGACGGCCTGCCGCTGAACCAGTGACGAGGAGGGGCGACCGGACACCGGTCGCCCCTCCTCCCACGACCTCCACCGGTCCGTGCCCCCTTGGCACTGCCGCACCTGAGTGACCTCCACACCACGCCTCAAGGGATCGAGATCGCTCCGTGAACCGTCTGATCCACCGTCGAGCCCTCGGCGTCGTCCTCGCCGTCGCGGTCCTGGGCGGCTGCTCGTCGGGGGACGGCGCGGAGGCCCCGACCGAGGGGGAGCCGGCGGTCCAGGACGCCCTCACGGGCGACTCGGCGCAGTCGATCCCGGTCCTGCGGCCGGAGGTCCTGGCCGAGGTACCGCACGACCCGTCCGCCTTCACCCAGGGGCTGGAGCTGCACGAGGGCACTCTCTACGAGGGCACCGGCCTCGAGGGCGAGTCCCAGCTGCGCGTGCTCGACCCGGAGACGGGGGAAGTGCTGCGCGCCGAGCCACTGCCCGGAGAGCTGTTCGGCGAGGGCATTGCCGTGGCAGGGGATCGCATCTGGCAGCTCACCTGGCAGGACGGCGTGGTGCTCGAGTGGGACCGCGCCACCCTCACCCTGCGCCAGCAGCTGCCGCTCGACGGGGAGGGTTGGGGGCTGTGCTCCGACGGCACCCGCCTGGTGCGCAGCGACGGGACCGACCGGCTGCGCTTCCACGATCCGGTCACCTTCGCCGAGACCGGATCGGTTCCGGTGACGATCGACGGCAAGCCGGTGACCGAACTCAATGAGCTGGAGTGCGTCGACGGGCAGGTCTGGGCGAACGTGTGGCCGTCCGACGTCCTCGTCCGCATCGACCCGGCGAGCGGACGAGTCACCGCCGCCGTGGACGCGGCCGGGCTGCTCGACCCGGAGCAGCGCGCGAACGCCGACGCGGTACTCAACGGCATCGCGGCGCTGGGCAACGACGAGTACCTGCTCTCCGGCAAGCTGTGGCCCGTCTCGTTCCGCGTCCGGTTCGTGGAGGAGTAGTCGATGACCGATCGGAGTCACGGCCGGGTCGGCGTCTCGGCCGGCGCCGTCAGCGCGTCCGCGGCGGGCGCGTCCGTCTCCAGGTCCGTGAGCCGCGTGTCCTGTTCCGGGGACTCCTGCTCGGTGACGCTCGGCGGCCGCGGCTCGCGAGCGCACGTCCTCGGGACGACGTTCGGCCTCGCGGCGGTCGACGGTGACCGGGTGACGCTCCGCGTCGACGACCGCGACGTCACCTGCGACCTGGGACAGACCGTCCCGATCGGCGCACTGCGCCTCACCTGCACGGCCGCAACGGACGACACGGTGACGTTCACCGTCGTCCGAGGCTGACCCCATCGCGTCGGCGGTGTCCGACGGTCAGCTGGTCGGGACCTCGGCGTCGAGCACGCCGCCCAGCACGCCGTTGACGTAGGCCGGCGAGTCGTCGGTCGACAGCGACCGGGCCAGCTCGACGGCCTCGTCGATCACGACGGCGTCGGGGACGTCGTCGACCCACAGCAGCTCGAAGACCGCCATCCGCAGGATCGCGCGGTCGACGTCGGGCAGCCGGT
>NZ_DATMVN010000028.1:0-3171 GCF_035563135.1 Streptomyces sp.
CGTCGAGGTACTGGCCGGCGGCCAGCGCGTCGTACAGGCTGCCGCTGAAGTCGTTCGCCGTCTCGTTGGTGACCGGGTACTGCATGGCGACCACGCACTGGACACCCCGCCGCACCAGGGTCGGCGCGAGTCCGGCGTAGCGGTACTCGTAGTCGGTGCTGCCGCCCTCGCAGGCGTGCAGGACGACGACGGTGGGCGCCCAGGTGTCGGTGCAGACCACGTCGGCGAGGGCATCCTCGTCCACCCAGTCCGGACCGCCGTCCTCCCCGTGGAGCGCGATCGAGCCCTTCCCGCTGTCCCTGTCGAAGCGGCCGTGGCCGATGTAGTGCAGGACGTGCGGCCGCCCATCCTCGGCGCGAACGCGTTCCGCCAGCTCGGTCCTGGTCACCTCGACCACGGGCTCGAGGACGTCGAACGCCGGCTGCAGGCCGCTACCCTCGAGGACGTCGAGGACCGGCTGGTAGTCCACCTCGCCCAGCCAGTCGGTCTGCGCCTCCCCGACGACGACCAGCACCCGCACGCGGTCCGCGCTGAGCGGGGCGCGCTGCGGGGTGCCGGGCGGGACGGAGCGGGAGAGCATCAAGCCCGGTGTGAGCACCAGGAACTCCCCGTCCTGTCCTCCCTGCCGATCAGGCGCGCACAGGTACTCCCACGGGAGCGCGGCGAGCCGGGACGATGCGGCGTCCGTGGGGAACGAGAGCTGGAGCCGCACGAGGTTCGGTCCGCGCTGCGCGAGCCGCTCCTCGACCCAGCTCCACAGCGGTCCGGAGAACAGCCTGCGGTGGAGGAGCTGGCCGAACACCCGGATGTCCTCCCTGTTCCACCTCCGCTCGTACTCCATGAGCCAGCGCTCGAAGACGCGGAGGACGCGGCCGTCGAGCCCGCCGAGGTCGACCTTCTGCGAACTCGTCTTCGCGGCGGGGGTTTGCCAGGTGCGCGCTGTCACGGACCCGCTCGGGGACACGGTCACCGAGATGGCCGGCGCGTTCATGGTCGGGGCCCGACCGGGGGGATGGACAGGACGAGGCCCGCGCCCCCCGGAGGTGGATGGAGCGCGCGGTTCTCTCGCGGCGCGAGGACGCGCTGGTCGCCCCAGCGCAGGGTTCGTGGGTTGTGGTAGTTGAACGCCAGCGCAGCGCCCTTCTTGCCGTGCGCCAGGCACCGGGCGACGCCGGCGTCGTCGGGGTGACCGAACTTCGCGCCGTCGCTGGAGAACAGGTAGGCGTCCGCGGGCAGCAGCTGGAGCAGCTCGGGAGTGATGTTCCGGGCGCTGCCGTGGTGGGGAAGCTTGAGCGCGGCCAGGTGCAGGCGCGCCAACCCGCGCTCCTCGAGAAGCTGGCGCACGGCCGTCCGCAGGGCCGCAGGAGTGGCGTCGCCCGGCAGCAGGACGGCGTTGCCCGCGTACTCCGCGAGCAGCACGATGCTGCTGCGGTTGGCCGGTGCCCGGTCCTTGCTGATCGGGGATCCGAGCAGCTTCGCGACGTCCGGCGGCCCGTTCCCCTTGAGGAAGGTGGCGTCAAGGGTCCGGGCGGTCCTCCTTCGCAGCTCCTCGAGTGCTTGTTCCGGCGAATCGAACGCCAGGCCGCCGTCCTTCAGCTCGGGGAGCCAGGCCTTCCGCATGGCGGTCAGGGCCGCGGCGTCGGGCCCCAGCACGGTGAGGGTCAGCCCGCCCGGCAGGCAGCGCACCGGTCGCGCCCCCGTGTCCGGTGCGCAGACGGCCTTCGCGCCGAAGGCGGCGTTGAGCGGAATGCCGCGCCCGCTGATCAGGGCGGCAAGCATCTCTCCCTGGCGCCCACCCAGGTCGGGCATGATCTGCGCCGGACCGTTGAACCAGTACTCACGGATGCCGATGTCCAGGTCGGCGTCGTTGCTCAGCAGCAGCGTGCCCTCGATGTGGTCGGCGTCCACGTGCGTGAGCACCATCAGCTCGAGCGGCCCCTCGCCGGCGACCTCCCGGAGCCGACCCCGCACGGTCGAGTAGGCGCCGGCCGGTCCGCCGTCGACCAGCAGGCGGTGGCGGTCCTGCGGTGGGCCCCAGGTGAGCAGCAGGGCGTCGCCGTACCCGGCCGGCAGCATCTCCAGCTCCAGCGGACCGTCCGCGAACCCCTCCACGACTGTTCCCCCTTCGGCAGTGGCCCGGTGAGAGCACACCCGCGACCCCGTCACCGGGGCGTTACGGCTCCGTCACCGCTGCCCCGCGGACTACCGGTCGTGCCACCCGGAACGGGGCAAGCGCCGGCGCGTGACGCAGCCGTGACGCGGGTCCGGCATCGTCTCCGACGGTGCCAGGGGATGGACGGCGTCGAGAGCGTCGCCCGGGGGGGTCGAGTTGGGACAGCACATCGGCGTCGCCATCTCCGGGGGCGGTCACCGCGCCACGTTGTGGGGTCTGGGCACCCTGCTGTACCTGGTCGACAGCGGCAAGCACCAGGAGGTCGCGGCCGTCTCGTCAGTGTCGGGCGGCTCGATCACCAATGGGGTCGTGGCGCAGCAGGTTGACCTGCCCCGTACAGATCCGGAGGAGTTCGATGCCGGGGTCGCCCCGCTGGTCCGCCACGTGGCCAAAACCGGGCTGTTCTTCTGGGGCCCGGCGACCAACGCCTACGTCATCTCGCTGCTCGCGGGCCTGTCCGTGGGGGTCGCCGTTTTCGTCTCCGGCGTCGTGCTGCTCTTCCTGGACGGGCTGTCCTGGCCGGCGGGCATCGCCCTGCTGGTAGCGCTGGCGGTGCTGGCCGTCGTGGCGCGGTGGTTCGAGCGGCGCTCCGACGTCGTTGACCGGGCGCTGGCCAGCACCCACTTCAGCACCGACGGCCGGCCGACGCGGATGGCCGACCTCCAGCGGTCGGTCGACCACGTCATCTGCGCGACCGAGCTGCAGTCCGGGCAGCACCTGTACCTGACACCGCGCTTCCTCTACTCGTACGCGCTCGGCACCGGGGAGCCGGCCGCTATGAACCTGTCCACGGCGGTGCAGGCCTCGGCGTGCCTCCCGGGCGCCTTCTCGCCACGGCGGCTGCCGACCGCACCTCACCGGTTCTCGGGCGGCGTGCGGACGGCGTCGGAGGTCCTGCTCACCGACGGCGGGGTCTACGACAACCTGGGGCTCGAAACGGCCTGGAAACGATACCGGACGATTCTCGTCAGCGACGGCGGCGGCAAGCTGGCCGCGGA
>NZ_DATMVN010000029.1:0-3297 GCF_035563135.1 Streptomyces sp.
CCGGTGAGTTCGGGCGAACTCGGCGACCTGGGGGTCGAACAGTCCGGTGGTCAGTGCCCAGCGACGGGCCGCGGACGAGCACGGAGGCGTCGGCCAGGCCGTCCCTCGGCGGCGTGCAGCCGCGCGGTCATGCGGCTCCGCTCAGGGCATGCCGGCGAGGTCCGGATCGCCTCGACGTCCGCCCGCCGCCGCACCGCTCCTCGCCGTACTCAGGGGTTCGCCGACAGTGCCGACGGGTGCTCGGTGAGCGGGGTGACCTGGACGGTCATGAAGGGGAAGAGCGGCAGGTTCCACAGGATCTCGTGCAGCGCGTCGCTGGAGTCGACGTCGAACACGCTGATGTTGCTGTACTGGCCGACCACCCGCCACAGGTGCACCCAGGTGCCCTGGCGCTGCAGTTCCAGTGCCCGGGCCTTCTCGGTGGTCACCAGCCGGGTGCGCTCGTCGGGGTCGAGGTCGCGGGGGATGGCGACGTCCATGCGGACGTGGAACAGCATGTCAGCTCCTCGAGGACCGGGGGCGGGTGCGGCCCCGTCGACTCCCCGGCCTCTGCAGGGCCGAGCCGCGGGCGTGCGAGCGGTGGGGCACGGAGGTCCGCTGTCAGGCGGCTGCCGTCGCCTCGTCGCGCTCGAGGACGAAGTCGTACTCGACGCGACTCGTGCCGTCGCCGGCGTCCTGCGGGTCCAGGATGAGCTCGGGCTTGACCGCGGAGGCGACGTCGCTGTCGAGCCACTCGCCGCCGGTGAAGTACAGCTGGGTGGTGATCGCCCGGTGGCCCGGGGCGCTGACGATGAGGTGCAGGTGTGCCGGGCGCCACGGGTGCCAGCCGGCGGCCTCGATCAGCTTGCCGGTCGGGCCGTCGGTCGGGATCTGGTACGGCGCGGGCTGGATGGTGCGGATCTCGAACCGGCCCTCGTCGTCGGCCACGACGAGACCGCGCAGGTTGCCCTCGGGCAGGTGCGGGGCGAAGCCGGAGTAGTAACCGTCGTCGTCGGCCTGCCAGATGTCGATCTCCGCGCCGGCGATGGGGTTGCCCTCCACGTCCCGGACCTGCCCCGCGAAGACCAGCCGGCTGCCCTTCTCGTCCTCGCGCATGGGCAGGGTGGCCGGGGAGGGGAGCCGCTTCTGGCCGGGCAGGTAGTAGGGGCCCAGGATGGTGCCCTTGGTGCCCTGCTGGGTCTCGGCCTGCACCTCCTCGACGACGTGCTCGACGAAGACGTCGAGGAACAGCGGCCACTCGCCGCCCTCGCCGACCTCGATCATCCAGGCCTTGGCGGCCTGGAACTCCGGATAGGTGACCTTGTGCTCCCGGATGGCCGTGTGCACGCCGTCCAGGACCGCCCGGACCACCGCGTCGACCCGCTCCGGCGGCACCTGACGGGCGGCCTGGTACATCTCACCGCTCAGGAACGACTGCGTTGCACTGGCGCCCGAACCGGCCGCGGTGGGGCTCTGCTGGGTGTCGGTCATGGCTGTGCTCCTCGGAGATCGGCGCGGGACTCCGACCGCGCCTCATGGGCCAGGCCTGCAGTGTCCGGAGTGGAGTGGTGCCATCGTCGCGGACGCGGTGGGGGCAGTCCAGCCGTTCGGGTCGCGCGGCGTCCCTGACCAGGTCAGGAGCCACGTCCGGCCCGTCCCTCCGTCTGAATGCGTGGCCATTGTGGAGGACCTCCGTCCGAGCCGCGGGTGGAGACGCGATCGAGGCGCGAAGACCTGGCCACACCTCTACGCTGCAGTGACCCAGGTCACAGCGCAGCGCACGCCGGGCTGCTCCGGGCCACACGGGAGGTGGCCGTGGTGATCGAGTCGATCGGGAGCGGCCGCGGCGCTCGCGTGGGACGCCGGCGACCGCTGTCGACCCGAACGGCTCGAGGACCTCCCCCGCACCCGGCGGAGTCGCAGCTCCGCACGCCCGACGCTCACCCCGGTGACGGGTGCAGCGCCCCACGGAGAACGCCCGCACCAGCACTCCCCAGGAGGTCCGCGATGTCACTCGCCACGGGCAGCTCTCCGGACGCCGCCACGGAGCCGACCCCGGAGCAGGAGGCCCGGCGCCGCCGTACCGTCGCCTGGGTCGTCGCGCTGGCCACCCTCGGACTCGTCTTCGACGGGTACGACCTGGTCGTCTACGGCACCGTCGTCCCGCTGTTCCTCGCCGATCCCGGTGAGATCGGGCAGGTCACCCCCGGTGTCGCCGGCGCGCTGGGCAGCTATGCGCTGTTCGGCGTGCTCGTGGGGGCCCTGCTCGCCGGCAGCGTCGCCGACATCGTGGGCCGTCGCAAGGTCATGCTCACGGCGTACGCGTGGTTCTCCGTCGGCATGGGCGTGACCGCCCTGATGAACAGCACCGGCGGGTTCGGGCTGATGCGGTTCCTCACCGGCATCGGCGTCGGGGCCCTGGTGGCCACCACCGGCGCCCTGGTGGCGGAGTACGCGCCGCCGGGCAGGAAGAACCTCGCCAACGCCATCACCTACTCCGGCGTGCCCATCGGGAGCCTGCTGGCCGCACTGCTGGCGATCCTGCTGCTGGGCCAGATCGGCTGGCGCGGCATGTTCTGGATCGGCGCCCTCCCGTTGGTGACGCTGCTGCCGCTCGCCGTGGTCAAGATGCCGGAGTCGCCGAGCTGGCTGGCGTCCCGCGGTCGCACGGAGGAGGCCCGCAGACTCTCCGAACGGACCGGCGTGCCGATCGTGGCTGCGTCCATCGCTGCGTCCGGCCCCGCAGCCGCCGGCGCCGCGGCGCCGGTCCGCCGGGAGCGGGCGGGTTTCGCCGGCCTGTTCGGCCGCCAGTACTGGTTCCCCACCGCGGTACTGGGGCTCATGAGCGCCACCGGACTCATCCTCGTGTACGTCCTGAACACCTGGCTCCCCGAGCTCATGGGCCGCGCCGGGTACTCGACGCAGGGCTCGCTGTCCTTCCTCCTCGTGCTCAACGGCGGGGCGGTCGTCGCGGCCCTGCTGGCGTCCCGGCTCGCCGACCGGTTCGGGCCCAAGATGGTGGTCGTCGGGTCCTTCCTGTTCGGCGCGGTCGGCCTGCTGATGCTCACCGTCGACGCCCCGCTGGCGCTGCTCCTGCTCTTCGTCGCGATCGTCGGGGCGGGCACCAGCGGCACCCAGATCCTCATCTACGGCTTCGTGGCGAACTACTACCGGCCGAACGTGCGCGGCGCGGGCGTGGCGTGGTGTGCCGGGTTCGGGCGGCTGGGCGGGGTCGCGGGCCCCCTGGTGGGTGGTCTCCTCGTCGCCGCTGGGCTCGGGCTGGAGGCGATCTTCTACGTGCTCACCGGCCTGGCCGCC
>NZ_DATMVN010000030.1:0-11147 GCF_035563135.1 Streptomyces sp.
CTCCCCGGCCGAGGCGAGCGCCCGCACGTAGCCGGCGGGATCGGCCGACGCCTGCGCCAGCGGCGGGCGTTCACCGCTGATGCCCAGTTCCCGCAGCGCCGTCCGCTGGTCCAGGAGCTCGGCCGTGCCGCCCGCAGCCGCCGCACAGGCGTCCAGCGCCACGTGCGAGGTCAGATCGCAGCTCCCGTCGGGCACGGGCGGCACCTCGCGGCCTTCCCGGAACCCCGTGAGCGTCCCGAACGGCGGCCTCGACGCCCGTACGTGTGCGTAGTCCACGGCGACCGCGGTCCCGCCGGCCAGCGACCCGACGGCCCGGGCCCAGGCCTCGTCACGGGACCGGCCGATCTCCGCGCGGTCGCCGGGCCGCGACAGCGGCCACCAGCGGTCCAGCCACCGGGCGTCGGCTCCGGTCACCGGATCGCCGAGCCGTTCGGCGCCGTCGGCCCTGCGTACGAGGACATAGCGGGGGACCCCGTCGGCGTCGGCCTCCGCGATGTCGGCCGGGACGTTGTCCAGCCACTCGTTGGCGAACAGCAGTCCCCGCACCCCCTGCGGGAGTTGCGCGCTCCACTCGACGGCCGGGTCCAGGCCCGGCGGGCGCGGGGCGACCTCCACGGCGTACGCCCGGACGTCGAGACCGGGGGCCAGGTCCCCGTCGCGCAGCGCCGCCAGTACCCCGGTCAGCAGCTCGCCGCGGCCCGCCCCCACGTCCACCAGGCCGACCGAGTCCGTCCCCAGTTCCCGTGCCGTGGCGGCCAGCAGCCGGGCGACGGCGGTGGCGAACAAGGGGGAGGCGTGCACCGAGGTGCGGAAATGACCCGCGGGCCCCTCCGGGCGCCGGTAGAACCCCTCTTCCCCGTACAAAGCGGTCTCTGCGGCTTCCCGCCAGCGGCACCAGTCATACGTCACGTAGGCAAGTCTCCACCTTGGGGAGTACGGTCCCTGGACCCGGATCGGCCCTTCGGCTGACCCGGGCACCGATCACCTGTCCCTACGCTGGGTAACGTGCAGCACTTCTACGATTTCCTCCGCAGACACCCGACGGGCGTCGACATCCTCTGGGCTGTCCTCCTCCTCGGGTTCTCCGGTGTGTCCATCGTGGCCGATCAGGCCGGTACCGGCCGGGAGCGCGTGGCCGCCGTGCCGATCGCCGTGGGCCTGTGCGCCGTGGTCGCGCTGCGCCGGCGCGCGCCGGAGAAGATGCTGCTGCTCGCGATCCTGATGGGGCTCGCCCAGCTGGTGCTCGGGGTGCGGCCCGGCGCGGCCGACTTCGCCCTGCTGGTGATCACCTACACCGTGGCCACGGTCGGGGAGCGCTGGGCGTCCCGGCTCGCCCTCGGATGCAGCCTGACGGCGGCGGGGATCTCACGGCTGCGCTGGCCCGACGACGCCCCGTCGGGCGGCTGGGTGCAGACGGCCTTCTACATCGCCGTCATGACCGTGCCCTTCGTCCTGGCCTGGGTGCTCGGCGACTCGATACGCACCCGACGGGCCTACTTCGACCAGCTGGAGGAGCGGGCCGCCCGGCTGGAGCGCGAGCGGGAGGCGCAGTCGAAGGTCGCCGTGGCCGCCGAACGCGCCCGCATCGCCCGTGAACTGCACGACGTCGTCGCGCACAACGTCTCGGTGATGGTGGTCCAGGCCGACGGCGCCGCGTATGTCATGGACTCGTCCCCCGAGCAGGCCCGGCAGGCGCTGGAGACCATCTCCGGCACCGGCCGCCAGGCACTCGCCGAGATGCGGCGGCTGCTCGGAGTGCTCAGGACCGGCGATTCCCCGGAGAGCGGGGAGTACGTCCCGCAGCCCGATGTCGAGCAGATCGAGGAGCTCGTCGGCAAGGTCAGGGAGACGGGCCTCACAGTGGACTTCAAGATCGAGGGCACTCCGCGCCCGCTGCCGAGCGGGGTCGAGCTGACCGCGTACCGCATCGTCCAGGAGGCGCTCACCAACACCCGTAAGCACGGCGGTCCGGGCGCCGGGGCGAGCGTGCGGCTGGTCTACTTCGACGACGGGCTCGGCCTGCTCGTCGAGGACGACGGCCGCGGCGCCCCGCACGAGCTCTACCAGGACGGCGGGGCCGACGGTGCGGGCCAGGGAATGATCGGCATGCGCGAGCGGGTCGGCATGGTCGGCGGCACGCTGGACGCGGGACCGCGCCAGGGCGGCGGCTTCCGGATCAGCGCCCTGCTCCCGCTCAAGCCGGCCGACCAGTGACAGAAGGACAGGACAGCTCATGGCGATCCGAGTGATGCTCGTCGACGACCAGGCGCTGCTGCGCACCGGTTTCCGGATGGTGCTCGCCGCCCAGCCGGACATGGAGGTCGTCGCGGAGGCGGGCGACGGGGCCGAGGCGATCGAGGTGCTGCGGTCCACGGCCGTCGACGTGGTGCTCATGGATGTGCGCATGCCACGCCTGGACGGCGTCGAGGCGACCCGGCGCATCTGTGCGCGGACCGATCCGCCCAAGGTGCTGATCCTGACCACGTTCGACCTGGACGAGTACGCGTTCTCCGGGCTGAAGGCGGGCGCCAGCGGGTTCATGCTCAAGGACGTGCCGCCCGGTGAGCTGCTCTCCGCCATCCGTTCGGTGCACAGCGGCGACGCCGTCGTGGCCCCGTCCACGACCCGCAGGCTGCTCGACCGGTTCTCGCCGATGCTGCCGAGCGGCCGGAAGGAGCCTCAGCACAAGCACGTCGAGAAGCTGACCGAGCGTGAGCGCGAGGTGATGCTGCTGGTCGCCCAGGGCCTGTCGAACGGCGAGATCGCGGGCCGTCTGGTCCTGTCCGAAGCGACCGTGAAGACCCACGTGGGCCGCATCCTCACCAAGCTGGGCCTGCGCGACCGCGTCCAGGTGGTCGTCCTCGCGTACGAGACGGGCCTGGTCAGGGCGGGCGGCGGAACGGGCTGACCCCGCCCGGGGTCACCGCAGTACGCCCTCCAGGAAGTCGCTGCCCAGACGGGCCACGACCGTCAGGTCCAGCGAGTGCAGGACGTACCGCCCGCGCCGTCGCGTGGTGACCAGACCGGCCTTCTTGAGGAGCGCGAGGTGCCGGGACACCTCGGGAGGTGTGATGCCGTGCGAGTCGGCGAGTTCGCCCGTGGTGTACGGGGAACGGGCCAGGTTGCGGCAGATGCGCATCCGCATGGGGTGGGCCAGTGCCTCCATCCGGAGCTGGAGCAGCTCGACGGAGGCGGGGGAGGGCAGCTCGGGGCGGTGCACCGGGTAGTGGATCACCGGACGCCAGCCGGGGGCGTGCAGCACCGTCAGGTGCGGCCAGCCGAAGGCGGTCGGGACGAGGGTCAGCCCGGTGCCGGTGGCGTCGGTACGGCCCTCGGTCAGCTTGTCGGCACTGATCCGGCCGGCCTCCTCGTCCAGCGTCAGGGCCGCGGAGACCGCATCCATCGCCGCGGCGGCGCCCTTGTGCCGCAGCACCTCCGTCTTGTGCCGGGCGTCGGCCGCGAGCTGGATCCGGACCCGCTCCCAGGTGCCGGCGAAGAACGCCTGGTCGCAGTCCTCGAAGAGGCGCCTGACCCAGCCGCGTACGGAGTCGGGGTCGCCCAGGAGCTGCCGGCTGAACTTCACCTGCTTCGGGCCCCTGGCCGCCGCCATGTCCAGCGCGCGGGCCCGCGTCCGGGGGTCGGAGAGCGGGGACGGCGCCCCCGTCCCGTACATGCCCGTGCAGGTGAACTCCAGAGCGGCGGCGACGAACCGCTCGTCGTCCAGCCTGTCGAGGATGTCCAGGTCCTCGGCGAGGGTCGCTCCGGTCCTGCCGTCACCGCCGCGGACACCGGCGAACGGCAGGAAGACGTCGGAGAAGGTGTTCCGCCACAGGAACTCCGCCTCGCTCAGCCGGTCCGCGAGGTCCGGCTCCAGGGAGGCGGCCGTCGCCGTCACCCAGCCGTGCAGGCCGGGGTGGTGCCCCGGCTCGGAGAGCGCGTGGAGGGCGAGCCCCAGCTCGGCGAGGGGGGAGGTCTCGAAAACTATGCGCTCGGGAGGCAGGCCCGCGATGTCGATGTGCACACTCACCCCTCCATGGTGAGGGCTGCGGGGGCGGAGTCCGGCGCCACTTGACTGCGGCCGTCAATCCACGGGCGCGCCCGCCGGGCCGGAGCCAGGCTGGACCCATGGACATCGTTCAGCAGCACATGCTCGACAGCTGCCGCGCCGCGCAGCACGGTGAGGCGCAGCCCCCACTGCCCGGGACGCACGACCGGGACGTTCTGCGCATCATCCGCAGGCGCATCCGTGCCTGGACGTCGGCGCGCCTGCCACCTCTCCCCTGAACCGCCCGGGCCGGGCCTGAACCGCCCGGGCCGGGCCTGAACCGTCGGGCCGGACCTGAACCGTCCGGCCGTCCGCGCCGGTCGTCTCGCGGAACTGAACCGCCTACGCCAGCCGCTCCACGAAGTCCGCCACCGCTTCCACCACGTCGCCGGCCGTCCACTCCAGCCCCGGCGCCGCCACCGTGACCTCGGTGAAAGAGACCCCGGGCGGACCGGCCGGAGCCGCGGACCAGCGGCGGAAGAGGGTCACGCCCGTCTCCTCGGCCTGCCGCACGGACGCCTCGTCCAGCACCTCTGCCGCGTACGGCAGCCAGACCTGGAACTGATGTGTGTGCGGTGGCTGCGGGTGCACCCGGGACCACGGCACCTCCGACTCCGCGAAGCCCTCCGCCAGGGCCCCGGCGACCACCTTCGCGTGCGCCACGTACGACGGCAGCCTCGGCAGCTCCCGCTCCAGGCCCAGCAGGGCGGAGAGGGCCGCCGGGTACTGCTGGAAGACCTGACCGCCGTAACGGTGGCGCCAGGTCCTCGCCTCCTCGATCAGCGACTCGGGGCCGGCGAGCACCGCTCCGGACAGTCCGTCCAGGGACTTGTAGAACGACACGTACACACTGTCGGCGAGGGCCGCTATCCCGGGCAGGCCACGCCCGAAGTGCGAGGTGCACTCCCAGAGGCGCGCCCCGTCCAGATGCACCACGGCGTCCCGCTCCCGCGCGGCGGCCACGACGGCCTCCAGCTCCTCCCAGGAGGGCAGGACGAAACCCGCGTCCCGCAGCGGCAGTTCCAGCATCAGCGTGCCGAACGGCTCGGCGAGGTCCCGGATCTCGTCCGCCGTGGCGTGCCGGGGCGCCGCCGTCGGATGCACCGTGCGCAGCCCGCTCACCGAGGCGAGTGCGCCCCGCTCGTGCACCTCCGGGTGGGAGAGCGGGTGCAGGGCCACGACCGGATCACCCGTACGTCCCGCCCAGCACCGCAGCGCGACCTGCTGGGCCATCGTCCCGGTCGGGAAGAACGCGGCGGCGTCCATGCCCAGCAGCTCCGCCGTGCGCCGTTCGACCTCGGCGACGACCCCGCCGCCGTACACATCCGTCCACTCGTCCAGGTCGTGGACCGTGCCGGCGTCGGAGGCCAGCGCGGCCAGCCGCTCGGCCAGCGTGCGGTCCGCGGACATCCGCGCCAGCACCTTCTCCGACCGCTGCCAGGCGGCCAGCCTGCGGTTCCGCTGTTGCTGCTCATCGGTGACTGCCATGGGACGATCATCACCCGGGCCGCTGGGACCGCTCACCGGGGGCTCCCCTGTCGCCCGAGGTTATCCACAGGGTGTGGACGTCCGGGTGGCGTGTCGAAACGCTGGCGTAGCATGCAGAGAAATCGTCCGGTACCCCCCGCGGACTGGAACGGAAGGCCATCGCCGCGTGAACGCATCAGTGTCCAAGGAAACCCTCGACGCGAGGGACCGCCCCGCCCGCCTCACCGTCGGCGTCGTCGGCGCGGGACGGGTCGGCCCGGCTCTCGCCGCCTCGCTCCAGCTCGCCGGGCACCGCCCGGTCGCGGTCTCGGGCGTGTCCGACGCCTCCGTGCGCCGGGCCGCCGCACTGCTCCCGGGCGTCCCCCTGGTGACGCCCGCCGAGGTCCTCGCGCGCGCCGATCTCGTGCTGCTGACCGTCCCCGACGACGCGTTGCCCGGGCTGGTGGAAGGCCTCGCCGAGACCGGTGCCGTACGACCGGGCCAGCTGCTCGTCCACACCTCCGGGCGGTACGGGACGAGGGTGCTGGACCCCGCGCTGCGGGCCGGCGCCCTCCCGCTCGCCCTGCATCCGGCGATGACCTTCACCGGCACCTCCGTCGACGTCCAGCGGCTGGCGGGCTGCTCCTTCGGAGTCACCGCCCCCGAGGAGCTCAGGCTCGCCGCGGAGGCGCTCGTCATCGAGATGGGCGGTGAGCCCGAACGGATCGCCGAGGAGTTCCGGCCGCTCTACCACGCGGCGCTCGCCCTCGGAGCGAATCACCTGGTCACCCTCGTCGCACAGTCCATGGAGCTGCTCCGCAAAGCCGGCGTGGGGGCGCCCGACAGGATGCTCGGACCCCTGCTCGGGGCCGCCCTCGACAACGCCCTGCGCTCCGGTGACGCGGCGCTGACCGGGCCCGTCGCCCGGGGCGACGCGGGGACGGTGTCCGCGCACATCCGCGAGCTGCGCGCCCACGCCCCGCAGACGGTGGCCGGGTACCTCGCCATGGCGCGCGCCACGGCCGACCGGGCGCTGGACCACGGCCTGCTCAAGGCGGAGCTGGCCGAGGACCTCCTCGGCGTCCTGTCGGACAGCAACGCCGCCGACGGAACGAACGGAACACACGGCCCGGACGGAACCGGACCGGGGGAGAAACGATGAACACCGCACCCGCCACCCTGCTGCGCTCCACCGAGGAACTGGACGCCCTGGGCCGGTCCGCCGGGGCACGCCGCGCCGTCGTGATGACGATGGGCGCGCTCCACGACGGCCACGCCACCCTGATCCGTGCGGCGCGGGCGGCCGTGGGACCCGGCGGCCAGGTCGTGGTCACCGTGTTCGTCAACCCGCTCCAGTTCGGCGAGGCCGCCGACCTCGACCGTTACCCCCGCACGCTGGAGGCCGACCTCGCCGTCGCCTCGGAAGCCGGCGCCGACGCGGTCTTCGCCCCCTCCGCCGACGAGGTCTACCCCGGTGGCGACCCCCAGGTCAGGATCACTGCGGGCCCCATGGGCGAGCGGCTGGAAGGCGCCTCCCGCCCCGGGCACTTCGACGGCATGCTCACCGTCGTCGCCAAGCTCCTCCACCTCACCCGGCCGGACGCGGCGTTCTTCGGACAGAAGGACGCCCAGCAGCTGGCACTGGTCCGCCGCATGGTGCGCGATCTCAACTTCGGCATCGACATCGTCGCGGTGCCGACCGTCCGCGACCCGGACGGTCTCGCGCTCTCCAGCCGCAACCGCTTCCTGTCCGCTCAGGAGCGCCGGACCGCGCTGGTCCTGCCCAGGGCCCTGTTCGCCGCGCGTGACCGGCTGGCCGCCCAGCAGACGCTGCACGCCCGCGCCCGGACGGCCCCGGCGGGCGAGGGCCGTGCCGCCGCCCTCACCCGGCTCGGGGAGGCCCGTGCGGCCGCCGACACGCAGGCCGTGGAGCTGGCCCGGCCGACCGTCACGCCCGCCGCGGTGCTGGCCGCAGCACGGGCCGTCCTGGACGAGGCGGCCGGGGAGGCGGTGCCCCTCGACCTGGACTACGTGGCGCTCGTGGACCCGGCGGACTTCACCGAGTTCCCCGACGACCGCGTCAGCGGCGAGGCGGTCCTCGCCGTCGCGGCGCGGGTGGGGGCCACCCGTCTGATCGACAACATCCCGCTGACCCTCGGAGCCCCCTCGTGACCGGAATACGGCTGACCGCCCCCGCCCCCGGCTGGGCCATCGACGCGGACGTCGTCGTGGTCGGCTCCGGCGTGGCCGGTCTCACCACCGCCCTGCGCTGTGCCGCGGCGGGCCTCTCGACCGTGGTCGTCACCAAGGCCCGCCTGGACGACGGCTCCACCCGCTGGGCGCAGGGCGGCATCGCCGCGGCGCTCGGCGAGGGCGACACCCCGGAGCAGCACCTCGACGACACCCTGGTCGCCGGGGCAGGCCTGTGCGACGAGACGGCGGTGCGTGCCCTCGTCACGGAGGGACCCGACGCCGTACGCCGGCTGATCGGCACCGGCGCGCACTTCGACACCACCGACACCGGGGCGATCGCCCTGACCCGTGAGGGCGGTCACCACCGCCGCCGCATCGCGCACGCCGGGGGCGACGCCACGGGCGCCGAGATCTCCCGGGCCCTGGTCGAGGCGGTCCGTTCGGCGGCCCTGCGCACCATCGAGAACGCCCTGGTCCTGGACCTGCTCCAGGACGCGGAAGGCCGTACCCGGGGCGTCACCCTGCACGTCATGGGTGAGGGCCAGCACGACGGGGTCGGCGCCGTCCACGCCCCGGCCGTGGTCCTCGCCACCGGCGGCATGGGCCAGGTCTTCTCCGCGACCACCAATCCGCCGGTCTCCACGGGCGACGGGGTGGCGCTGGCACTGCGGGCGGGGGCCGAGGTCTCCGATCTCGAATTCGTCCAGTTCCATCCGACCGTCCTGTTCCTCGGCGCCGATTCCGAGGGCCAGCAGCCGCTGGTGTCCGAAGCGGTACGCGGCGAGGGAGCCCATCTCGTCGACGCCTTCGGCACCCGCTTCATGCTCGGGCAGCACGAACTGGCCGAGCTGGCGCCCCGCGACATCGTCGCCAAGGCGATCACCCGCCAGATGCATCTGCGGGGCACCGAGCACATGTATCTCGACGCCCGCCACTTCGGCGCCGGGATGTGGGAGCGGCGCTTCCCGACGATCCTCGCCGCCTGCCGCGCCCACGGCATCGACCCCGTCACCCGGCCGATCCCGGTGGCCCCCGCCGCGCACTACGCCTCGGGCGGCATCCGTACGGACCTCCGCGGCCGTACGACGGTGCCCGGCCTGTACGCCTGCGGAGAGGTCGCCTGCACGGGCGTGCACGGTGCGAACCGACTGGCGTCCAACTCCCTCCTGGAGGGCCTGGTCTTCGCGGAACGCATCGCGGCCGACGTGGTGGAGGGGCCCCGGGCCGGTTCCACGGCCGCCCCCCGGCGCGCGGTGGCGGGGGAACCCGCCGGAACGCACACCGTCCCGCTGCTCACAGCGGAGTCCCGGACCACGATCCAGCGGATCATGACCAGGGGCGCCGGGGTCATCCGCTCCGCCGGCAGCCTCGCCACCGCGGCCGAGGAGCTGGAGGCGCTCCAGCAGGCCGCTGCCGACGGGGACGGCCCCAAGGACGCCGTGCCCGGGGTGGAGGCGTGGGAGGCCACGAATCTGCTCCTCGTCTCGCGGGTCCTGGTCGCCTCGGCCCGGGAACGCGAGGAGACCCGCGGCTGCCACTGGCGCGAGGACCGGCCCGACCGCGACGACGCCGCCTGGCGCCGCCACCTCGTCGTCCGTATCGCCCCGGACCGGCAGCCCGTCGTCCGCACGACGGACGGTGCCGCTTTCCCGCCCGTACGCCCCGGGTACCCGGCGGACCCCGCAGACACAGCACGGCCCGCCGGCCCCCGCAACCACCCCGCCGACGCCCCCGAGGAGCCGTAACCGTGAGCACGCCCGAAGAGAATCCGCGCCCCGCACCCGTGGACGTCCCGCTGATCCACATCGGCGCACCCGCCGAATCCGGGGGCGGCTGCGGCGACGGCTGCGGCTGCGGCGACGGCTACGACCCCGACGGCCTGGAGTGCGGCCTGGACCCCGCCCTGGCCCAGCTGCTGGCCGACGCCGGGCTGGACCCCGTCCAGGTCGAGGACATCGCCCACGTCGCCATCGAGGAGGACCTCGACGGAGGCGAGGACGTCACCACCGTGGCGACCGTCCCGGAGGACTCCGTGGCCACCGGGGACTTCACCGCGCGTGAGGCGGGCGTCGTCGCGGGCCTGCGCGTCGCCGAGGCGGTCCTGTCCATCGTCTGCACCGACGAGTTCGAGGTCGAGCGCCACGTCGAGGACGGCGACCGCGTCGTGGCCGGCCAGAAGCTGCTCACGGTCACGACCCGCACCCGTGACCTGCTCACCGGCGAGCGCAGCGCGCTCAACCTGCTCTGCAGGCTCTCCGGGATCGCGACCGCCACCCGCGCCTGGGCCGATGTGCTCGAAGGCACCAAGGCGGCGGTCCGCGACACCCGCAAGACCACTCCGGGACTGCGCGCGCTCGAGAAGTACGCGGTGCGCTGCGGCGGCGGGGTCAACCACCGCATGTCGCTGGTGGACGCGGCGCTGGTCAAGGACAACCACGTGATCGCGGCCGGCGGTGTCGCCGAGGCGTTCCAGCGGGTCAGGAAGGCGTTCCCCGACCTCGCGATCGAGGTCGAGGTCGACACCCTGGAGCAGGTCCGGGAGGTGCTGGACGCCGGTGCGGACCTGATCCTGCTGGACAACTTCACCCCGGCCGGGACCGCGGAAGCGGTCGCCCTCGTCGACGGCCGCGCGGTGCTGGAGTCCTCGGGCCGGCTCACCCTCGGCTCCGCCCGCGCCTACGCCGAGGCCGGCGTCGACTACCTGGCCGTCGGCGCGCTCACGCACTCCTCGCCGATCCTCGACATCGGCCTGGACTTCCGTGACGCCGCAGCGACCGACGGGACCGACGCCTGATGCTGCTCACCATCGACGTCGGCAACTCCCACACCGTCCTCGGCCTGTTCGACGGGGAGGAGATCGTCGAACACTGGCGGATCTCCACCGACGCCCGCCGCACCGCCGACGAGCTGGCCGTCCTGCTCCAGGGCCTGATGGGCATGCACCCGCTGCTCGGTGTCGAACTGGGTGACGGCATCGAGGGCATCGCGATCTGCTCCACCGTCCCCGCCGTTCTGCACGAGCTCCGTGAGGTCACCCGCCGCTACTACGGCGATGTCCCGGCGGTCCTCGTGGAGCCGGGCGTCAAGACGGGCGTGCCGGTCCTCACGGACAATCCGAAGGAGGTCGGCGCGGACCGCATCATCAACGCGGTCGCCGCCGTCGAGCTCTACGGCGGCCCGGCCATCGTCGTCGACCTCGGCACGGCCACGACCTTCGACGCGGTCTCCGCCCGGGGCGAGTACACCGGCGGGGTGATCGCGCCGGGCATCGAGATCTCCGTGGAGGCCCTGGGTGTGAAGGGCGCCCAGCTCCGCAAGATCGAGCTGGCGCGGCCCCGCAGCGTGATCGGCAAGAACACCGTCGAGGCCATGCAGTCCGGCATCGTGTACGGCTTCGCCGGCCAGATCGACGGGGTGGTGGAGCGCATGAAGAAGGAGCTGG